>CALWET010000039.1 GCA_944377385.1 uncultured Lachnospiraceae bacterium | reverse complement strand
TGCATCCTGTTCCTTGACGAGAGCCCAAACGATTGAAAAAGGACACAAAAAAGTGGGCCACCCCCGCGATTAACAGGGGTGACCCATGGATTGTGCGTCGCTATGCGATATCCATAGACGACGTCTTGATGTGATGCGGAAGATGAGACTTGAACTCACACGCTTGGGAAGAGCACAAGAACCTGAACTAGACCAACCATATCTCAGGTGTCAAAGGCACCTTATTTTAAGCCATTCTGAGCGTACAGTTTCTTCTCGTATCCCGTAGTTTGCTGTCAAAGTTGATGTCAGATATCTCCTCGTTCAAGTGTATGATCAGACAGAATATTATTTGGAAATTGGACAGCGCCTCATTTTATCTGAATATCAACTATTGACCTCCATATCACGTGAAGGATTGACCCTCTTTACCTTCGATATCAAGAAACTGTGAAGCTGTCATACACCTTGGATGCTCCATATCCAAACTAAGAAAATCTTTATCGCCAGTAAGGATCACATCCACATCTGACAATATAGCCGCATTAAGGATAGGCTGATCCTTTTCATCTCGTATAAGCTTGTCAGCACGGTAGATAGCCGGTATCAGCTCATATGACATTTCTGCAAGCAAAGCTTCTGCATCTGGCAGGATCTGAGGAGCTTTCCTTCTGATAATATCCCGCAATTCCGTAATATTCCTGTCACACAGAACCATCTCATGATTATCTGATACATGCAGTAATGCTCTTGCCGGTTTAGAATTTGGAAATAAAAGTGCTGAGAAAAGGATGTTTGTGTCTACCAATACTCTCATATCACTGTGCTCCTTTGTATCTCACCTCATCTACAAGAGCCTGCACATCGTCCTCATTAAAAACTCCTATTTGTTCAGCTACTCCGGCAAAAGCAGCCTGTGCCTTTCTTATAGCTGCTGTGGAAGCATTGCTGATAACCACCTCTCCATCTTTATTTTTGAAGAATAGTATCTTATCGCCGGATTTAAGTCCAAGTTCCTGCCTAATCTCTACAGGTACTGTGATCTGCCCGTTAGAGGAAACCTTTGCCAAGTTCATACCATATCTCCTTTCTTTTCCTTAGAAATAAAGATTTCTTTAGATAGCATTATTATATAAGAACTATAGCAAAAAGTAAACCATACCCTAACAAAGTATACAATATAAACATCAGGTTAGCATAGTCACCCGATCAATAAACCTATGACAACTTATTTAAGAGATCATATAATCAAAAAAACAAGTGAACTGTTGCTCCATAGATGTTTCTCATCTATTTTGCAACAGCTCCCTTTTTAGTAGTCAGAATTTCAAAAAACCTGTTCGCAGGAAAACCTTAAAGATCTATCTGGTCTGTACGATACCATTGACCGTCCAATGTCCATTCATATCCAAAGTATTTCCGTCAATCACTGTATTTGTTATCATCTTGCCCCTGACTCCATCAGAATTTGGATTAAAATAATAGCAACGTGTAATACCGTCAGGATCCGTGATCCAAGCCCAGCCTGTCATCATCTTCCCTCTGGTACCATCAGAGGCGGGATTCAAATAATACCAATTTTGATCTACGTCCTGGAACCATCCGGTCATCATGTTCCCTTCAGCATCAAACCTAAACCAGTCAAATGCAGACTGCCCTTGAGCTACATTTGCATAAGGGTTTTCTACGGCAGCCCAGCGCTCTTTATACACTTCTCCATAGTTATCAGTAAATCTCCACTGTCCATCTGCAGTCTGGGTCCAATTTCCTTTTACGACATAAGACGGAAGCGCGGAAGATGTATCTGCTTTATTTTCCCTTCCCAAATGTACAGTAATGTAATCATGTCCACCATACTCAACATTGACCGTTCGCATCCTCTCTATCTGCTCATAGCCATCAGGAATTTCCAGATCTGTATTCAGGGCTGTAAAAGTATATGACTCACCAACTTTGCCGCTTGCCCTTACCTCCTGTCTGCTTATTTCAATGTCAGAAAACTTGTATACGATAATTAAAACTGCATCCTCATATGTTGCTTCTGATTCCTGTATATCCGAATCGTCCTCTATCACCTCATCTCCAGCATCATCAGAAGCATCATCAGCGCTTATCTTTTTAACCTGTAAGTCAAGATCACTATGGTATAGTTCAACTGCAGAACCGGGATCAAATATTGTATAGACTACCTGCTGTCCATCTGAATATTCTGTTTCATATCCTTCAGGCAAATCAAGATCTTCAAGTATTATTTGCATAGGATAGTCTTTAGAAGCTCTTTCAATAGCCTCTTCTCGAGTCTCTTCTATATACTGTCGTCCTACGATCTCGCCATCGGCTACATAGCTGAATGTTACTGTCATTGGGTAAGTAGCTCTTAAATGTACATATTCCCAGTCTGGATACTCGCCAAATGTCAGAGTTGCCGGCTCCATTCGATCTACCAGTATCATTCCATCCGGCATTTCCGCTTCTATATCCTCCTCTGTAAACGTGTATGTGTCTCCTGGCTTTCCTTTAACTACTATTTCAGTATCCAGCAATGTATCAGAGGTTATACGTCCCACATAATTTGCATCGTACCGGGCATTTGCATAACATCTCACTTTTAGGGTAAGAGTCTCTTCATTTTCCTCGGTCTCTTCAGTCACTGTTTCTTCATTCAGCTCTTCTGCCTGAACCGCTCCAAACATGGCAAATGACAATGTTGCTGCAAGCGCTGCTGTTATAAAGTAATGCATAAGCTTTGTTCTATACATTTTACAGAGCCTCCTTTTCCGCATAGATTTACTGCACCTGGAGCTGAACGACCCCATTGACCGTCCATGCACCAGTTTCGTCTACGGTAAAGCCGTCCGGAGTGACCATGTTTCGCATCAGAGCTCCGGCAGGATAGCCTGCATAGCCGGAATTCATATTGAAATAATAGCACTTGCCGTCTATCCAGTTCCATCCGGTATACATACGTCCAAGGTCGCTTCCCTGATTGGTGCTGAGATAGTAGACATTTCCATCCACATCCGTAAACCAGCCTGTCTGCATATAGCCTGAGGCATCAAAGTGATACCAGTTCCCGCCTGCAGAGGTCCTGCATTCATACCAGCTGTTTGCAGGATATCCGCCTTCATATTTTTCAAACCACCAGCCTATGGCATCCTGGAACCATAAGCCATTAGGTCCCGAGGTGTTTTGAGTTGAGCCGTTAATTGCCTGATCATCGTAATGATCATACGATGAAGAATTTCTGTCAAATATATCCCGGGGGATCCTTAAAAGCTCTTCCTCATCCATGCCTTCAGTGACGAGTATATCATCTCCAAGTCTATCATACATTTGCTCGATCACATGAGCTCCGCATTCCTTGCATATCTTTAGCGTATTTCTTCCATCCTCATCGGAAAAATCCGGAATCAGATGTCCCCGTATCACCTCAAAATCATGTCCCTCAGGTGATGGCTTTGAATTATATGCTGAATAATAACAGGTGTCAGGGTTATACTTTCCACATACAGTGCATCTCTGTATATGGTCATCAACTGTGATCTCCCATTCATAGGAATCATGTCCGCAATATTCTGCTACTAAGGTTATATCTACATTTATCGTATACTCTTCAGTAGTAGTCCCGTCAGCGGCACGAACGGTAAAGGTCCAGGTCCTGCCTCCGTCATTTGAAGTGAGATCTTCTACCGTAGCAAAGTATTTTTCACTGGATACATTCCCCCAGTTATCCTTCATCCAATACCTTTCATCATCTGCCAGCATTATGTCTATGTCAGATGCTTCGGGATAAGCAGGCTCTTCATCAAGTATTATGTTTATCTCATTATTTCCATTTGGTCTGGCTGTAGTATTGTAAACAGTAACTGACCAGACCTCGGTATTGCTGCTGTCTGGAACATCATCATCAAAGCCTATTCCATCTTTTTTGATCCATTTTGCGTAGAGCGTCATATCTCCCTTTACCAAATCATGCTCTACATCCCATGGATCGCTATACTCAGGATCTCTGTACCAGCCTCCAAACAGATATCCCTCTTTTTTCATTATCTTTGTTTTGGCACTAATGACGTAATAATTTTCAGATATCTCCTCGGTGAAGTTTCCGCATTCTGCTCCCTGCACATCAAAATATACAGTATGCTTTACTATCTCTCCCTTACAATCAGATAAAGAAGTATGTATGCCTTCACTGCATACCGGACAATCTGGATCAGGATCATACAGACATGCCACATCACATATGCATTCTTCATCACGAGAAGCTGCCATGGCATCTGTCGCTCCAAGACATGAAAAGCTGGCAGTGCAAATAAGCACTGCTATGATACCCCTTGTTATAGCCTTGCTCATATCAATACCTTCCTTTCAGGATTTGTAGCATATATGATAATCTTATTATAGTGCCTGAGGGAAGTCAATGTATAAATCAGCTGGCTTTTTTGCTTAAAAACAGCTATGCTTTAAATATGTAAGCAAGCTATATAATGTACAAGGAGGTAGGTGTCATGAGTATAAGGATGTGGAGGATAGACTGCCCCAGGATATCCGTAGATGGTATGAAGGGATATTTTGACATTCCCTATGGGAGCTCTCCCTATCAAAAGATAGACGTATTTTTGCCTGAGGGGGATGGCCCCTTCCCTGCCATCATCAGCATACATGGAGGAGGCTTTGTAGGAGGCGACAAGCGCCGCGGAGATATGATACTCCCCATGCTTGAAGGGCTCAAGAAAGGCTATGCCGTGATAGGGGTGAATTACAGGCTTACCGATGAGGCTCGCTTTCCTGAGCCTGTCAGAGATGTAAAGGAGGCCATACGATTTATCAGATCTCACGCCTCAGACTGGGATATAGATCCCGATCGTCTTGCAGCCTGGGGAGGCAGTGCCGGAGGCTATATGACCCTTATGGCAGCTCTCTTTGCAGATGAAGCCTATTTTGACATGGAGGGCAGCAACACATCCATAGATACAAGCCTCTCTGCCTGCGTCGTCTGGTATCCCCTTGCTGATTTCAAATCAGCAGACGAGGAGCTTTATACAAACAGCGTCATAAAGCATTTCCTGAAGCCCCTCTGTGACATACCTGAAGATGTCAATGAAGTCGAATATACTCCTGCCGTGCCTGTTTTGGACGACAGCGAATTTCCCTTCCATGATCTTGATGACAGCGTAGGAGCCCTTTTTCTCGGCACCGGCCCCGCAAGCGGCGACCCCATCGTAGATAAGGCCAATGTCATGAATTACATACATAAGGACATGCCGCCCATGTTCATACAGCACGGAAGCGGCGACGAGATCGTGCCCATGCAGCAGTCCATACGCTTTGCAAGAAAGGCAAATGAGGTATGCGGCGAGGAAAGAGTAAGATTAGATCTCATACCGGGTGCCATACATTCCTCAGTATGGTTTGAAACAGAAGAAAATCTGAACAAGGTATTTGAATTCCTTGACAGATATGTCTAAGCCCTTAAAGCATGAATCCAAAAAGGCCTCCTGCGGCAAATAATGCACAGAAGGCCTTTTCTCTTTTATCTGTAAAAACTTATTCCGTATAGATGTCATATAATGTTGCCAGACAGATATCCTTATTTTCCTCCCATATGGTTTCAAGCTGTGACGGATCAACCGGTGAGCTGCCATTTCCCACTTCTATGGTCAGACTTGGAATGCCCATGGCCTGTATAGCCCAGTCCTTGTAGCCTCCGCTGTCCAGTCCCTGATAATTTGCATCAAGCCAATATCCGGTTTCTTTTGATGCCATATCCGCAAAGCTTTTTGATACCTCGTAAAGCTCGCCTTCCTGCTTATAATACCAGTAAATGACCTCTCCCTGGGTATGATAGCTTATGGTCCTTGAAAATCCTTTTTCCCTGGTCAGATCAGCCACTGCCTTTGATTCCGCTTCAGACTCCGGCTTTACACCTTTGAAATGATCGGCAGAAGGGTGATGTATGCCATCATTATATTCCTCCCAATCTGCATTAAAATTTCGATTTAAGTCTACCCCTCTCGCGTTTGCTTTCCATTTTTCTAAATAATCCGAAATTTCTACGGCCCCATCCATCTCATATATGGTATAGATCATCTGTCTTGTGCTTTTATTATTTGCTCCATCCAGACCGAACTGGCAAAGTGCCACTCCGTCAGGATTAAGCATGGGTATGAAATATATCTCTGTATCGTCCAGCATATCGGCTACTGGCACATCCTTATAGCTTTGCCCCTTTGCTTCCATCTCAAGGAGCTCATGAAGCTGCATCATCACAAGCTGGCTAGTGATATACTCCCTTGCATGTATGGCTCCTGTAATGAGTACCTTGTCAGAGGCCGCCTCATTTCCCACAGAAACGGCTATGACCTCCCTTCCGTCATAGGTCGAGGCCAAGGAACTTACCTTTATGCTGTCACCATATGCGGCATCAAGACCTTTTATGTCATCCGTCATCTCGTCATATGAGTACATTTTGCTGGACTCAAAAAAGTATGCGTCCCCTTCTGATGTATTTGACGCAAAACCTGCAAAGCACCAAAGCACGGATATAGAGTAGGCAAGGCAGCCCATCCTGAAGTATCTTAAAGCGTCCATTATCAAACAAACTCTAAATATGATGCCAGGGCATAGCCGGTATCACTTAAATATGTGACCTTATAAAAACCATTTTCGGCAGTCTCGATATAAGAAAGTGTCGCTCCAAGGGGTATCTGCCTTATCTCAGCTGCTGATGTAGAGGGCTCTGTCCTGAGAGTTATGCTTTCATTGCAGTTTACTACCCTGAGGGTCCGATATCCTCCCTCCACAAAGGAGCCATCTCCCGTTGAAAGATAGGATGCCAGGGCATAGCCCGTATCTCCCATATAGCTGATCATATAAAAGCCGTTTGCAGCAGGCTCTATGAAAGAGACAGGTTCCCCAAGAGGTATCTGTCTGATGGCAGAGGCATCAGTCGAAGGGCTGGTCCTGAGGGTGATGCTCTCGTTGCAGTTTACTACAAACATGGTGGTATATCCGGAATCCACACTTTCAGAGCTCTCCTGTACGGCTGCCTGTGTTTCAAAGGCTGGCGCCATTTCTGTTTCGGTCTCGAGCTCTGCAAAGCTCTCCTCCATATCATCTCCTGAAGCTTCATTGGATCCACTCTGTGCCGCATCGGCTTCTATGCTTTCGTAGGGTATGGATATAGCTACATCTTCATTCATGGAATTGAAAACTCCCATGAGATAGAAGGAATCGATACTGAAGCCCTCCTCCGGAAGCAGGCAATCCCTCATGTCAATAAAAGCTCCTATGATCCCCAGGCCCTCATCCAAGGTAACATATGTCTTTGCATTACTATAATACATAGAACTATCGTCAATACCTGCAAGTCCTGATGCTGCATCCTCCACCAGATCAGCAACTAAAAAGTCCAGCTCTAAGACATAGTCTCCAGTTTCTTCATTCTGATATGCTGCCATTACATGTTTTCTGTCTATCTCTATAAACAGCTTATCTTCGTCACTATAGCCGGTCTCTTCTACTATCCATCCGCTCTCTTCTCCGAGGATGTTGGTATTACTATACAGCCTGCCTTCATTTTGATAAACAGCTATATCTATTGGCATATTTATGCCAAAAAGATTTGCATTTCCCGAAAGCATAAGCTCAAAAAGATCCTCATCAAGATCGATCTTTATCTGCCCCTGAGCACTTCCTCCCATGTCCATGGATATGCCTGAAGCGCTGTCTGATATGTTGGCAGCAAGCTCTCCATCCATAGATAGATCTAATGTTTTTATTTCTACCTTTCCATATTTTTCGTTTATAGCTTCTACGATTCCGTCCGTATCAGTCTCGTCAAGCTTTGAAAGGCCCTCCACAGATCTTATGAGTTCTCCGGTCCCTACAAGATCATTGTCATATCCCTTTGATGAAAAATGAAACAAGAAAAGGGCCACTGCGGCTACAATGACTAAAACTGCCCCCAGAGCTATAAATATCATAGCCCTGCTTTTTTTCTTGTTCTGTACATAGGGCTTCGTTTTCTGTTCTTTTACAGCCCCGCTCTCACGATCCAGAGGCGGAGTCTGCTGAGGATCTTGAAGAACCTTTTTCGTTCCTTCTTTTGATTCCTCTGTGTCCTTAAAGGGAGCACCGCAGGCAGTGCAGAATCTGGCCTCCTTTTTCATTTTTGCTCCGCATTGAGTGCAGAATTTGAATTCCTGATTTTCCATTTGTTTTTCCTCGTATATTCATCTTGAAATCACTATACTTATTATATATGACCCAGAAATATTATTCTATAGTATGGACTTTTTAATTATCATACATAATCAAAAATATTGAGAACCGTCACTTTATGGAATATAATCATTCTTAAATTGACAGGAGGAAAATACCAGCCTTGCAGAACATTAAGAAATATGCTCCTCTTTTTGCAAACCTTATAGCTCAGATTCTGTTCGGCCTCGCTTACATCTTTATAAAGCTTGGCATGGAAGTGGTAGATCAGGATGCGATCAAGTTTCTGTCCTTTCGATTTGGCCTGGGTTTTGTTGCAATGTCTCTACTGCTGATCCTGGGGATGAAACGGGTATCATATAAAAACAAGCCTCTTTTTCTGATCCTTTTGTGCGGTTTCTTCAATCCATTGATCAGCCAGATATTGGAGACCAGCTCTACGACCTATGCTCCTACTTCACAGATAGCCATGTATAACAGTCTTATGCCTGTGATCATGCTGTTTTTTTCTGCGATCATTAATCATGAATATCCCTCAAGGCGTCAGCTTGCTTTTGTTTCTCTGTGTGTTGCAGGCGTATTCATTACTACGCTTGCCGACAAAGCCGAAGCTGGAATGACCAGCCTTGGACTTATACTGATCATAGGTACC
This sequence comes from uncultured Lachnospiraceae bacterium, assembly GCA_944377385.1. Classification (GTDB taxonomy): domain Bacteria; phylum Bacillota; class Clostridia; order Lachnospirales; family Lachnospiraceae; genus Avilachnospira. The sequence continues at coordinate 52,832 of CALWET010000039.1, read as the reverse complement.
ATGATCTCAGTCTCGCTTAATCGTGTCCTTGTCAGAAGGGCCTCTGCTTATTTCTCATCCTTTGAGATCATTTATATCACGACGGCCATGGGTGCCATTGCATTTAATTTTATCTCTATAGGGCATCATTTAAGCTCGGCACCCCTGAGCACTTATCTGTATGGACTCATGGGGCCGAGCTTTATAGCTTCGGTGCTTTATATGGGTATAGGCTCCTGTGTATGCGCCTTCCTTCTGATGACCTATGCCTCGGCAAACCTTCCCTTTGCCGTATATTCCTCTACCTGTACTCTCAGTACTGTGGTGGGCATTGTTTCAGGTGTATTCATCCTTGGCGAGGCCTTCCAGCCTGTGGAGGCTGTCGGCGTGGCTATCATTCTGATCGGAATCATAGGTATCAGCCTGTCATATGATAAATCAAATATATCTGAAAATCGTTTCCATCCCAATAAATGATCAGCCTTATTGCCCTATGCGCTTAAACTTGCATATATTCTCTGACTCATTTTCTTTCGTCAAGGAACCTTTCTACCTCTTCCATGGAAGGTACACTGGGCGCAGCACCCTCTCTGGATACTGCTATGGCACTTGCAGCACTGGCATACTCCAGCAGCCTGCTGCTTTCCCAGCCCTTTGTGAGCCCTGCTATAAAATATCCGCAGAAGGTGTCTCCGGCTGCGGTCGTATCTACTGCCTTTACCTTGAATATGCCATGGGATGCTTTTTCACCGTCCCTGTAAAATACTGCTCCATGCTCTCCCAGCGTCAGCACGAAGGAAGCATTTGGAAATATATCCTTCAGCGCCTCAAGCACACCGTCCGGATCCTCGGCCGAGATCCCGGTAAGCGCTTCTCCCTCTACCTCATTCAATATAAACATGTCCACCAGATCAAGTCTGCATTCCTTGAGGCCATCTGATATAGGGGAAGGATTAAGTATGACAGTCATGCCCTTTGCATGCCCCATCTCTATGGCATGCCCGAGATTTGATATCTCATTTTGAAGCAGGAGTATATCTCCTTTTTCAAAGGATGTCAGCACCTTGTCTATATCCTCACAGGTCACATCGTCATTTGCTCCTCCGCAGATCATGATACAGTTCTGGCCGTTTTCCTCTACCTGAATGATGGCATGTCCTGTGGGGTAGTGACTGTTTTTTATAAAATCGACATTCACGCCTGCTCCCACAAGTATGTCCGTAAGCATACGGCCATCATCTCCTATACTGCCGGCATGGTAGACCTCTGCACCGGCCTTGCCAAGGGCCACCGACTGATTCAGCCCCTTTCCTCCGCTGTGGACATCATGATCCAAGGCCTTTATCGTTTCCTTGGCCTGGACAAAATGCTCTACCTTGTAGACCTTGTCGATATTAAGTGAACCTATATTGAGGACCTTCATAGAAACTCCATTTCTCCCCGGATCATATCCTAAGGCTGTTTTTTATATATAAAAAGCATACAGAAAATATTTTGTAAAAGCAACACTTTTGTATATAATGATAAAATAAGTTTGTGCTATCTAAAAAGGAAATTTATGATATGGCAGCTTTTTCATCCCGAAAAAACGTAAACATCGAACTGCTCAGGCTTTTTGCCTGCTTACTGGTCATATACCTCCATGTACGGCCTGTACCAGTTTCAGACTCTGTCATACTCAAGCCTACTCTGGCTATGCTTGCCCTGTCATCCACGGCAGTAGGCTCCTTTTTTATGATCTCAGGAGCCTTCCTTCCTGATACAAGCTCAATACTGAAAGCCTGGAAAAGATGCCTCCTTCATATCATACTTCCGGCATTGCTGCTCATACTGGCTGCAAATCTGCTCCATGGGTGGATCAGCGGTCAAATGAATATATTGGAAAGCATCAGGAGCTGCTATCTCCCAATGCTGCCGCACAATATACTCAAGGCAGTGCTGCTTCCTGACGCAAATTACTTTGGAGGCTATACAGGGCATCTTTGGTATGTCATAACTTATACACACATCATCCTTGTCCTGCCCCTGCTGAGGCCCTTTCTTAAAAAGCTTTCAGGCGGCTTGACAGCTGTGCTTTTACTTGCTCTTTTTATTTTTCTGGCTATCCCGTATATCAAAAAAGTCCTGTCCCTGATCATGCCGGCTGTTTCCCCTTCGGTTTCTTTTATTCCGAGCCTTACACTGCCCATGTATCTTGAATATTTTTTATATGGGATACTTTATTTCAGTACAGGCTACCTTATCTATCGGGCTCTAAAGGCTATTAAAAAACCGTACAAAAAAAGGCTGTGCCTTATTTCAGGCGCAGTCCTTGTGCTTTGTCTGATATCCTCTTATTACCTTCAGCTCAAGCTATATCATTCTGAGCTCAGCTTCGGAGAACTGGATGCAGTCAGTGCAAATGTACCCTATTTTTTAACCTGGGACTCCTCGATCTCCTTCATTGCTTCCTGCCTGCTGATGATATTCATACTCTGCCTTGATATCAGGCCTGAGGCTGTCTGTGGTACGATCTGCTTTTTATCCTCCCTGAGCTATGCCATATATCTGATACATTTCCCCCTGATAACAAAGCTGATCACCTGTGGCTTCAGGGACCAGATCTATAGCTTCCTACAGCTCTACGCTCATATGAGTGTGTCCCTGTGTTCATTGATCTATACTGTCATTATCTTTATCATAACTGCCTTTTTCTCTTATATCATCACTTCCGTTGCAAGGCTTATGTATCATGGTGTACGGACACTGCTTTCTCAATCCCAGGGCAGCTCTACCACCACGGGCTCATGACCCGTAAAGGGCAGAAACACCTCCAGTATATCAGAGGTACGTATCCTGAGACTTGAGGTATTTATACAGGGATGGCAGCCTGTAAACTCACTTGCAAGAAGCTCCTTATCTATCAGGAGCCTTACTTTATGTTCAGTGTCATTCATCAGTCCCAGCACTGTAACGGACCCCGGCGCAAGGCCCAAAAGGCTTTTCATGTGTTCCTCATCGGCAAAGGAAAGTCTCGAGGAATTTATCTGCTTTGACAGATACTTTGTCTTAAATGCCTTTTTCCCCGGCATCATCAGCAGATAAAAATCTGTTTTCTGACTGTTGCACAGGAAAAGATTTTTACACATTTCCACTCCGAGTATCTCATCCACTTCCTCGCAGGCATCTATGGTAAAGGCTGCTTCATGGTCTACCCGCAGATAATCTATTCCAAGCTCATCCAGCAGATCATATGCCCGTATCTCTTCTTTACAGCGTCCTTCTGTATTTTCCGGCCTGCCATGGCAAAGCCTCAGTTTTCTTTTATACATGGCTATAAGCTCCTGATCACTGACTGCGCAGTTTGCCGGAGAGGTTGAGGGCAAGGCCTCAGCCTGTATCCCCGTGTGTGGATATACAAGCTTCATATAAAGACTGTAAGCCTTCGATCCTGTAGTTATGACGCGGCTGATATGTGTACGCTCTATCAATCCTCCTATGTCATTTGGGATCGGATTCTTTATGCTGGTATCGGCAGCACCCCTTATCAGGCAGCTTTCGATCACATCCCACAGGGCTATCCTGTGCCTGTTCAGCATATCTTTTTTCTCACAAACCGTCTCGGGTATGGCTTCTCCAAATACACCGGCCATCACCTTCCAGAATCTGTTCCTTGGATGCCCGTAATAAAAGCCTGTCTCCCTGGATCTTGGAGAAGGAAGGGATCCCAATATCAGGATCTCACTGTCTTCAGTCCATACCGGAGGCAATTCGTGATAAACTCTCCTAAGCTCTGCACACATGAGGATATTATACCACAGTCGCAAGCGAAGGAAGCACGAGCACAGCGAGTATTTACTTCGACCGACTGTGGTATGAGAAATCTCCGATTGCGAATAGTATAACCAGCGGCAGAGCCGCTGAAGGCTGCAAAGCAGCCTTATCCGCACTTTGTGCGGATATTATACCACAGCCCTGTGATTTATTTAGATTTTGATGATCTTTTTTCCAGCTGTCCTATAAAAATCAATACTGCTATGGTCAGACAAAGTACGATAAAAACAGGAAGCAATCTTAAAAATGCTTCGATACCCCTAAGTAATATCACCATGACAGCTGCAGTGCCCATGATACCCATGGCCATAAAAAGCTTTATGATGTATCCCTTCCTGGCTCCGATCATATCGGTATCTGGCATTGCAGCATGATCAAGCCCTATCTTTTCCTCTTCTTTTTTTCCTTCACTTCTCACAGGCTCTGCTTCGATATCAGCATAGGTATAGGGAATATCGTTTATATCTGCATCCATCCTCTCTGCCGTGGCATCTTCGGATTCTTTATAACTCAATTTGGCGTCCTTGATATCTAATTCGGCTCTGTGGCTTATATGGTATGGAAGTATCTCATTGAGCCTGTCCGCACATATCACAAGCTCATCTGCCGTTTTGTACAGCCTGCATAAGAGTGAAAGCTCCCTTGTGGATTCAGGCGATATGTTTTTAAGCATATATTCCACCATCCTTTCCACCCCCTGCTTTATATGAGAGCTCCTTTTCAAAGCCTCCCCGGCTTTTTCATCTCCAGTTCCACAGGACACCATAAAGTTTGAGATCACTTCATGAGCTGGCTCTTTGTCAGTCTTATGAGCTATTTCAGGCACTGGCAGAAATTTGACCTCCCGTCCATCATCCGTAATGTATATATGATCCATGTCAAGACATATGTTTTTTTCACAAAGCATGAATTTATCCATCTCCAGCACAGCCTCATTAATGGACCTGAATACCGTACAGATCAGTTCCTCCGTGATCTCATGCTCTTTTACATATGTCCTTAGATCCGTATATCTGCCCACGTTATAGAAAAATGCCTTTTCACCTTCCAGCACGGTCTCCGCTGGCGGTATCAGAAATGGCCCCTCTGAGGTCAACAGCATTTCTCTTTCCATCCTTGAAACAGTTTCAGGTAAAACTATGGCAATGTACCGTCTGCCTCCTTCATACAGTTCTAAAAAATCATTCATCATCGATCCCATCCAATATCGTCAGCTGACGCATAAGCTTATATGGCTTAAAGCCTTTGTTCCTCATCCTGATCACCAGCTCTCCCGAAATCGCCTGCCCTTCTGCACCATCCTTATAGCTTTCCAGCTCAAGCTCAAAGCTCTGTCCTGACAAAAGCTCCGACAAACGGCCCTCTGACAGCCCGGCCTGTTCCTCAAGGGATGCTTCCGGCATATGCCCGCCCAGCTCCAGGGCTTCATTCAGTACAAACGAGGCCATGGTCCTGTCGTGTATGTAAAAAGCCCTCCCAATGATCAATGCAAGGGCCAACAGGACTGTGACCATCACATACGCTGCCTCTATCGTCAGACTTCCTGAAAGCTCTTTCATACAGCTGTTTGACATATCCATCCTCCGTATATAAATCAGATAAATGCACCCAGTATGACCGGCAGCGGAACAAAGGCAAGATATGGCAGTTTTTTCCCTCTTAACCTTCTCATATCCCTGTAATTGAGCATGACCAGCATCAATGCCCATAGCATGCACATTATCCAGGACAATGACAGTATAAACAGGATATGTCTGAGCCCACAAAATGTTGCTGCTACGATGAACCACAATGCATCTCCTATTCCTATGCTCCCTCTAGTAACAAAAGACAAGAGTAAAAGCAGAGCCCCCGGCAACAAGGCGACCATAATATCTCCTATATGCCTAAGATCCATATAGCTCATAAGTAAGCCTATGATCCCGAATACCACAAATATGGCCAGGCTTATATATCTTTTTCTTATATCCTGAACAGCACTCGTCAGGCTGAACAAAAACAACAGGAAAAAGCTTTCAAACTTCATCTTCTCATCCCTTCAAGTCATCTTCTCATTTCACGAATATATTTTATTCCTCAAATATATTTATTCCTGTGCCGCCCCGCAGTAGCTGCAGGCTCCGAGGTGCTCCACTTCCGAAAGCTTGCAGATCCTTGCATAAGATCCAACGGCCTTGCAGTCCTCACTGCTGTGGTATGATGTACCGCTCTCAAATATATAGACTGTTCCTTCAGGACTTGCATCACAGGATGGACAGGCGTGATATCTGCTTCCCGAGCTGTTCCTAAGCTCGTCTATGTCCTCTCCTGCTACGGCAGTCATTACATTGTCTATATAATGACAGTGTTTATCCACATGGTATCTCGTTCCGGTTTTGCCTACATATACTATGGGATCTCCCTCATCATCAATATCATATCCATCCTCCTTCAGGCCCTCTCCAAATTTATCCCGGCCCCTTCCGCCCTCCGATCCGACCCATTTCCTCCTGTTTACTACGGAAGAAAGCTCATATGCTCCGAGTGTAAACAGCTCGATCGGCCATTTGATCTCATATTCAAATTCAAAAAACACAAGTTCACCTGATGATCCAGCTTCTGCATCTACATCAGAAGTTGCTTCTGTTGAAGCTCCTGTCCCTGTATCACTGACAGGATCACCCGTTCCCAAAATATAATTATCGCCTATCCTCACATCCTTCAGATGGCCAAGCTCAAGTCTTTGTGCAATGCTGATCAGCTCCAACATCTCCCAGCCCATAAACAGGGAATCCACCAGGTCCTTTTTCAGTTCGCCATCAGAGACCATCTCTTCTGAAAGCCCCTCTATATATGCTCTAATGGCTATATCCTTTGCTGCAGATTCCATGGCATTTTGCAGACGCCTTTGCTCATTCATCACATGAATAGGTGTGAACAGCACCATCATAAAAAATATCAGCAGAGGCAGCCCCAAAGCTGCTTCTATAGTCAGGCTTCCATGCACAAATAAAGAGCGGCGTACCCTGAAAAATGAGTGCAGGGCCCCAGATATACCCCAGCACATGGTCACTGAAGAAGAAAAGGCGTGTAGATTTTCCTGTCCGGATTTTTTATTTGATATATTTAGCATGCGATCGAGTATCCTATGTTAAATAAACAGATCAGGTACGCCTCCCTTTATTTGCGCACGAAAGCCCAGGATAAAGACTTAAACTGCCTTAATATCCGAAAGCAGTCTGGACTGATATGTCATATTCTTCTGTTAAATCGTTACCTGAAAAATACTTTACCAAGCCAAGAGAAGTGAATATATGCCTGGTATCGTAGCTTGAGCTGATACTTGCAGATGCGGCACACCTGTTTATAAGAAAATCAGACTGTCCTTTTGACAAAGCAAGCTGTATCATATCCATACATCTGTAATCCTGCTCCGACCCCTGCTTCATGACCAGGAACAGCTTCATATAATCCAGATATGAAAAGCCTTTGTCATCGTCTTTATTTTCAACGACCTTTCCCGAGGCCATATCCAAAAGTCCGTCCAGACTCAGCGCAAAGCTCTCCCTCGTGTGCATGAAGCTTACCTTTTTCCCTGCAAGCAAAGCCTTTACATCACATAATGCCTGCCCCAGAGCCCAGACGCTCATGATAAAGAAGGTCATGATGCCTACTATTGGGGTAAAGCCCAGGGCACCGGATATCATAAAAGCGAGGTTTTGTGCCTGAGCCCTTTTTTCACTGTCAGAAAGGATATGCAAAAGATTGAGACCACTCCTTAATGCCACCAGGTCACTGATGGCCTGAGACAGAGAAGCATAGTCCGAATCGCTTCCATAAAGCACATATTCAAGCTCAAGTCCTCCGCTGCCCTTTTGAGTCCTGCCATCATCAAAATCTCCTCTCCCATAATGGTTCAGCACAGCTGCCATATATTCTGCCATAAATATCCTGTCCAATATGCCTCTCCTGCTTTCATCGACTCCTGAAAACTCAGTTCTGGACGGGGCATTCTCCAGCTCAAGCTTGGTTTTGTCAGGCACCATCCCCTCTGGAAGCAGCAGCTTTAAAAGATCAAGCTCTAAAAGTCCTTCCACATCCTCAAGCTTCTTTTCCTTTTCCTTGTCCTCAATCCCTTTACGTAATCCAAGCTCCAATGCATTATAAGCAGAGATCCTGGAATTGAAGCCTTCCCAAAGCTCAGCTCTATTTACCTCTATGTCCTCTTCCTCATCCTGTATGGCCTCCTGTTCCTCTATATGCTCTATCTCCATGACAAGCTCATCTATAAACAAAATATTATCAGCAGCCTGTCCGCTCAGCTTTTCAATCTCCTGCCGTCTTTCACCGTCAGCAGCCACATAGGAATCGTATTTTTCAAGTTCTGCCTCCAGCTGCTTCCTTGCGGTCTCACTCAGCTTACCTTCATTACAGTTTTTTACATACTCTTTCCTCGATTCCTCAAGCTCAGACCTGAGTTTGTCAGCATCCTTTTTGTAAGCGTCCACAAGCTCAGGTATCTTTTTTACCTCAGCTCTCAGCTTTGAAAGTCCCCTGCGCGCCCTGATACTGTCATATTCATTTCCTGCAGCAACGACTTCATCCAGATGCTCCTTCTGCCTGTCAATGGAAGCAGATATATCTTCAAGCCTTTCCTCAAGCCTGACTGCTGCCTTTGTGTGATCACCGTAGCTGTCCTGAAATTCAAAAAGGCTCAATCCGTCGCTGATATTACCGGTAAGCTTCTGCACAAGATCAGATTCCATAACGGTGGCTACTATCCCATACTTCATATATTTGAGGACCTGATCCTCAAAAACCTCTCCCTCATCATCGGTGATAAGTTTTTTCTCAATAATGCTTACTTCCTTGATCTCTGAGCCATAAAAATTCTTTGCCTCAAAATATGGATCAGCAAAGTCTCTGAACTCCTCAGAGAGCTGTTCATCACTGTAATGTTCAAGGCCCAGAAGCCTGTAATCCGCCCACAGTCCCAGGTGATATTGGGAGAAAAGAGAATCTATTGCCGAATTGCATACTGACGTCAGATACAGCCTGGCACCCTGAGTTCTGACACTCTCAAGAAGGGAAAGGAAAAGTGCCGCTGTAAGAGCAAGAGATAAAGATAAAAATACCGTGATGGATCCCTTGAGATTTGAGCTGCTGCCTTTATAAGCTTTGCAGATCTCCTGTCTGCTATGCTCAGTACACATCTTCTGAAAGAGTGTTTATCTCTTTGAAAATATCCGTCAACAAGGAGTTGATACTATCCTTGAAAACGATCACGAGGCCTATAAGCACCACAAGTATCAGCACCACCTCTATAACTCCCACACCGCTCTCATCTCTGATGAAAGCCTCTAATTCTCTTTTGAAAAATAAAATATACTCCCCGATCATATTTTCTCCTTTCAAAAATGTTCAGCCTACAGACATAACTGCAGGCGCAATAACTATAAGTATCACGGCTCCAAAGGACAGGAACAGCGGAAGCATAAGCTTGACGGACGCCTCATGTCCGCATCTTAAAGCCCGATTTTTTCTCTGATCAAAGGCTTCCTCCATCTCAAGCTTCAATATGTTTCTAAGATTCCTGTCACCATTTTTCCTGTTTTGTTCAAGCAGAGAGGAAAAACGCTGATAGCATCTCAGGTCGCATCTTTTTGCAAAATCTGAATATGCCTTGCCCTCTCCTATGCCTCCTTCCATTTCATTCATCGTCCTGAACATTTCTTCCATCATCGGACTTTCAGAAAAAGAATCCTTTCCATAGACCGACTCATGATCCCTGCATATCCTTATCCAGGCGTTTTTGGCAGTAAGTCCAGCACCTATATAAAGTAGCATCCCTGATACCATCTCCGAATAATCTCTTAACAGACGATCTTTGCGATTCTTTTCTGATATCTTCCTTTCTTCTATCGGCTTCATATAAAAGAGCCATGCCGCAAGGACTCCAAGAAGGACTATAAGGATCGGAGTCATGTCTATCTTGGTGCTGTAAATTATCTCTTTTCCATCCAGGGATAACGGAAGCTCTATATCGTCAGAGTATGGATCCCTTTTATCTGCATCTTCGATCATTTCCCTAAGCTGAATAAGCTCAGCTTCAGCCTCTGTATAGGCTGGAGGCACTATGCAAAGCTTATAGAAATATTCCTCCGATATATCACCATACTTCATCACAAGGTTCAGTCCCGTTTCAACAGGAAAGGTGAGCTCGTCATTCATAACCTCTCCCTTATAGCTTATGATATCCGGGTCATCAGGATACCAGTTCAGTCTTATGCCCTCATATCCCTCAATGCTCTTGGGAAGATAAAGATCAGAACTGACAGCATCAAGGCTTTTGTCATCAGTACATATGACAGCCGGCAGTTCTCCGGCAAGGCTTTCAAAGCTTTTTGTAAGCTCCTCCTGCGTATAGGCCTTTTCAGATACTGTCAGACTGAGCTCAGCTTTTCCAAAGCTGCCTCCCTCGGCAAACACGGTATACTCACTGCTGCCCTGGCCATAATCATTCCTGCTTATATATCTTCCATCCTCAAGTATTCCTTTGTTTGTATATATATACAAGAGAGCAAGCAAAATTGATATGAATATGGCTAAAAGCTGCGTCTTGAGCAGGCTGCTGCCATTTTTTATGCCTCCGTAAAATCTGGAATACACTCTGCCTATCTTCACTGTTCTTAAACCTCGATATCCGTTATCCTTCTGGAAATAAAGCATGAAGCTGCGATCATTATCAGAGCTGCAGTCATGACACAACGTCCAGCATATCCTGTATAGAGCGGTGCAAGAAAGCTGTGAGAGCTCAGATCAATATAAAAGATGATAAAAAATGGGACCACGAGCATCACGTTCTGCTCCAGCCTGATGCCCCGGGTAAGAGTATTTATCTCCTCCGAGACCTGAGTTTTGTCCCGGATGATATTGACCGTTCGATCTATTATCTCCTTCATATCTCCTCCGCTCCTCTTTGCAATGGACATTATCTGGGCAAAGCTTATTATGTCTCCATTTCCGCTCCTTTTCGCAAGATCCATAAGCAGGCTTTCTATGTTTATATTCATCCTGAGACCGCTGACTATGACAGACAGCTCCTTATGCATAAGCTGGTTTCTATGATCGTTTTTAAGCTCATCCCTGTAGATCTCAATAAAGGCATTTTCTATGGAAAAGCCTGCACTTATATATCCAGAAAGAGCCGTTATGGCATCCTTAAATTCACTGCTGAGCCTTTCATCCCTCTTTTTCTTCAGCTCCCTTTTCATATACATCGGCAAAAGGATTGAAAGTATGACAGCCAGGAACAAAAAGATCAAAAAGCTCCTGTAAAACAGGTATGCTACGACTGCCGATATCAGTATCCCTTCAAGTCCATAAAGGAATCTCTCTTTTAGATCAAGCCTGTAGATGCTGTAATCCGTAAGTCCCTCCTGGACTGCGGATCCTGAGCTTTTCCGTTCTTTTGATATTGCCTTTTTTAATAAGGCGGCCCTCTCCTTTATCATACTGATACAGACTGTTAAGCCTTATCCTCCCTTCTCTGAATCCCTCAAGCTCTGTTATCTCTGTGACTATCCTCCTCCCGTCAGGAAGACGCTGTAAATGTACAAATACATCTATTGCTGAGGCTATGCGGCTTTTTATGGAATCTATGGGGATCTCTATCCCCATAAGTACCATGGCCTCAAACCTGTTCAGCATATCCTCCGTGGAATTGGCATGTCCTGTACTGAGCAAACCATCATGGCCCGTATTCCCGGCGGTAAGCAAGTCTGCTGCCTCAGCTCCCCTGACTTCACCTATCAGAATCCTGTCCGGCCTCATCCTAAGAGCCGCCTTTATAAGCATGGACATGCTGATCTCCCCTTCTCCTTCACTGTTTTTATTGCGGGTCTCAAGCCTGACCAGGTTCGGTATGTCGTTTATTTGAAGCTCGGCAGAATCCTCTATTGTGATGACCCTTTCCTCCCTGGGTATGTACTCACAAAGGGCATTCAAAAAGGTGGATTTGCCTGAGGATGTGCCTCCGGATATAAAAATGTTATAGCCTGAGGCCACGAGCATGTGAAGCAGCTGTGCTGCCTCCGCAGATATGGTCCCGCCTTTTATAAGCTTTTCCATGCCTATATGCTCTGGAAATTTTCTTATAGTGACTATGGGGCCGTTGATGGCTATGGGAGGCAGAACTATATGCACTCTTGATCCATCCTCTCTGAGCATGGCATCCACTATGGGAGTGGATGTATTTACCGTCCTGTTGATGCGGCTCACTATATGCTGGATGATGTCCTCAAGTCTTTCTCTGCTCTGGAAGCCCCTTTCAAGACGCTGTATCCTGTTTTTCCTTTCTATAAAAATATCATTTGGGCCATTTATCATTATCTCCGTGATACTGTTGTCATCCAGGAGCTCCTGAAGTATGTCAAGTCTTCTGAAGGCGTTGAAAAGCCCCTCACGAAGCCTTATTTTATTCTGAAGCGGTATATAGCTCTCTGACGATAAGCCTGAAAGCTCTTCATCTATCAGCTCGTAAAGCTTTTGATCCGATATGATCTCATCTCCGTCTATCCTTGATGCTATCCGCCTTCTGATCTCGGTTTCTGCTCTTTCAAATACTGTCATTTTTACTGCCTCAGATGTCTTACATGCTCCCTTGCCAGATCTCCCAGCTCGCCAAATATCAGGTCCTCAACATATGAGGCCGAAAGCATCCTGTCCATATATGGCCTCATCTTGAACCTGCAAAGCTTGGATCTGAGGCGAAGCTTTTTACATGCAGCAAGATAATCAAGGAATTCATCAGTTCTGGCAGCCGATACCTGATCATCATTTTCCGGCATGAAGATCTCATCGCAGATGTCCATCATATCCTCAGCCATGTTGAAGCTGTCTGGAAGATCGAGCACTATGGCCTCATAGGAGCCATGCTCCAAGATATCTCCTATCATCTGAGCAAGCTCCTCTCCGCTTATTCCCTTCATATCCTCGGCATACTGGATGGGCGGGATGTACTCTATACCGCAGTAGGTATATATAAGGGATCCTATGCGCTCACTGTCCAGACATCCCTTTTTATGGGCCAGCATGGCATCTGACAATCCTCCGCCATAGCATTCTCCAGTGATCCTTGAAAACCCGGAAAACTCCTCAAAGCTGATAAAAAGGGTGCGCTTCATGGATCCAAGCGCCTTGGCAAGCGCCATCGAATATGCCGCCTTCAGGCTCCTGCCGGAGGGAGAATATACTCCTGCAACATAGCATCCGCTGCCCGCAGTTTCTCTGCAGATATGCACTCCAAAGCTGCTGCAGCAGCTCATGACGCTGCGCATGATCTTTTCGGCAGACTGGTACTTTGGTATCAACGCATAGGTATCAAAGGCAGGCGCCTCGCTGTAGTTGAAAATACTGTCCTCATCCGTCTCGTCGAGAAGCCCTATGATCATATCCTCTCTGTCCTGCAGCTTTTCCCTGAAGCCAGAATACTTTTTCTCTACATGTCCGTCCGTCAGCAGCACACCTATACGATGCTTGCTTGCAAAATTTTCATAGGCATGTCCCGAATCAAAGGATACGGCCGTAAACGGCATGCCTCTCTTATAATTTGCGTATGCGCAAAGTCGTTCTCCATAGGCCCTCTCTCCTGTAAGCACGGCCATGATCTTTTCCATAGGACACCCTCCCTTTAAAAAATAAATCTTGTCAATGAGCCAAAAAGTAAAAACGGAGCCAGGGGTATCCTGCTTTTAAGCAGCGGACCGTTTACCCAACGCTTCCACAGGCCTCCCCGGGCCCGCAGATCAGATCCTGTGTAACGTTCCCTAAAGCCCTGTATATAAAAAGACAGGCGTAGCGAAATAATAAATATCAGTCCATAAAGCAGTGATAAAAACAGTATCTCAAGTCCATAAAATGATGGAAAAGCAAATATAACAAGAGCAAACAGCTTTATATCAGCTGCACCAAGCAGGCCATTTTTATATGTCGGAAACAAAAAAAGTATCAGCAGCGCTGCCCCTGCCATGGACAAAAGCAGGTCTTCATGAAAAATGATCATGCCAAGGCTGATAGCCAGGAAGGAGCAGGCTATGCAACTATTTCCCACCCTGAGCCTGTACATGTCACTGATCCCTCCGCAAAAAAGACAGGTACACAATACGATCTTTCTAAAAAAAATAAATACATCACTCATAGGGACTCCTCGAATTGAATGGATCGAAAAATACATGGACGGTGTTTGAAATCGTTTGATATTATGATGCGACTTTTCCGATATGATATTATGGAAAATCCTTGAATTTTATAGAAATGTTTTTTGAAGCGACAGATGTTTTTTGTGTCGTGTTTAGAATTTTAAGGGCTTATAAGGGATTAGTCAAGTCAAAACTATTCGTGATTTTTGCCAAAAAAACAGGCTTATTTTCTACATGTAGAAAATAAGCCCATATTTTTATTGAATATTTTCCGGTAAAGCCTTGCTTCCGTACTGAAATCTCTCAATAAGGAAGGAGGATATGCATACCGTCACCAGCGAAAATACTATCCTTTTCACCGGGATGTAGCTCAAAGACAACAACAGTACCGTTATGTCTGTCACAAGGTATGATCTTGAAAGCCTCCATCCGGATACATGTGAGATGGTAAGTGCCAAAGCATCATCTCCTCCGCTGGAGCCTCCCATCCTCACTATGATCCCTACTCCAATACCCACGAACATTCCGCCGAAAATAGCTGCCAGCAGGGGAGCACCGGAAAGATCCGGAAGCATGTAAGGGAAAAACTCCCATACCTTATAGAAGAAAGAAACACTGAGGGTAGATATCACTGACCAGATTATAAATGATCCGCCAAGGAACTTAAATGCCATGGCATAGCAAAGAAAATCCACAAGCGGTGTCATATATGCCGGGGATATGGAAAACCATTTGTTCATCAGGAGCACAAGTCCAATGGCTCCTCCTTCGGTTATGCCTACCCTCTGGTGTATGTTATGTATACCAAAGGTACAGATGGCCGCTCCCAGCAGCATAAAAAAGATCCTTCTGATGATATCCTTATTCAATTTCATTTTATATCTTACTTTTCCAAGTTTCTCCTTTTCTTAAAATCGCACAGGGCTCCTGGCCCCAAAACATTGTTTAACTAATTTTTAGTACCTGTCCACCCAAGTCACATTATGCTCATCCACAGCCCAGTTTATATATATTTTGGAAGAGTAGGGCATCATACGGCAATGAAGATATCCGTTTTTAGAGCCTCTGTGATGATAGCCCACATTATACTTTTCCTGATTTGTGGCAGCCACCCTGGTCAGAGTCATATCGTCAGTAACTCCAAGCTCCCACACGGGTATGTCTGCCTCCATATATCCATCTCCTGCATTTACGGTTATGACGGCTATATGCTCCTTATACATACGTCCATAGGCTATGAAAGGCCCCTCGGCATACAGCTCCTTGAAGGAACCGTATCTGAACACGTCATGCTTATGTATGGAGATCATATAGGTATGAAAATCCAGCACATGATGATTTTCCCTGCCCCAGGGATAGGGCCTTCTGGAATCCGGGTCCGTCCATCCGCATACCCCGGCCTCGTCTCCATAATATATGGTAGGAGCTCCAGGCCAGGTCATCTGTATGACTACAGCAGCACTGAATATGCCAAAATTCAGACCTTCCTCAGCAGCGCTTGCTCCGCTTTGCGCAAGTCTGCCTATGGTCTTGTTCGTCCTGGTCAGAAAGCGGGAATGGTCATGATTGCTGAGCTCATTCATGGCCGCCATGATGGAAGGATACTGCATATTGCACCAGGCATATCTCATGGTGTTGAAAAAGGCCTTGCCGTCTCCGCACAGCTCAGGTTTTTTCCAGTCACTGTGCTTTTCCATGCCGGTAAGGAACCAGGTCACGGGCTCCATAAAGGCTTCATAGTTCATGACCGTATCCCACTCGTCTCCTTTAAGCCATGCCGAAGGATCCCCATAATGCTCTGCAAATATAACTGCCTCAGGCTTTACGGCTTTGACTCTGCTCCTGAACAGCTTCCAGAAGCTGTGATTGAACTCCTCGCTGTGTCCAAGATCCGCAGCCACATCAAGCCTCCAGCCATCTGTATCATAAGGAGGGCTGACCCATTTTTCCGCTATGCCAAGGATGTAGCGCATAAGCTCCTCAGAGCCCTCATAATTCAGCTTTGGCAGAGTGTCATTCTTCCACCATTTCTCATAGGTCCTGTTTCCAGGCCAGGCCTTGGGACTGTCATCCTCAAAGCTGAAATAGTCATGATATATGCTGTCCCTTGAATGAAAGGCTCCGATCTCGTAGCCGGGCATATCTTTATATATGCCCTCGGCATCCATCATTTTATTGAAGGAGCCGCAGTGATTGAAGACTCCATCCATTATGACCCTGATGCCCATATCATGGCATTTTTTCACAAAGGTCGAAAAATAGGCATCCGCCGAGCTCAGATTATCGGGATCAGCAGATCTTTTCCTGTAATCTCCATCCTTTGCCATGGCAGCATAATGCGGATCGATATGTTCATAGTCCTGGGTATCATATTTATGATTTGAGGGACTTACAAACAGGGGATTGAAATAAATGGCCTCTACTCCCAGCTCCTTCAGATAGGGCAGCTTGTACTCAACTCCGATCAGATCGCCGCCGTAAAACCGTCCCACATCCAGCTCCTCAAGAGGTGCATCCCAGTCCTTTACCTGCTCCGACTGGCTGTCAAGGTATCTGTATTCACCGTTCCTGACATCATTATCGAAATCTCCGTTATAAAAACGGTCCACAAATATCTGATATATGACGCAGCCTTTCAGCCATTTAGGCACATGAAAGCCGGGCACGAGCTTAAAATAAAACCTGCTTCCCACTGCACCGTCAGCTCCAAGCCTTGTATAAAGGCATTTATCCTCACCCTTTAGTATCTCAAAATAATACTGGATCGGATCATCCCTTGTCTTTATCTCTATCTCATAATAATCAAACAGCTTATCCGAAGCGACCTTCTGCATTTCCGCCTCCCGGTCAGCTTCTCCTTCTACAGTGATAAACAGTACACTGTCCACATTGTCCTTCAGAGTACGGAATCTTACACGCACTATGTCTCCTGCGTCAAATTCCGGAGGCTGTACATAGCTTTCAGTTCCGTCTGAAAACAAGGCCTCTTTAATTATTCCGCTGTGCTCCATATACTCCTGTCCTTTTAGATCAATATGGTAAAATTATATCATATACCATAAAAAGTAGAAAGCTCCGACGGGGTAGTCGGAGCTTTCAGGAGAAGGTATTTCGTTTTTTATGGGGTGTAGCAAAACTATATATAATGTATTGGGGGTTACGTCTATTATAATAGCAAAGAGCCTTTTTTATGTCATCTTACAAACTTAACAGAATTTTTTTTAACTTTATTTTGCTTTTATGCAATCCCAACAAAAAGGCCTTTGAGCCATACATAGCTTATTCTGACGCATTTTCCCCTGAGCATGCTGAAATGAAAAGCGCATCAAATTCCTCTCCGGTAAGCTTTTCCTTTTCCATGAGGAGAGCACAGCTTTTTTCCAACACATCCCTGTGTCTGATTATGATAGCCTTTGCGTCGGCATAGCAGCTGTCCACCAGAGAACGGACCTCGTCGTCGATTATGCTGAGCATCTTGTCACTGTAGGTCTTGTTGTGGGCTATGTCATAGCCAAGGAATACATCATCCCCATTTTCCTCGTAATTGATCATTCCCACCTTGTCACTCATTCCATACTGCATGACCATGGCCCTGGCTATCTTTGTGACCTGCTTTATATCCTGGGAGGCACCAGTAGTTATATCATTGAACACAAGCTCCTCAGCTATACGGCCGCCCAGGGCCGCCATCATCATATGTATCAGCTGCGTCCTTGTGACATGCATGTCGTCCTTTTCAGGCACGGGCATGGTATAGCCGGCAGCACCCTCCCCTGTAGGGATTATGCTTATTATGTGTACGGGCCCTACATCCTCAAGCTCATGGAAAAGTATGGCATGTCCGGTCTCATGATAGGCGGTGATACGCCTGTCCCTTTCTGATATGACCCGGGATCTCTTTTCTGTGCCGATACCCGTCTTTATGAAGGCCTCCTCGATATCATTGCTGCTGATGGCCTCGCGTCCGTCTATCGTCGCTTCTATGGCAGCTTCGTTGAGCAGGTTTTCAAGGTCAGCTCCGGTAAATCCTGCAGTGGTCCTGGAAAGGCGCTCCAGATCCACATCCTCTGAAAGCCTCTTGTTTCTGGCATGAAGCTCAAGTATCTGCTTTCTGGCTCTGACATCCGGCCTGCCTACGGTCACCTTGCGGTCAAACCTCCCCGGCCTCATGATGGCAGGATCAAGTATGTCTACCCTGTTTGTGGCTGCCATGACTATGATCCCCTGGTTCTGGGCAAAGCCGTCCATCTCCACTAAAAGCTGATTCAGGGTCTGCTCCCTTTCATCATGTGAGCCTCCAAGTCCTGTACCCCTGCGCCGTGCCACGGCATCTATCTCATCAATGAATACTATACATGGGCTGGTCCTTTTTGCCTCTTCAAAAAGATCCCTGACTCTGGCAGCGCCCACTCCCACATACATCTCCACGAAATCCGAGCCAGAAATGCTGTAAAAGGGAACTCCTGCCTCTCCTGCCACAGCCTTGGCAAGCAGTGTTTTTCCCGTTCCCGGGGATCCCACCAATATAATGCCCTTGGGTATCCTGGCTCCCATGGTGCTGAATCTGAGAGGATGCCGAAGGAATTCCACTACCTCCTTCAGCTCTTTTTTTTCCTCCTCCATGCCTGCCACATCTGAAAACTTGACATTCCCTTCGGTGCTGAGTCTGGCCCGGCTTTTACCGAAATTGGCCATCCGCTGGTTCATGCCACCGGCACCGCTGCGGGCCCCCATCAGCATGAAGATGAAGAAAAACGTGATTATGGCCATCAGTACCATGGGAAAGCTGTCAAAGAAGGAGGTCTCTGCCATACCGCTGATCATATAATCGACACCGGTCTGATCCAGCCTGTCCATGACCTCCATGGCATCAGGGACGGTGGCCTTTACTGACCTTCCATCTGAAAGCTCCAGTATCAGCTCTGCCGCCATACCCTCCTGACTAAGCTCTATTGCAGCCTGACTTATCTCCTCCGGTCTGTCAAGCACCTGTCTGAGCTCATTTGCAGTGAGTCTTTCGGACATGACCCTGAAGGGGACCAAAAGGAGTATGATCATGCCCGCCAGCAATATGATAAAAAACCAGGGTATCTTTATGTTCTGGGGCCTCTTATTATTCATCAAATATTACTGCTCCTATATAATTCAGATTTCTGTATTTCTGATCATAGTCCAGGCCAAAGCCAACTACAAATTTGTCCTCTATCGTAAATCCAAGATAATCAGGCTTTATGTCCGTAACTCTGCGGCTCGGCTTGTCAAGCATGGCACAGAGCTTCAGGGATGCGGGCTTTCTGTCCCTCAGCAGCTCCATGAGATATTCCATGGTATAGCCCGTATCTATGATATCCTCCACTATGATCACATCCCTGCCTTCTATGGGCTCATCCAGATCCTTGATGATCTTTACGACCCCTGAAGAAACAGTGTCGGATCCATAGCTGGATACAGCCATAAAGTCCATGGTCACATCCATGTCCAGATACTTTGACAGCTCTGTCATGAAAAATACTCCGCCCTTTATTATGCATATCAGATGCACTGAGCGACCTTTGTAATCCCTGTTGATCTCATCCGCTACTCTTTTGATGCCTTCTGCAAGCTCATCCCTTGTGATAAGTGTCTCGATCCTGTAAGACATATCAGCCCTCCCTCTTGAAAATGCATGTTTCCTTGTAGGTATCCTCCACACAAACCCCTCCCGGCAGATCCACGTGGTAGCCCCGTCCTGCAAAAACGGCACCATCCACTGCCTCAAAATGTGCGCTGGTCAGATCCTTCAGGGGGATATCCAGTCTGCGGAACGCTTCAATTATAACATACCTTCTTATGATTTGTGGTTTTTCTTTCATCTCCTTTTTTTTGAGCCTGAGGATATGTCCCTCAAGCTCTGAACACTCTTCAAGAAAGTCTTTTGCCTCTGACCTGAAGAAATCGTCTGCCTCCCTGCAGTAAGAGCCAAAATCAAGAAGATGCTCGGAGACACGGCTATTTACATGCTCTCTGAACAAAGGAAGTATGCTGTTCCTAATTACATTCCTTGTATAGTCATTTTGCAGATTCGTGGAATCAGTTACATAAGAAAGACCTCTTCTGTCGAGATATGCCAGTATATCACCTCTTGAGGTCCGTATAAGAGGTCTTATGATGCCGGCCCTTGCAGGCAGGATGCCTGCGGCGCCCCTGAAGCCCGTGCCCCTTGCAAGGTTCAGGAGTATCGTCTCAGCACTGTCATCGGCATGATGAGCAACTGCTATGATCCCCTCACTGCCTATACTGCTTCTGAGAGCTTCATACCTGAGTTTCCTGCCGGCCTCCTCGGTACTCATGCCAGAGCTTTCTGAAAGCCCTGCAACATCCACGCTTACTGCCTTGAATTCTATGCCCTGGTCAAGGCAGAATTCTCTTGAAAAGCTCTCATCCCGTTCTGCCTCCATGCCTCTGAGGTTGTGATTTACATGTACCGCAAGCAGCCTGTTTATCCTGAGCAGACGCCTGAGCCTGTGCAGCACATAAAGCAGACACAGGGAATCCGCTCCTCCGGAAAAGCCCACGGCCACATCCGAGCCCTCCGGTATCATGCTATAGCACCTTATCGTATTTATGATCTCATTTTCCAATCTGTCCATAAAATATCTTCCTTATAGAAAACATATGCATTATAATAACATATAATAAAGCTTTATGAGCTTTTTCCTGTCACTTTTATGCTTGCATTTTTCATAAGGCAGTGATAGGATATTTGAAATTTGTCATTTAAACCCAATTCTTTCATCGACAAGGAGTAAAATATGGCCATCTACATCAATGAACCCTCCCGCACCTTTGGAGAATATCTGCTAATACCGGGCTATACCTCGGCAGAATGCATACCATCCAATGTAAGCCTTCGCACACCTCTTGTAAAATTCCGTAAGGGGGAAAAGGCACCGCTTTCCCTGAACATACCCATGACCTCAGCCATCATGCAGTCCGTATCCGATGACAAGCTTGCCATAGCACTTGCAAAGGAAGGAGGACTTTCCTTTATATATGGCTCACAGTCCATAGAGGCTGAGGCTGAGATGGTGGCACGTGTAAAGGCTTATCGCGCAGGCTTTGTGGTCAGCGATTCCAATCTTCGCCCCGACAATACCCTGGCTGAGGTACTGGAGCTGAAAAGCCGTACCGGTCATTCCACCATGGCTGTCACGGAGGACGGAAGCGCTCATGGCAGGCTGATAGGCATAGTTACCAGCAGGGATTATCGTGTAAGCCGTATGGACCCCTCAACAAAGGTGAGCGAGTTCATGACTAAGTTTGAGGATGTCATATATGCCGATGAAAACACTACCCTCAAGACTGCAAATGACATCATATGGGAGCACAAGCTCAATTCGCTGCCCATAATCGACAAGGATCGTCATCTGGTATCCATGGTATTCCGCAAGGACTATGATTCTCATAAGGAAAATGAAAACGAGCTGATAGACACCTCCAAGCGCTATATGGTAGGTGCCGGCATCAATACCAGAGACCATATGGAGCGTATACCTGCTCTCATCAAGGCAGGAGCAGACGTGCTCTGCATAGACAGCTCTGACGGCTACACAGAATGGCAGAAGAGAGTCCTTGAATATGTCCGCAGCGAGTATGGAGACAGTGTAAAGGTAGGCGCCGGAAATGTCGTGGATCGCGAGGGCTTCAGGTTCCTGGCTGATGCCGGAGCTGATTTCATAAAGGTGGGAGTAGGCGGCGGAGCCATATGCATCACCAGAGAGCAAAAGGGTATAGGCAGAGGACAGGCCACCTCCCTTATGGAAGTATCCAAGGCCAGAGATGAATATTTTGAAGAAAAGGGCGTATATATCCCTATATGTTCAGACGGAGGCATAGTCCATGACTATCACATCACCCTGGCCCTGGCTATGGGCGCTGATTTTGTCATGCTCGGACGTTATTTTGCCCGCTTTGATGAAAGCCCTACAAAGAGGATAAATGTCAATGGCAGCTATATGAAGGAGTATTGGGGCGAAGGAAGCTCAAGAGCCCGCAACTGGCAGCGCTATGATCTGGGAGGCAGCACCCACCTCAGCTTTGAAGAGGGTGTGGATTCCCTGGTACCCTATGCCGGAAGCCTCAAGGACAATGTAGCCCTTACTCTCAGCAAGGTCAGATCCACCATGTGCAACTGCGGCTGCCTGACCATACCCGAGCTTCAGAAAAATGCCAAGCTCACGCTGGTATCCTCCACAAGCATAGTCGAGGGCGGTGCCCACGATGTAATGCTCAAGGACAAGCACATACTTTGACAGGCCCTTTATCCTGTATGGCCTTAAAATACAGACATTGTTCCAACAGGCATTGATCATATAGGCATTGATACTGGCAGCATAAAAGATAAAGACCGGAGCGGCAAAAGCCGTCCCGGTCTTGTTTGTATCTGGCTTTGATAAGATATGGCTAAACTATACGATCATTCAGACAAAATCATCCGCATCAGGATCGCTTTCTCCACCCTCCTCCAGAAGCTTAAAATACTCTGTAAGTATTGCATCCTGGAGCATCTGTCTCATCTCAGGATTGATGGGATGAGCTATATCTCTGAATCCGCCCTCCTTTGAGCGGCGGCTTGGCATTGCTATGAAAAGTCCATGATCTCCGTCAACGATTTTAATATCATGTACTACAAAGAGGTCTTCAAACGTAACGGATGCCATGCCCTTCAGTTTGCCTTCTTTATCCAGCTTTCTGACTCTGACATCTGTTATCTGCATAATACCCTCCGAAAGGCTAATCAAGAGGTAATGAATGTACCTTAAATAGCATACCTGTCATTCTTTTCCACTACTATCTTTACCGCATCCGGTGATCCGATATAGGTAGAATTTGCACGAATGACATCCCTTGATTCTACTATACAATTTTCAAGTACCGTATTATCCCCGATATAAACATTGTTAAGGACTATGGAATTCTTTATGACGCAGTTGTTTCCTACATACACGTCCTTGAACAGGAGTGAATTCTCAACCGTGCCGTTCAGTATGCATCCGCTGGAGATCAGGGAATTCTTTACATTGGAGCCCGGATTGTACTTTGCCGGAGGCAGATCCTCCGCCTTTGTATATATCTGGGGATCTGCTGCAAAATATGCCCTCACATCCCTGTCAAGGAAATCCATATTTGTCCTGTAATAGGAATCCACGCTCGCTATATTGGACCAGTAACCATCCATCTTGTAGGCGTAGATACGCTTCATGTTTTTGTATCTGACCAGGATATCCTGAACGAAATCGTATCTGTCCTCTTCGTTGCACTTTTCCAAAAGCTCTATGAGGTGGCGGCGCCTTATGACATATATGCCGCAGCTGATGGTATTGGAATCCGATACCATGGGTTTTTCCTCGAAATCTACGATACGGCCCTCGTCATTGACCTTTACGCAGCCAAACCTGGTTACGTCAACTCCCTCATCCACCTTTTTGCAAACAACGGTTATATCCGCCTTTTTCTCAATATGGTATTCCAGGACATTGTTGTAATCCAGCTTGTAAATGCCATCTCCTGAAGCTATGACTGCATAGGGCTCATGACTGTTTTTCAAAAAGGTAAGGTTTTGATAAAGTGCATCTGCCGTTCCTCTGTACCAGTCGCTGGATTCCGCAGTGATCGTCGGATTGAATACGAACAGTCCGCCCTGCTTTCGTCCGAAATCCCACCACTTTGAGGAGTTAAGATGGAGATTGAGCGATCTCGAATTGTACTGTGTAAGCACAGCCACTGTCTGTATGCGTGAATTCGTCATATTGCTCAGCGTAAAATCTATGCTCCTGAAGCTTCCGGCTACGGGCATGGCCGCTATAGCACGCTTATTGCTGAGCTCTCTCATCCTTTTGGAATTGCCGCCCGCAAGTATCACACCAACAGCTCTCATAATTCCTCACCTTCCTTTATGATATATCCGCCGCTGGGCAAAGCTCCCGCAGGATAATCCTCCGGTACGGTAACTCCCTTTATGGCTGTATTCTTTCCTATCCTGACTCCATCGGGAATGACACTGTTTTCACCGATCGTCACAAGGTCGAACTGATATACCTTTGTATCCAGCATGGATTCTGCATACTCGCCTGTCCCAAGCTCACAGCCGGCTCCTATGACAGTGTTTTCTGCTATGATGCACTTGTCAAGGACACTGCCCTTTCCTATGGTGACATTGGCCATGATGATGGAATCCCTTACTACTGCTCCCTCATCCACTGTCACTCCGGCGCCAAGGACTGAATTTTCTACCTTGCCGTATATCTCACAGCCCTCAGATATGAGAGATCTGTTCACCTCGGCCTCAGGACCCAGGTACTGGGGCTTTATGTTGTCGCTTTTTGTGTATATCTTCCAGTATTCCTCGTAAAGGTTGAATTCGGGAATGATATCCACAAGCTCCATATTGGCCTGCCAATAGGAGCCAAGGGTCCCTACATCCTTCCAGTACTCGTTGAACTCATAGGCAAATATACGGTCTCCCTTTTCCTTGACATAGGGTATGATATGCTTTCCGAAATCACAGCCCGGTTCATTTTTAAGCTTGATCAAGGCCTCCCTGAGCACCGGCCAGCTGAATATGTATATACCCATAGAGGCCAGGTTGGAGCTGGGGTTCTTTGGCTTCTCCTCAAATTCCGTGATCCTGCCTGTTTCATCCGTAACAGCAAGCCCAAACCTGCTTGCCTCCTCCCAGGGCACTGGCATGGTGGCTATGGTCAGGTCTGCATTCTGTGCCTTATGATAATCAAGCATGACCTCATAGTCCATCTTGTAGATATGATCGCCCGACAGGATGAGGACATAATCGGGATTATAGCTCTCGATATATTCTATATTCTGATATATGGCATTGGCAGTCCCTGAATACCAGTCTGATCCAAGGCTGGTCTCATGGGGAGAAAGCATGGCCACTCCTCCATAGTTCCGGTCCAGATCCCAGGGTATGCCTATGCCTATGTGGGCATTCAGTCGCAGGGGCTGATACTGAGTAAGTATTCCGACCGTATCCACGCCGGAATTGATGCAGTTAGACAGCGGAAAATCTATGATACTGTATTTTCCGCCAAAGGCTACCGCAGGCTTGGCTACATTTTTCGTAAGCACGCCAAGTCGGCTTCCCTGCCCGCCAGCCAACAGCATGGCGATCATTTCTTTTTTAATCACGTTACCACCTCACCGTCAGTAATAGTATAAAACATTATACCATAATCATTGTTTAATGTGAATAAAAATTCAATTAATGTTTCAATATTTTTGTGCACTTTATGTCGGTCGTTTCACGCGATCAAGCTTCCTTTATCATGCAGACATATCCACGCTGCTAAAGGCTGCGCCAAGCTCTCTGAGCACTGTCTCTTCCCGTTTCTGACAGGTGAATATCAGTATCTGGCCTTTGTAATATCCGCTTATAAATGAAAGGGCTCCCCTGAGCCTTTCATCATCATACAGAGTAAAGCTGTCATCAAAGAGCACCGGCAGCTCTCCGTCCCTGCCTCCCTCCACCAGCCTGAGGGCTGAGAGCCTGAGGGCAAGATAGACCTGATCCATGGTGCCCATGCTCAGATCCTCGATAGGTATGCTCCTTTCCCTTGTCTCCACTGATATCTGCATATCATCTGAAACGCTGAGCCTTCTGTAGGCCCCTGCCGTCACCTTGGACAGTATCCTTCCGGCCTCCTCATTGATATAGGCCCCAAGGGAAGATCTCACCTCATGGCTCAGCTCTTCAATATTTTCCACCGCCATGTCTATGGCGTCCATATCATTTTTGATGCGCTTGTTGTCAGATATGATCATCCTGAGCTCCGAGGCCCTGTTGCGCAGTGAATTGAGCAGCAGCAGCTTCTCCTCCACCTCACGGTTCACAGCCTGCTGCTTTTCTATGTCGTCACGTCCCTCTGCCTGCTCACGGCTCAGCTCTATGATCTCCTCCGCCGTCCTTTTTCCTTCCTCAAGCGCATCCATCCTGGTCTGGTAAAGCCTCCTGTAGCCTTCCATCCGTTCATGGATATCCAAAAGCAGATTTTCACTTATCTCTGATGAGCCAAGATAAGGAAGTATCCTCTCTCCCAGCTCCTTCTCCACAGCCTCTGCTCTCTTCTGCCTGCTCCTTTTCACCGCAGCCGCTGCTATGGCTCCCGCAAGAAGAAGCACCGAGGCCCCTATAAGCGCAAAAAACACGGCAGATGGAAGCTTGTTGAAATAAAAGGCAGCTGCCGAAAGCAGGAGCGCTCCAACCAGCAGTATGCCCGATATGACGGAGGGTACAAGACTTTTGGCCTGTCTGTGCCTGCGTACATGATCCTCGTGAGCCTTAATTATATCCTCCTCGGCCCTGTCTATGGAGGTCCTGTCAGCAAAGCCCTGCTCTTTCAGAATCTCCCCGGCATTTTCCTCCCTTTCTTTGAGCTCCTTATGTCTTTGTTCGGCCTCCCTTAGCTTCTGATCAGTATCGCTTTGCCTGTCATGGAGATAACCCAATCTGTTTTCATTTTCAGGCTGTTCAAGCTCCGATTCAAGATTTTTGATACGGCCTATCACCGAGGCATACTCCCTGGTCGCCTCAGTTTCATACCGCTTTTCAAGGCTTTCCTTTTTCAAGCTGAGATACCTGACGGCAGCTTCCGCATCCATATCAAAGCTGCCTGTGGTGTTCAGCCCTATTATGTACTTTTTGAGCTCTCTTGCCATATTCCTGCCTGTGGCAGATTTAAGCTGTCCTATGCTGGCTGTGCTGCTGTAGACAGATGAGCTCAGAGAAAGCAGGAGCTCAGAGAGCAGTTTTTCCGGATCTCTTATCTCCGTATCCGCTTCGTCCAGTATCCTGAGGTCCTTGCCGCCCTTATTGAAATTCCTGCACAGTCTGTAGATCCTTCCTTCATGACTGAGCCAAAGCTCGCCTCCATATACCTCCGGTTCATACCAGTTTCTGTACCTTTCAAGGACAGCTTCCTGGCCCAGCCTTCCGGGCTTTTCCTCAATACCAAAGAGCATGGCCAAAAGAAAGGCGTGAAGCGTGGATTTTCCCGCCTCATTCCTTCCATATATTATGTTCATCCCCTCAGAAAGTTTAAGATCAAGTCCCCTGAGCCTGCCAAAGCCATCTATGTGTATCCTGTCTATCCTCATGCCCTCTGCTCCTCCCTTCCGGAGGTCCTGAGCAAGGCGTCTATACCATAGTACATGGCCTTTTTATCCAGCTCTGACAGCTCCCGCTTCTGCTTTCTGAGACGGCTTATGTAATATCCGAGCAGATCATAGGGGTGCTCTTCATACAAGGCCCCAAAGTCATACTGAGGCTCCGTCTCGTCTATGATCTCCGCTATGCGGTATTTTTCGGTCACTGCTGAAAGCTCAAAGCTCACATCAGGATTCCTGGCGCCGAAAAGCCTCAGTCTGTAGATATTTGAGGTGCCTCTCTTTTCTATCTCAGCACATATGAGCTCCCTCAGTTCCGATTCTGTCGTACATTTATTTATGTTTACCGCAAGAGGCATGTAAGTAACAGAGGCCATTGGAACGAATTCAAGCCTTATGACCCTTCCGCTTGCAGCAGAGATCTCGCCCTCAATGATACCGTGAGGGCCTCCATCGCTCATGGATACAGGCTCTGCGCCTCCAGGGTAGCAGATCCTTTGCGGCACCACATCCAACCTTGAATTCACGCCTCCAAGGGCTGCATAGGATATGTCCATGCCGGAAAACGCCTCTTTTGCCTTTTCTCTTGACGGCTCCCATATCGTGGCCAGCTTTATCAAAAGCTCGTCTCCGTCCTCCTTTATGAAGTCAGCCAGCTCATCCGTACCCTTCCCGGAATGCTCATACATCGACATGCCATAGACTACAGCTCCAAGTCTTGGAAAGCGATACTTGACAGGCCCGTCACTGATCTCAAAATGTACATTTGGCGCCCAGGAAAAGCTCCTTACGGGACTGTTCCTCCTGATACGATCACTTCGCCCAGACACGATGACTATCTCAGTCCCGGGCACAGAAAGAAACAGCCTGTTGACCTCTTCAAGCTCTGCTGTGACGGGCTGATGAGAAAACAGCTCTCCGGAAATAAGGATAAGCTCACAGGATGTCTCCTCAGCCCTTTTTATGATCTTTTTTAAGGTCCCGGATATCTCCTGGGACCTTTCCTGCTCCCAGCGCCTTCCGCTCTCTGCATTGTATCCCAGCCTCAGGTCACTGAAATGGATAAATCTCATGCCTTCCCCCTTATATATTCAGGGCAGTCTTATGCCCTGGATCTTTGAAAAGCAGTGTATCAAAGCTCACAGTTTCCCACTGTCCTGGGGAAAGGAAGAACGTCTCTGATATTCTGCATACCGGTCAGATACATGACTGCCCTCTCAAATCCAAGGCCAAAGCCTGAATGTCTGACTGAGCCATACTTTCTGAGATCCAGGTAAAAATCGTAGGGCTCAAGATTCATGCCAAGCTCCTTCATCCGCTTGAGCAAAAGCTCATAGTCAGCCTCCCTCTCGGAGCCTCCCATGATCTCGCCTACTCCCGGCACCAGACAATCCACTCCTGCCACTGTCCTGCCGTCAGTGCTCTGCTTCATATAGAAGGACTTTATCTCCTTGGGATAATCTGTGACGAAAACAGGCCTTCCATACTCCTTTTCCGTAAGGAAGCGCTCGTGCTCTGTCTGAAGATCGCAGCCCCATTCTACCTTGTTCTCAAATATGTCATTATGCTTTTTAAGTATGTCAACTGCATCGGTATAGCTGAGCCTTACAAAATCATGCTCAAGTATGTTATGCAGCCTGTCCAGCAGACCCTTTTCCACGAAGCTGTCGAAAAAGCTCATTTCCTCGGGAAGCTCCCTGATCACGTAATCTATGATATATTTGAGCATCTCCTCCTCTATGTCCATTACATCGTCTATATCGGCAAAGGCGATTTCCGGCTCTATCATCCAAAACTCTGCCGCATGCCTGGTAGTATTTGAGTTTTCAGCCCTGAAGGTAGGTCCAAAGGTATATACCTTTCTGAAGGCCATGCAGAAGGCCTCGACATTCAGCTGTCCTGAAACCGTCATAAAGGTCTGCTTGCCAAAGAAATCCCTGGTATAATCCACCTTGCCGCTCTGTGCTATGCGCTCAGGATCCAGAGTGGTCACCTGGAACATCTCGCCGGCCCCCTCGCAGTCAGATGCAGTTATGATGGGCGTATGAACATATACATATCCCCTGTCCTGGAAAAACTTGTGTATGGCATAGGCCAGCACGGACCTGACTCTGAACACTGCCTGGAAGGTATTTGTCCTGGGACGCAGATGAGGCATGGTACGGAGATATTCCATGGTATGGCGCTTCTTCTGCAGAGGATAATCCGGAGTGGATGCCCCCTCCACTGCTATGCTCTCTGCCTGTATCTCGAAGGGCTGCTTTGCCTCGGGGGTAGCCACAAGCTTTCCCTTTACTATGATGGCCGCACCCACATTCAACTTTGAGATCTCAGCTGCATTCTCCAGGTCACTATGGTACACGATCTGAAGGGTCTCAAAATAGGATCCATCGTGAAGGACTATAAAGCCAAAGCTTTTCTGATCCCTGACAGAGCGCACCCAGCCTCCGACGCTTATCTCCTTGTCTATAAATCTGTCTCTCTCCTTAAATATCTCCCTGACTGTCGTAAGCTTTTCCATTTACAAAAATTCCTTTCAGTTTATTTTCTGTATCTGTATATCATTCATCATGATGGATAGAAAACTTTATCATGCAGGCTTTGCTTCCTTTAGCCTGTTTATGGCCTCCGTTATGCTGGCAGCCTCATTGCTCCTGAGCATTGCCTCAAGCCTCTGAAGCTTTTCCTGATCCATATTTTCACTGCCTATGTATTGAGTATATGACTGAAGGCTGAGCTCCTCCTCAGAAAGCTTCTTTTCTACTGAGTTTATATGCTCTATCCTGCTTTTTACCTCATTGCCAAGCTCTTCGAGGCGAGAACGATACTTTTCGTTTACCTCATCCATGAGTATATCTCTGGTGACTGCTTCAAAGTCTGAAAGGGCTTCTTCCTTTTTGCGTTCCAGAACCGTCCTCTTTTCCTCAAGATCAGTGAGCTCATCATCAAAGGCTCCAAGGTCATAGGCTCCGTCATCCTTGTCCCGTCTGATCTGGCTTTTCATGCGCCTGATCTTCAATTCATCGTCATTTATATCTGACATCAGCTTCCTGGCTGCCTTTATCCCGTCAGGAGACCGGAATTTGGTCCTGTGCAGTACATACATATAAAGGCCTCCAAAGCCAAAAACTATGACTGCGAATATCAGCAGATTTTTCCATATGCTCTGTCCAGGTATAAAAAACATGAGAAGGAAGGGCAGCACTATGAAAACAACGATAAAGCACAGGACTGCCAGGCTTATCTCCTTTATCCCCCTTGGCATAAACAGGATATAATAAAGCCTGGAGCGGCTGTAGGCCGGAAGCTTTGCATCGGAAACGGTTTTCTTCAGCTCCTTACGCCGAACATCCCTTTCCTTTGTAAGATCTGCGGTCTCCTCCTTTATGCGGTTCTTTACGCCCTTGCTCCTGGCTTTTTTACGCTTGTCGTTTATGGATCTGATATTGGAAGCTATAAGCTTGAGCTGCCGGTCATACTCCGATGACAGCGTGTTCCTCCTGTCATCTACGATCTGCTTTTTCTCCTTTTCTATGGCAGAACGCAGATGAGAAAGCTCTTTCTCCTGTCTGCTGTTTTCATCCTTCAGCCGTCTGAGCTCCAGACGGTCAGCATCACGCCTGCCAAGGACCTCTGCGGCCTCCTTTAAAAAATCGGCAGGTGCGCTTTTGGGATCGCTCATAAGGGCCTCCTTAATACTTCAGCTGTAAAGTGATCACAGCTTCATTTTTTTCTGCATGGCTATCCCCATGAGATAGGGCCCGTTGTGGGCTCCAACCATGGTACCTATCTGAGAAAGCCTGGCTTCCTGACTGAGGCCTCTCTTTCCCAGTTCCTCCCGGAATAGCTCTAAAAGCTCTTCTCCATCATCTTTTTTGAGTCCATAGCCAACTTCGAGATAATAATCCCGAGGATCTTCTTTTATATCCGAAAAATATTTGGCTGCCTGCTTTACCAGCTCAGAAAGAGACTTTTGTCTGCTCCTGGTTATGGTACACAGGCTTATGCCCCCTCCTGAAAAGATTATGATGGGCTTTAATCCAAGTCCCACCGATGCAAGCCTCATCAGACTGCCGATACGGCCGCCCTTCATCAGATAGCTCAGATCGCCCACCGTAAAATAAGCCCTGCCATCCTTCCTGATATCCAAGAGTCTGTTTTCCGCCTGCAAAAGCTCATAGCCCTGGTCTCTCATCCGACAGGCCTCCCTGACCAGCATCCCCTCATACAATGTGAGGGCCTGGGAATCCACCACCTTTATAGGGATGTCAGGATATTTCTCCCTCATGATGGAAGCAGCATTTACGGCAGCATTGTATGAGCCGCTCATGCGGGAGGTCATGCTTATGTTCAGCACAGGGATGCCTTTTTCAAGATAAGGCTCCCATGCCCTCTGGTAATCCTCGAAGCCAGGCAGCGAGGTCTTTGGATAGACATCTTTTTCATCTGCCATGTGCTGATAAAAATCATGATAGGTAAAATCATAGTAGTCTCTTTTATAATCCTTTCCATCAAAGGAAACATACAAAGGGACTATACCTATATCAAGTGCTGCCACGTCCTCTTTTGGAAGGTCACAGCAGCTGTCACAAATGACCTGAAATTTTCTGTTCTGCATATGTAAGCCAGTCTTTCGTTTTTAATAAGCCGGAGCTTTATATCCCGGCCTATTACATGATTATACATTCAGATGCGTGATTTTTAAAGCTTGTAATAAACGATTTCAAGCTTTATCCGAGCTCTGACCTGATAGCCTCTGCTATAGCCGCCTGTTCATCCGGGTCTGAGCTCTTGGGATTCCAGCATACGATGCGCTCGGCCTCATCTTTATATCTGGGTATGACATGCATATGAAAATGAGGCACAGACTGCCCAGCAGCCTCTTCATTGTTCTGTACCAGATTTATGCCGTCAGCCTTCAGAGCCTTCTTTGCTGCCACTGCCATTTTCTTTGCAACAGCCATAAGCTTCATGCCGCATTCATCTGACAGCTCATATATATCCTGGTAATGCTCCTTTGGTATGATGAGCATATGCCCTCTTGAGCCTGGATTGAGAT
The DNA here is from genome assembly GCA_944377385.1 of uncultured Lachnospiraceae bacterium. Classification (GTDB taxonomy): domain Bacteria; phylum Bacillota; class Clostridia; order Lachnospirales; family Lachnospiraceae; genus Avilachnospira. The sequence continues at coordinate 20,642 of CALWET010000039.1, read as the reverse complement.
CAAGTATGACTCTGAAATCATCATCCTCGTATACTGTATCAGAGCTTATCTCTCCTGCAGCGATCCTGCAAAAAATACAATCATCTTTTTTCATGGCTTTACTCCTCGTTATATGGTATATTTCTTTAGATAATTATATCATACACCTGCGGAGGTTTAAATGAATAGAAAACAAAAGAAATATATCCTCTCACTGCTGATCCTCATGGCCATGGCGGCAGTATCGGCCCTTTCCTCACATTTTGGAGGCTCAAATGCCATCCAGGAAAGCGCCGTGCTGCAGGAGGAGCTTCCCGAGGGTTCAGGCTTTTCCCTGAGCCAGGTGCCTCCCTACAGCGGCAGCCCAATATATATCGTTAATGATGACGAGCCCTTTTTTACCTCTGATGATATCCAGGATGAAGGCTATGAAAGCTTCAGCGAGCTTGATTCCCTTGGTCGCTGCGGAAGTGCGCAGGCGCTGCTGCACAGATCCATGATGCCCGACTGGGAAAGAGAGCGCATATCTGAGATAAAGCCCACAGGCTGGCATCGAGACAGCTATGATTTCATCGACGGAGAACTGCTCTACAATCGCTGCCATCTGATAGCCTTTATGTTTACCGGCCAAGGCGCAAATCCTCTCAATCTGATCACAGGCACAAGATACATGAATACCGAAGGCATGCTGCCCTATGAGGAAGAGGTGGCAGAATACCTGCGTTACAGCAATGATCAGGTCCTGTACAGGGTGACTCCCATATTTGATGGTGATGATCTGCTGGCATCCGGAGTCCTGATGGAGGCCAGATCCCTTGGCAGCGACGAGATCAGCTTCTGCGTATACTGCTATAATGTCCAGCCCGGTATAGGCATAGACTATTCCACCGGCGATAACTGGCTGCTTCCTGAGGAGGATCAGTGATCCTCCAATATCACAAGATGTCCCTCATGGCTTATTACGCTTGCTGCCGTCCTGTTGCCAAGCTCTATGCAGGTCCTTATGTCCAGCCCTCTGTTATATGCATGGATAAAGGCTGCGTCAAAGCTGTCTCCGGCTCCCACCGTATTTACGACCTTTACAGGACAAACAGGCACCTCGCCTTGAAGCTGTCCGTTCCTTGCCCATATCACCGGGCCAGCCCCGTCCCTTGCTATCACAAGCTTTCCCCGCCTGCTGAGTACTGCGGCACAGTCACTTAGCTCCTTTTCATCACATATAGGGCCGAATTCCTCAATCCCCGATCCAAGTATCACATCAGCAAGGTCAGTATAAAGCTCATAATAATGTCTGCGGTCATCATTCAAGCCATAGCTTTCTATCCTTGTATTAAGATCAAATACAAAGATCGAATCCGTCCTCTCCTTCATTGACTTTATAAAGCTGTATACAGAATCCATGCTGGAAACGTCATTGTTCAGGGTCATACCGCCGGTAAACAGCAGGCAGTCCATGGAATAGAGCCTTTCAGAAAAGCTGTCCCTGGAAAAGGTAGGATACCTGGATCCAGGAGGCACCCATGAAAACATGGTCCGTTCACCCTTTTCATCAAGTACGGCGATGCACACCATGGCCCCATAGTCACCGGAAGGAGAAAAGGACATATCCACACCATTTTTCTCCATCTCGGCCCTGAGAAAAAGTCCCAGCCTGTCCTCGCACAGATCCGTGATGAATATTGGCTCTGCTCCCAGCCTGCCAAGGACTATGGAAGCATTTCCCATAGTCCCTCCTGAACGCAGCTCCACGCTCTGGCTTCTGATATCTCCTCTTTTGATGGCTGATATGCTTTCTCTTGCGGCCCCATAGTTTATGATAAGATCAGCACACAGATCTCCTATGCACACTATCCTTTTCATATGGCTTCCTTTGCTATACGGCAGAATTCTCTGACTTTTTCCATATCCTTTCTGAGTATCACTCCATTTTCCACCACACTTGTCCTGGTCAGAGAATCAACTCCGTCAGGATGTACGGCTTTGATGGCATCGGCCACATTTTCCGGCCCAAGGCCTCCGGCCAGTATTACCGGAACATCCACGGCTTCAACTATGGCACGGTCAATACTCCAGTCATGAGTCACTCCTGCAGCTCCAACTCCGGGAACTGTCTTTGATACGCTATCGAGTATAAGAAGGTCTGCATAGGCAGCCTTTTTGATGGCATCCTCCAGGGCACTTTCATCCACGACTCCTACTGCCTCCATAAGCTTTACCTCCGGAAGCCTGAGCCTCAGCCTTTCCCTGAACTCAGGACTGCCCTCAAAGTTTGCGCATAAATGCAGCACATCGGGCATGAGCCTTTCCGTCTGATCAAGTATATCCTTTTCGTTTTCCGCCACTGAGATCAGGACCCTGACTGCCCGGCCCTTGAGAGCATCAAATATCCTTCCTGCCTCGTCCTCATGTATGGCACAGGGAAACTTGCCTCCCGGAACTCCCACCAGCACTCCAATACGATCTGCTCCTGCCTCAACACAGGCCAAAGCCTCATCAACTGTCTGAATCGAATAGATCTGAGTAAACATCCTAACCTCCTGTCATTTATAAAAGCTGCGGGATCAGCAGAAGATCCCATTTAAAATATCCAGTGCTCATATTATAATCATAATACAATAAAACCAATATTTAGGCAAAAAGGAGGACTGTTATGATATTGAAAAAAGAGCTTATAAGCTCCGGTTACGATGGTCTTTCGCTGGAAATAGAAATGATCTGCCCAAGCAAAGCTCCCAAAGCCGTGGTGCAATTCTCTCACGGCATGACTGAGCATAAGGAAAGATATGAGGATTTCATGGGCTTTCTTTCCGAAAACGGTTACGCCTGTGTCATCCACGACCACAGGGGCCATGGAAAAAGCGTACGAGACGAGGCTGACCTGGGTTTTTTCTATACTGAGGACGCCTCTGCCATATCTGATGACCTATATATGGTCACGAAATATATAAAGGACAAGTTTCCCGGGCTCCCTATATATATGTTTTCACACAGCATGGGCACACTTGTTGCCCGAAGCTATATAAAGGCTCATGACACGGAGCTTTCAGGTCTTGTACTCTGTGGGCCTCCCACCAGGAATCCTGCCGCAGGCCTTGGGCTTTTCCTGGCCCGGCTCTCTGCATTGATCCACGGAGGCCGCTACAAAAGCAGATATATAGACAGACTTACCTTTAGTCTGTTCAACAAGGGACATGAGCAGAAAAACGGCTGGCTGTCCAGTGATCCTGTTTCCGTCGAGCTCTATAATCAGGATCCCCTTTGTGGGTTTACCTTTACAAACAACGGATTTATAAATCTTTTCAGCCTTATGATCGAAGCCTATAAAAGGGAAGGCTATGAGGTCAAAAATCCCCGACTCCCCATATTCCTGATGGCAGGGGCCGAGGATCCTGTGATTCAAAGCAGGGACAGATTTTACGAGCTTTCGGAGTTTTTAAAAAGGCTCGGCTATTCCGATGTGCGCTCAAAGCTTTATGAATGCATGCGTCATGAGCTCCTGAACGAAAGAGAAAGAAAGCAGGTCTATAGAGACGTGCTTTCTTTCCTTCAAAATATCACCTGAGCAGCTGGACCAGGCTTTTCTGAGCGGTGAGGCTAAGCAGCTGACAGCCTGTATGTCCTGCCGCATTAAAAACGGCTTCAGCCTTCCACTATGGGCAGAGGCTCCGGCTCAATGACCTCTGTAGTCTGCATGCTGTCCATAAAGGCAAGGTATTCCTCCTTTGTCATAAGAGGCTTATAAGCCTTTATGTTTTCCAGGGCTTTTTCAGCCCCGTTCTTCATAAGCCTGTAGGCAGAGAGAGCAAATATCTTTGCAGTCACCACATAAGCCAGATAGGGGTCCTCTACTCTGATATCGGGGTTATGGAGCTGTCCTGTATAACCACCGGTACAAAAATGTACAAGAGGCATGAGGGTCGCTACATCTCCGAAGTCATCACTGCCCGTAGTATGTCCGCAAAGATCTCTGCGCTTTGTATACTTTCCCTCAGCAGCTATATCTGCAAATACGCTTTCCAGAACATCAGTACAGGGGTTTGGTACGCAGGACATATATCCTGCCATGGTCTCTATTGTCACTCCGCAGCCTGTGGCCATGGCCGCTGCCCTGAGGGAACGATCCACCTTGAGGGCTGCATCCCTGTAAGCCTCGGGAGTCTTGCCCCTTACCGAATACTGCATCTTTACATCATCTGCTATGACATTTACTGCGGTTCCTCCATCAGATATAAATCCATGGACCCTGACCGTATCCTGGTCCCTGAAGCTCTCCTGCTGAAGGGCTATATTGACCATTGCAGCAGTGGCCGCATTAAGGGCGTCTATGCCCTTGTGAGGAGCATCGGCAGCATGGGCAGCCCTTCCCTTAAAGGTAACGGTCTTGTTCACAAAGCCATTGCTGCTGCCGTTATAAAGGCCATAGTCTGCTCCAGGCATGATATGGTGTCCAAGGGCTATATCCACATCATCGAAGGCTCCTATACGGATGAGCTCACACTTTCCTCCGCCATATCCGAGTTTTCCCTCCTTCATGAGCCTTCCCTTATATTCTATGTCTACAAATTCCTCAGCAGGTGCAGCCATGAAGCATATATTGCCTCCCATGGCCTCGGCGACCTCAGGATCTGCCAGAGCCATGGCAGCCCCTACCACGCCTGTAAGCTGGGCATTGTGTCCGCAGCAATGAGAAGCTCCTGTTTCAGCCCAGGAATCCGGATGGTTGGGGATAGGCAGCGCATCCAGCTCGCCTATGACCGCAAGGGTAGGCCCGGGCTTGCTGCCTTTTTCCCGGAGATAGCTTTTTACGCCGGTGATAGCAAGGCCCGTTTCCGGTTCCATGCCAAGCTTTTTCATCTCCTCTACAAAACGCGCACTGGTGCGGTTTTCCTTATATCCGAGCTCCGCATGGCAGAATATGTCCCTGCCAAATTCCATGATCTCGTCTTTCCTGCTTTCGATAATATCACATATCTTTTTTTCTATATGATCCATCGTCCGTTTCCTCCTTGGTGATCTTTCATTATGATAATCCCCTTATGTCCGGCAGTCAATATCCCCTGCCTGGTGGTCGGCGCCCTGTTTCTGTATCACCCAAATATGGACATCGTAAGGAACAGCGATGACATCAATGAAGCTATCAGCGATACTACCGTGATCTGGGTATTTATTGAAGGCCCGGCCGTATCTTTGAAGGGATCTCCTACGGTATCTCCCACCACGGCTGATTTATGAGCTTCAGAGCCCTTGCCACCCTCGTGTCCGGATTCAACATATTTCTTTGAATTATCCCAGAGGCCTCCGGCATTTGACATAAACAGTGCAAGCAAAAGACCGCTCACGATATTTCCGGCAAGGAAGCCTCCTACGGCCTCTACGCCTCCTATAAAGCCTACCAGCAGTGTTGAAACTATGGCCATAAGTCCCGCCGGTATCAATTCCCTGATAGCACCGTCAGTGGCTATATTTATACACTTGTCATATTCAGGAGCCGCAGTGCCTTCTCTAAGTCCCACTATCTCCCTGAACTGTCTGTGTATCTCAGCCACCATCCTCTGAGCATTGCGGTCCACTCCAAGGATAAGCATTGCAGAAAATACTGCCGGGACTGCTGCTCCTATAAGCATTCCAAAGAATACCAGAGGATCCAGTATGTCAAAGCCAGTAATGCCTTCAAGCCCGGCTGCTGCCGCTGCTTCATTGACCTCACTCATGAAGGCTCCCAGCAGAGAGATGACTGTAAGTCCGGCTGCTGCTACTGAAAAGCCCTTTGTAACGGCCTTTACCGTATTTCCTGCCGAATCAAGCTCGTCCGTGATGGCAAGCACATCGTCTCCCAGCTCTCCCATCTCGGCCAACCCTCTGGCATTGTCAACTATGGGGCCGTAAGCGTCATTTGAAACTATCATTCCTACTATGGACAGCATGCCTACAGCCGCCATGGCTATACCAAACATGGCATATTCCACCGTGTGCATGCCCGTCGGATCCAGGCCCTCACAAAGCTTGTATGCAGACAGGGCTGAAATGCCTATGCCTACCATTGCCGGAAGTGCACTGATAAAACCGTAGGACACTCCGGAAAGTATCGTAAAAGCAGGCCCTGACGAGGAAGCCTTTGCCACATTGTGCACTGGAGGCTTTGTATCATCCGTAAAATAATCAGTGGCTATGCCTATTACAACGCCTACCAGCAGTCCTACTATGCAGGCACCCCATATCCTGAGATCATAGCCAAGCATCAGTGTGGCTCCTGCCGTCAGCACGACATAGATGGCCGTAGTTATATAGGTCCCTGAATTGAGTGCCCTGGTGGGACTTCCTTCCCTGCCTATTCGGGCACACATGATGCCTATGACCGAGGCAAGCAATCCCAATGCCGTAAAGCAGAATACCATGCCCACATATTTGCTGCCGCCCTCTATCTTGTCAAGGGCTGCTGCCATGATAAGGGCTGCTGCCATGGATGCCACATTTGAGTCAAAAAGATCTGCTCCCATGCCGGCTACATCGCCAACATTGTCGCCAACATTGTCGGCTATGACCGCAGGGTTCCTGGGATCGTCCTCGGGAATCCCAAGCTCTACCTTTCCCGTCAGGTCAGCACTGATATCTGCCGTCTTTGTAAATATGCCGCCGCCGGCCTTTGCAAACAAAGCCATGGAGCTTGCACCAAAGGAAAATCCGAGACATACCGTGGAATCTCCTGTCAGCAGATATACAAGAGCCACGCCTATAAGGCTGGCGCCCACTACTGCCATGCCCATGACTGCTCCACCCCTAAAGCCGGTCATGAAGGCGGGAGAAATACCCTTTTTAGCAGCCACGGCGCATTTTGAGTTGGCCATGGTCGCCACCTCTATGCCTATCTTGCCTGCAAAGCCTGAAAAGATCGTTCCTGCCGCATATGCTATCACCATCTTGAGATTGGGGATGATGCTGCCTGTCCAAACGGGCTCAGGAAGGAAGATAAAAATAAGGATCGCAGCGCATACGCAAAATCTTGTAAGCACCAGGAACTCCCGTTTCAGGAATGTCCTTGCTCCATCGCGTATCAGCACTCCGACCCTTCCGATCTTGTCGTTATCCATGGGCTGTTTTTTAACCCAGGAAAAGAGCCATGCAGCATATAAAAATGCCACCATGGAAATAATGATTGCTACGATCTCCATACTTGACGCATTCATAAAAACCTTCTCCTTCTTTTTGTGCAATAACGCCAGTAAAAAATCCGAAATCAGAATTATTATATTATATTTTGCACTAAAAAGTCAAGCTCTCATGCGTCTGATTCGGCAGCTTTATTTCATGTCATCTCCTATACTTCCTCTCCCTGGTCCCAGGCCAGGGAAAGGAAGGAAAACAGCGGGATGAATACCATTGGTACGGCATATATCAAGGCCAAGGCTATGGCCATGGCTGCGGCTGCAATGACTGCTGAGACAAGCATCACAGGCATGCTCCCAAAGCCCAGGGCCCATACGACCAAAAGCTCCATCAGATCAGACAAAGTCTTGATGACAGCCGTACCGGTCTTTAGTGACATCTGCATGCCCCTGACACAGTTTGACAGCTGATAAAGTATGGCCGTACACAGCATCGTCACTGCCAAAAGTCCCATATCTGTAATCAAAAGCTCTCCGCCTTTATCAGAAATACAGCGATACAGTACATATATATTGATAAAGCTCATTGGTATGGACAGCCATTTGCTTTGAAGGCTTCTGTGAAAATACCGCTGCATCCTATTTTTTGAATTATCCATTTTCATCTCCTGTGATCCTTTACTATCTACTATGGAAAAGGAGCTTATCCTCGCTTCTTTTAAAACCTCCCTTTTACTTTAATCAGCTGTGTTACGCACCTTTACATCCATCTCCACTCTGCCATAGCCTCTGATATTGAAGCTCTTTCCATTGTTCCAGGCATTGCCCTCCTTCAGCTCATGACTCCTATTTGATATCCAGTCATAGCCCTCAGGAAAATCATAGGCTATGTCGGTCAGCCTCTCTCCACTGCCGGATTGAGTCCCCACAACCTCGCCTGTATCCTTGTCGATGAAATTTATGACATAAGGCACCTCTGCACCCTCTCCCTTATTGTAGGATACGGATTCATAGACCCAACAGAAGGTATTGTCATACATGTCCTTGCGGGTGATAAGGGGATCGAAGGAGCTTTTAAGCACATCTCCGTATTCCTCATTCATAAGATCTGACAGTCTTTCTCCTATCTCGTCGCAATACTCATAGATATCCACGCTGTCAAATACATTCAGATCCTTGAATTCATCAAAGATTATGGCTGCCTCCATCACATCTCGCCTGTCATCCAGCATATGACGCATATAAGCCGCCAATTCCTCAACTGTCTGGTCCACGCTTTCAAAATGAATGATGTTATTTACTTCATCATTTCTTATGCTCTCTATCTCTTTACTGAATTCCTCCTCTGCCCGGTTTTCCGAAGAAATATCGACCTCTCCGGTCTCAAGATAGTCTGCCACGGTATAGTGTCCATATTTTGTCCCATTTGCCTTTATGGTCTTTGGCGACCAGGTCTTGTGAGAAGAAAACTCCGAAGATATCTCGCTGTCCGTCAGATTGATATACTTGTTCCTGAGACTTCCAAAGCCATAGCTGTTTGAGCCTATGGGATCCTCCCAGGTCACATCCACATGGTACCAGTCTCCGTCAAGCTTTACCAGATTCCAGGCATGGCTTGTATTATATACATATCTGGCTTCAAGTCCGCAGGCCTTTGCCATCTGTAGGAAGGCATCAGCATATCCTGCACATTGCCCCTTTCCTTCTATCATAACGCTGTATGCTGTGGATCTGCTCCAATCATACCTGCTTTCTGAAGCCTCATATTCACAGTTTTCTACGATCCATTGGATGATGGCCAGCTCCTTTTCAAAATCACTCATATCGTCAGTGATATACTGAGCCTTGAAATCTGCTATCACTGACTTCATTTCTGAGATTTGAGACGAAGTCATCATTCCATAATTTCCAGTCGTAAAATTATTCGCAGAGCCACTGACAGAGCTGTCGTCATAGCCCTCCCACTGGCTGTCATAGGATGCCTGATAGGAGCCGCCATAAGAGCCGCCATAGTAGTCCTCATCTCCAAACCATGGATCGTCCTCTGTCTCCTCTGTTTCGCTATAGATCCTCTCTCTGGTGGTAGAGGAAATACCTTTGCCTGCCTCAAAATACTGATTGCCGGATGCATCCGTCCAGGCACCCGTCGCATCCACAATATAGCCGTCAGGGGTAGTTACGGATACGGCACAGGCCCCTCCCTGCGCGGGATCAAGATAATAGCACTTTCCATCTATCCACTGCCAGCCCGTGAGCAGAGCTCCCCTGGGTCCGCCTATCCTGGTATCAAAGAAATACCATCTGCTGTCGATCAGCCTCCAGCCCTCGGCCATGACCCCAGATATGGGATCCAGATAATAGAGGCGTCCGTCCGCACTGTCCTGTATCCAACCCGTATCCATGATGCCAAAGGCATTCATGTGATAATCGAGGCCTCCTGCCACCATCCAGGTGTTTGCAGTATATGTTCCATAATCATTGAGATACTTCCAGCCCTCAGCTGTGGCCTGCCAGCTGCCGGCAAAGCTGGTCATGCTCATGGCTCCCATCATCAAGACCGCCGGAACCGTTCTTTTTATCCTGTTTGTAAGCTTCATAATTTCTTTCCTCCATAGGCTTTTTTTATCTTTCACCTATGTAGATACAGGAGGAAGGAAAAAGGTTTTAGGAAAATTTATTTTCTGCATCCATAAGATAAACATTTATATTTTTAGCCTTTTTCAGCAGCAATAAAATTATAGACATGAGATCAAAATATCGTTATAATAAGCATAGAAAAAGAGGTACTACCGATAAGACGGTTTACCCTTGAAATTGATTAGCTAAGAAAATAGCCGTTCCGTTTCTGAGGCGGGGACGGCTATTTTCTTGCGTTCTTTCCTAACTTATAACCGAGAGCAAAGCTCGCAGTACATAAAGTAGAAATGATAGTAAAAAGATAATAAATATCTTCTATACTAACCATTGCAATGCCCTCCTTTTACATATTCCATCATTTTAGATGGTGAAAATCTATGTAAACAACGGCTTCTAAACTCCGCCGAAGGAAGGGCAACCGTCCTACCGTTTCTCGTAGTACCTCGTGGGATAAATATTATCAAAGCAAGCTATAGGTGTCAAATAAAAAGCGGAGTAAGTAACAAATATAAAAACTGTTATCATTAGAGAATATCCTATTCTTTCCAGAAAAGGAAATTCTAATCACTTTTTCATAATTGAGGCTAAAATTGGGCTAACTGGCATAATTTTGGCATAAAATTTATCCACGTGGGTAATCCGTGGGTAAATTTTTAATTATTTTCAGATTCTGAGTGTGATTTTAAAAGCATAAAAATGAGAAAAGAAAAACTTGCGAAAAATCGCGTAGAATAAGGTTTAAATTGAAAATATTACCACGGGCTTTATAACATTCAAGAACATTCAATTTTAGCTGTCATTCTTATGACATAAAAAGTAGTTCAGAGCTAAGTATATGAGGCTCTGAGCTACTTTAATCAAGATGACGCCAACGGGAATCGAACCTTTTACCGATAGTTTGCGCTATCTGCAAATGGCTTAAAACCTGGTTTTTGTAAAGCTAAGAAAACGAATGTTTTTAGAACATTCACTGAACATTCAAAGAAAGGAGAGCTTGATCGCTTCTATTTATCTCTTCTTTGAATGTAGAGCACCATTCTTATCTGGATAAAGAATTGTAGGCTCTTCGACCATGTACCCCGCATCATCAAACAGGTAAGCTACCTCATTGATGACATATACATCTCCAGTATACCATCCGCCCCCGTACAAAGCATACCACCATCGTCCGTCAGCTTCCTGGATCCATCCATGAACATAGTTACCGCTGATCCATCCATTTATATCAGGAACATAATACCATCGTGTACCTTTTTCATCAAAAGATTTTAGTGTTGGTTTGACACTCATTCCCTTCTTCAGCTGACCAATTACTTTAGAACCGTTAACAGTAGGAAGATTTCTTACATTAAGAGTGTCAGCATCTATTATAATACCGAACATGGTGTTTGTGTTAATGTTATATGTAGTAATCATAGTATTAGGATCCTGCGTAGATATCCCATTCTCTTCATATGGAGGTCTGCCGAAAGCTACTTTCTTTCCTCCATACTTATAAGATTTTCTGACAGTTGCTCCACCGTTTCGTACAACAACATCATTTCCAGATGAGGTGTTCGCTTCAATAGCAACCCATCCATCATCGAGTTCCTTAACTACTAATCCTGTATGCCCCCATCGTCCAAGGCTTTCGCTCCAATAGAAGACAACATCTCCTACTTTAGGACGATCGTATATACGTCCAGCCTTCTTGAACTGTTCATATCCGGAAGGGCACCATATGAACAAATCCCCGCACAAGAGCTTTTTGGCAAGATTTACACCAAAAGCTCGCACGAAATATCCAACTGAAAGCCACCCAGCGCAATAAGCTGATCCTTGGTAATTATCGTCAGTGACTTCATCATACCAACTCCAGTACAGCGTGTAATTACCATATCCAGCATTTCGCACCTTCCCTTCTGGTGTTAGGTCACCAAGATCTCTCATATTGGCCTTTTCAAGATACCCCAGGCATTTTTCTGCTACTTTTATAGCATCATATACATTATTACAACCGTATATTTTCATAAATAATCTCCTTTAAAAATGGAGAGGGCGTAGCGAAACCCTCTCCACAGCACGAAAAGCGCATCATCTTTGAGCATAGACGATGCTTATATATGATCAACCCTAATATAGGGAGGATCAAGCCCTTACAATATAGCCGTCCTTAACAGTCCAGCCATCGGCTATTCTTATTTCTCCAGTCTTGTCATCATAGTCAACTCCAGTGGCAGGCCCTTCGAGCATGTTCGAAAGTATAATAAAATCATGATCTCCCATAGCTTTCATTTCACTAAGTTTTGCTGCTATCTTTGGGAGCCACTCCTCTTTAAATGGAAGATATTTGCTCATTTCATCTCCAATGTAAAAAGGAATACCTTCAGCAATAGGCTTAGAGCCCTTATGTCCTTCCATGTTCTCAACACCGTTCTCATCCAGTATGATGTTATCATTCTCGTTCATTTAATTATTCCTCCTCTAAAATATCATTTTTTCACTTAACCCTGTGAAGGGAGATTGTCGGATCACCTCCGTATTAGGTAGATGACTTTGTTTTGTTGTACTGGTTCGTACTTATAAGCAACCAGCCACCAAGCGCAGTATTAATTAGAGATATACTTGTTTGAATCTGAGTTCCATAAGGCCATCCCCAAACCTCAGCCAATCCACCATACAAACTCGCTGCTATTGGCAAAAAGACCAACGCTACATATTTAAGCTTATCGTATGTCTCACTTTTCATCTTGAAAATATCAAGAAACTTCATTGTTATCACCTCCCTTAAAGTAAATTATGTTTTTTAAATATTGCAAACAGCTTAGGAGCCGTTGATGCCAGAAATTCTACTAATGTTTCATCCATACAATACTCAGTCATTCCACATTCAAAGAAAAATGCATGCACTATCTCATGTCTAAAAGTCTGATTGAAGCCTAATTCTTTCTCTATAGGGGTTGCATCTTTTACTTCTACTATTTCGTCCTTAGGTCTAAGATGTATTTCCTTAGTAAATAGCCTAGTTTCACCTCCATAGTCATCATTTTTGCAATAATCATCTGTCATTTCGTAAATAGTCCCCATAATATCTACGTCGGTGTGAACTATTTTTGTTGTTTCGGTATTCGTTTTGTTATTGTTTTTCATAAATCTGGTTCCTTGATCTCATTAATTCATTTATAGCTTCCACATCAGTCATAGATATTTCCGTAAGAGTCGCCATTGCTGGTGCAACATTTTCATCCATATAGCCGTCTCCACCTTTGGATTTATATATTTCAAAAGTATCCATAAATGATTTCTTCTCTAATGATGTCCAGGCTTTCAGTGGATTACGCTTTGGATTGGTATAATATTGAAATGCTTGAAGTAATGATGTCTGAGTATCACTTAGATCTTTTTGCTGCTGCCTTTTGTCAGCTTCATCCATCCTACTTTGTATAGACTCTAATGTTTTTTCTATCTTATCGAACCGTTTATTATGGTCTTTTTCGATCTTATCAAAGCGTTCCTCTATACGATGCTCTCGCTTTATGGATTCCTCTTTGAAATCGGGTAATCTAATAGCATTCGTTAAAGCTTCGTCTTTTAATTCTGTCTCTTTATATTGCGATTTAAAATAGTTGTACAGACGCTTAGCTCCAGAATATATCCATTCAATAGCTATAGCGTAGACCAAAACATCAGAAAGACTTATATTGCCAAATATCTGTATAAACTCTTGCTGTCCCATTGGCATCACTCTCCTATCCCGTAATATTTTATTTATTTGATAGAAGTGCTTCTACTTCCGCCTTTATTTGTTCTGGAACATCGTCGATAGTCTTTATTTTCTTGTCTATCAATGCAAAATATATTTTTGCCATTCCACTCGACATTGCTCTTGAATTAACGGACATTGTCATAATACGAATTGGTGTTGGGTCATCTATAACCATTTCGTATACTTCTGCAATAGCTTCTTGTACGTCTGTAATATCATTAAAGTTTTGAGATGCCATCTCTTCTGTGTCTGGGATATATTCGCACTCAATATTTTCTCCGGTTTCTGGATCAGTTCTATAAAAAATTCCGTCGATATATTTATTCCCTATATCTACATTCCATTGATTTATTTCAACGGCCAAAGACTCGTCTCCAAAAGTACAACGTGTTATTCGATTGGCCTCCTCATAATTATCACAAACCATCCTATTTTGAACGACTCCATGAGAATCTATCTGTGCCCATATTCTTTGAAAATAAGCCATAATACCTCCTTTAATATCCCCAACGAGCAATAACTATTCCTGATCCTCCGGCTCCGGCCGTGGTATATCGGTATTCATATCCGCCACCGCCACCGCTTCCTGTGTTTGCTGTGCCACTAACGCCGTTGGAGCTGACAGTTCCACCTTTGCCACCTCCGCCAGCCCCTCCTGCTGCACCTGCTGCACCACCACCGCCACCGGCGTATAATGCTTGGTTGGATTCTTCAAACGCTCTTGTCGATTTTCCCTGACCCAAACCTTGTGATGGCGAGTATGCTGGGGCTGTAGTATAATATTTGGCGTTGGCGCCATTACTCGCCCCATCACAAGACGGGTTTGTCCTGGATGATCCTCCACCAGTTGACACGTATACATATTCGCTTCCTGCTCCACCGGCAGATCCACCATTCCCTCCATATTTTTCTCTATTTGTATAAGATTTAGATGTTGAGAAATGACCTATATATCCACCATTTGCAGTATATGTCCCAAACTTGGTTTGCCCGCCATTACCTCCAGCAGTTCCGTTAGATCCTGCTCTTCCGCCTGCACCAATTGTTACGTTAAACTGTTGCTCTGGCGTAACCTTTATTTTTTTATAAGTGACGGTATATCCGCTTCCTCCGCCAGGACCATTACGATAGCATCCCATTTCTTGATAGCCGGACCACGTAAAGGGGCCGTTGCCCCCAGCTCCTGCTCCAACAAGAAACACGTCAATTTCATATACTCCTGCTGGTACTGTGAATACCCCTGACGAAGTAAATACCTGTGTGCCTTGAAGATCAAAAATCACTGCTGTGGCCTGCGCGAGCTGTGAATAGATCGTGCCTAACGAGGTCTCACAGTACATCCAAAGGCTGAAATACCAGGTCGTGTTATCTTTTGTAGCAGCCCAGGTCGCAGAAGACATGGCTTCTAATTGATAAGAAGTGCCTGTTCCTTTATAAACTTGTGTTCCATCTGTTACTGAGGTAGGATAACTCCCTTCTTTTGCTCTAATGATCACGCCGCCATACGGGCCTTTAGATGGATTTTGCCAGGTAAAGGTTACATTTGCCCCGCTGACGGCAGTCTTAAAAGACACTACAGATTGAACTTCCATAGTACCGACACCAGCTTCGTCGTTTGTATCGGCGCCCATAAAAGTATCACCAGCAAGAACGTGAGCCGCTACAGCTGTTAAATCATCAGAATTAACTGCTGCGCCAGCTCCACCATGAATCAATACATCAGCCATGAAGAACTCCCTTCCATAAATTTACGCAATAAAAAAGAGCCCTTAAAGGCTCATCTAAATATCATTTCCATTTACCGATTGCTATGTACATAACGTCTGTATCACCAGCGGGCCTTTGTATATAATCAAGGCCTCGCAATGAGATTGTTGTGGCATCTGTCGAAACTACTTGCCCCCACGACGCTGAACTTGACCATCTAAATTGACCGCATGCAGCTACGGGAACCCCTATAAATGGATGCGGGAATGTCAAATTGATATTTGCTTGATACATACTCGCATAACTATTGCTGAATGCTATTGATAATATCTTGAAATACCAGCATATCAACAACCCATTCCCAAATTTGGCGTAGCTTCCATTCTCATTACTGCCAAGTTCACAGTCATAATTTTGCAATATATCGCTTAGCTTTTGACCATTTTCATCAAATACCGCATCCAGTATAGTAATACCATACATGGTCTTGGTTAAGCCGTCTGCATCTTTGTATTGCAGATACTTTATAGGTACGTTACCCCCCCCGGAAAGGGGTTTAATATTATCCATCTGTACCTCCTATATTATTTTAGTCCATAAATATTGTAGTATGGAGCTGCATTCACCCCGGAACCGTGATTTTCGTCCACCATCCATACTTCTATTATTCCTTCATTCGTGGTTTCTGTACTCAGTGCTATTTGCATCACACCTTGATAATTTGATGTGTCAAACATCACATTATGAAGCACTATATTGAACCCCTCTTGCACTTTAAGGGCTTCTATAGGTACGAATTGTTCTGATTTTCCTGCATTAGGAAATGCTGCCGATAGCACCAAATATTTATATCCAGAATAAGAAAATGTATGCCTTTCTTTATCGGTTATATTATTCAATATGGTTTCCCGCGTGGACGGCGCTTGTAAAGATTTATCTATCGCATCCAGCCTATCGGCAAGCTTTACCCCCCCCATATCAAACACAGCATCCGTGGAGGTTATGGGGTATATTTTACTGCCAGGATTGTCTCCTGTATTTTCATATGTATATTTTATAGGTATTTCACTCATTATTGTCTCCTATATGCTCAAATATTTTATTTAATGCGTAATGCGGCCATATAACCTTTGAGATTATATGAACTATCTATATAACCATAGGATCTAAGTTCTATTTCAGAAGTTTCATTGACTGTTACAATCCCCCAATTGACTACACCACCACCGGCTTTTGACGTTGATTTTGAAGGAATGCCTGGAAATAATGTACTTTTGCCATAAGGAACATATATGCCAGCGCTAACTATTCCTTCTATATCTATGTCGATAATTACTGAAGCTAATATCAAATATTTTCCTGGATCAAGCGATACCTTACAAATTGTTCTATCTTGATGATATACAGAAGCTATTGTTCCTGACGCAGTATTAAGTGCCATCAATGTACTCATCTCATCTAAAACTTTTGTCAGTGTTTTACCCCCCCCGTGAAAACTGCCTCCGAGTGAGTTATAGGGTAGCATTTAGAGCCATTGTTACCGTCATCTTGGTATATGTGTTTAATAGGTATTTCTACCATGTTATACCTCTTTCTTCAAATATATAAATAAACAAATGTTATACTTACTGTTCTTCCTGCCAATGGGGACGAGGCAAAAACCATTTTTCTCGAAGCATTTAGCCTTACAAGACATTCTACATTAGCGTCTACAGTATCACCGTAACTTGCCAATATAGGAGTGCCTATAAGAGCCCCCTCAATTCCAAGACTTTCAAGTGATGGAATATTACTACTAACATAATATCCCCCATAGTTATTCGAAGGACCGCTTGTAGGTTTTACCTCAATGGTTTTAAATGCACACTTTAAAAGGGACGCATTTATTCCAATTAATATGTTTTCTAAGACTTCTCCATTAGTGTCATATACTGCTTTTGTTGATGTTAATGGATATATAGGTCGGGGGGAGGTAGTTTGCTCATTTATCTGCTTAATTACTATATCAGACATATATCCTCCTTTTTTAATTGCATACAAATGCGCCGTTGCAGAATACCCAGTTGTCACTTTTAGGAATGGTCTCTCCATTAAGGTCCATATAACCTCTTCCTCCGATTATACAAAAGTCATAGATAATATCATTTATTGTATACCCGCCAAAGTCATACCTTTGGATTGCTATGGTGTCTTTAAAAGTAACTATAATGGATTGAGTTGAAAGTTCTTTTGTAGTATTGAATAAGAAACTAAATACAACTATGTTTCCTATTCTATAAGCAAAAGTGTTTCCAGTTCCAATATTTAAACCATCTCCAAAAAGCATTTCTACCGGTACTGGCGTAAGCTTATTTGACAAGTCAGTTATGGATGACTGAATCTCTGTTAAAATATCATAGAGATTTTTGCCAGCATCATCATAAACAGCCTTTAAATGGGTAAGCGGATATGCTTTACTTGGCGCATTACTCCCCCCCATCAATATTTACTTGTTTTATAGGTATATTAGCCATGACCCCTCCCATAGTTTAAGCAATCTATCACTGTACAATAGATCTCTATAATATCCATTATTTCGTCTATTTCATTTGAAAACTCTCCGCAAGGATATAATTCCTCAGCGTAAAGAGAGATCGGATCAACATTGAAAATCGACGCCATTTCTATGATCGACTGACGGGGGAGTGTTCTTCTATTCTGCATAACCATTTTGATGTCATTTTCAGAAACTCCCAATTTTTCCGACAGCTCTAATGCGGAAATATTATTTATTTTTGCAAGATATCGAATGTTTCTGCCAAAAACTCTTCTGTTCATTATTGTGTTATTTTTGCATTTAATTTACTACAAACACGCCATTCATAAAATACAGATCTTCATTATTAAGCATTTTATTATTATTCGTTATGGCATTCGTATTTTTGGGAAGAGAAGCCATTGATACTTGATTAGTTCCTACAATAGGACAATCATATCTTTCTGCAGCGGTTATGCCCTCGAATGTTATAAGAGGCGTATTTGTTTGCGGTGAAATGCTTTGAGTTAAATATATATACATACTAAATATCACAAATTTACCCATCCGGTAAGCAAAACCGCTCATATTTCCGACTTCAGAAGATATAGGCACTGCCACCGACGAATTTAACACACTAAGTTCTCCAGCTACAGTTGTTGCTTCAACCTTTGTCTCATCCCAAGCCCCTGGTTCCTTACCGTCTGTAAACTTATACAAAGTGCTGTCTTCAGGATATATGCAATAATCCCCAACTTTATATGTTTTTTCCTCGGAAAACTTATCAGATACATTATCCGATTTAGAATAAAACGAAGGCGGCTGCCCGCCAAGCTTATCGGCATTAAGGTATGGTATGTCCTCGGCCGTAGGAGGGTCTACCTCTTCATCGGGATTTACAAAAAGATAACCTGTCAAATCAACCGGAGCTGTGGGTTCACCTGTTTCTGACAATGTAACTGCACCAGCTCCGCTACCCCCACTTAGACCAATGGTAAAATTAATTTCTGGTTTCTTAACCGCATAAATGGTTGCTGATGTCTCATTTACATTACCATAGTATATTGAACCAAATGCTTTACGATACTCTTTTATCTCTGACTCGGTAGCATTATCCTCAATTACCATCGTCAAGGAAGGAGCATCATTTTCCTTAAAGCCAGCAACTTCTACAGTTTGCTTATATGGAAATTCTTCAGACCAATTATCTTTGTCAAGGTATACTGTAGTTAACTTCTTTATATTATCGATCTGATGCTGAAGATTTCCCGCCTGGTTTTCGTCCAGCTGATCCTGAAGATTTGCAAACCATTGTTCAAAGGAAAGCTTAAATTCAACCTCAGCATCGGTCATATCTCCGCTTATATCGTCAAAGAAATCCACCCACTGAGCCTGCCATTGAGCAACTATGTTATCTATGTCCTGAACCTGCAATATACCAGTAACATAAGGACAGGAGGATGTTCCTATCATATTTGTTATATTTGACTGAGTAATAGAGGTAGAACCTGCTTTCCTTAAAATATAACAAAGCGGATACTGATGAACATACTCAGTAGATGCCATTTCAGGATTCTGTGGCTCTGTAGCTGGGGTTCCCTTGATAACCTTAATAGAGCCAGCTCTTACAGAAAGATCATTATTTATCTCTATAACAACTGCATCTATACGATCAAGTATCATTTCGGAATCTTCAGCTGTTAACGCAAGTATAGAATCGTTATAGATCCATCGGCTGTTAAACCACGCTCTACCTATGCCAACATTAATAACATTTCCTGTAGTAGCCTTTACTCCAAAAGCAGTTCCGATACTTGCAAATACTCCATCGTTGATTATTCCATTAAATATCTCTGACATCTGATCAGCGTTATATAGTCTGTCTTGATTCTGGGCATTAAAGAACCCGCTTGTTACTGCCATTTTGAATTTCTCCTTTTATGATAAATCTTGTCCTATGTATGTGGCTGCAAATCTAAAGTTTCGAGCGTTAGGTTGAGCAGCACCGCTATAATTATAGGCATCAACATTTCCATTAGATTGTATTGTAATCTGCACATCACAATAATTGCATCCCATCATGATATAACCAATATATGGCCTATACTCCTCATCTAAAGTAAACAACGTCACATTCCCAAGAGGTAAATTTTGAGAATCGGAGTTGTAATATAACGTTACAACATTTCCATATCTGTAAACACTAACTGAAGATCTTAAATAAGGTGAAGTATAATATTTCTGGCTTTTATATACTAATCGGTTTAGAAAACATTTGGTAAACTGTCCCATCGTCATTGACATAAAATCTCCACTCACACCTAAAATAACTGAATCATCATCAGACACGGTAGTTACTTTGCTAAGCTCATTCGAGTAGATTATCTCCCGATCAACTGCTGCGGAAGCACGAGGTATCACTAATACCCCCCCCGAGGCAGTTGCAAGAACTTTCTGCTGTGCAGTAGTAAGGAATACTGCATCTACATCGGGACCGCTTATCTCAATGTTATCCATATCAAACGTTGGAACCATCGAATAACCCGAAGCATCAGTACACTCTACTATCTCGATAATTCGAGGAGCTGCTGATATTCCATACTCGTTTTCAACTTCAACAATGTCTCCAAGATTATAGTCAACACCAAATTCGTAAGTCCTTCCAGGTTCTATTTCTCCCTCAAAAGTAGCGATGTCAATATTCTCTCCGAGATCTTCTTTTCCTCTTTGCTCAAGAAGGGCATTATAATTTTCTGTGGAGATGACCTCTCCATTTTCGTCAGTTGAAGAAATATCACGAGCATCTGTAAACATTTCTCTTCTATCGATACCAGATACAGAGCCTACAGAATAATATTTTCTTTCAGGGCCTTCCCCATCACCTCCAATAAGCGTTACATTTTTAAGAGCTTTTTTTTTTTTTTTTTATTTCGTGTTGACAATCTTGTCATATCGA
>CALWET010000038.1 GCA_944377385.1 uncultured Lachnospiraceae bacterium | reverse complement strand
AGAGTATGAGGTAGATAGGGCAGGGGTGTAAGTGTGGCAACACACTGAGCTGACTGTTACTAATAGGCCGAGGGCTTATCCGCATTGCTTTCCTTTGGTTCATTCCTTTCATTCGGTATTCGGTTTTCAGGGTATGAATAATATGGCCTGGTGGCTCAGTTGGTTAGAGCGCCGCCCTGTCACGGCGGAGGTCGTGGGTTCGAATCCCATCCGGGTCGCTCAAAAAACATGGTTGTGTTTTTATCACATGCGCAGCCGCGTATGTGTTTTTTTAACTGAATAGCTTACACAATTTGGATGGGTTCCCGAGTGGCCAAAGGGGGCAGACTGTAAATCTGTTGTCGTCGACTTCGGTGGTTCGAATCCACCCCCATCCACTTTACGGGGTCTTAGCTCAGCTGGGAGAGCATCTGCCTTACAAGCAGAGGGTCATAGGTTCGAGCCCTATAGGCCCCATCTATATCGCGGGATAGAGCAGTCCGGTAGCTCGTTGGGCTCATAACCCAGAGGTCGCAGGTTCAAATCCTGCTCCCGCAACTCCTTAACGGGTGGGCTTGCGCGCCCATCCGTCTTCTTTTAGGGAACAGATGCGATCTGATTATTGGATATGGATCGGTCAATTCCTACATTTACATTTTATATTCATATGGGTGTGTAGCTCAGTCGGTAGAGCACTTGACTTTTAATCAAGTTGTCGCGGGTTCGATTCCCGCCACGCTCACTTTGCCTCGGTAGCTCAGTTGGTAGAGCAATGGACTGAAAATCCATGTGTCGCTGGTTCGATTCCTGCCTGAGGCATTTTTTATTGCTTGATTTTATACATACGGATTTAAATAGCCTTGAATGTATTAGACTCCTGAATTGCTTTTTCAAATAAATTCAATTTTTTAAATTCTCTAATAATTCTTTAAATATTTACCCTTATCATTAAGACAACAAAGAGATACAAACGACGGTCTCAAAAACAAAAACTACAACAGAGGAGATACATAACATGAAAAAGAGAGCGCTAATTTTTGGATCAGCAGTATTGGCAGCATGCCTTAGCATGGGAGCTACAGCATTTGCAGCAAATATATCAGACGCAAGGGCAAAGGAGATCGCCCTGAACCATGCAGGAGTAAATGCAGCTGATGTGACCTATTCCTTTGCAAAGCTTGATTTTGAGCATGGTGTGCAGGTCTATGAAGTAGAGTTCATGACAAAGGATTTCAGAGAATATGATTACGAGATCAGCGTGGCTGACGGCAGCATCATCAGCTATGACTATGACGCAGAGGCTCAGTTCTACAGCTACATACCCGCAGGAAACAGAACAGTATCAGTGACAGTGGAGCAGGCAAAGCAGGTAGCCCTCAATCATGCAGGCAAGAATGCTCAGAACGTAATGATGCTCAGGTCCCAGATGGATTATGACGACGGACTTGCAGTATATGAGATAGAGTTCATAGCAGATGGCGTTGAGTACGATTACGACATAAGCGCATATACCGGAGAGATCGTTAGCTTCGATCACGATGCAGAGTATCAGTATCTGGCAAACAATCAGGCTAAACTCAATACAGGCCTTGGCTACGGACAGCCGGCTGCAGGCAGAGGCTACACCGGAGGCTATGGCGGAGTGCAGGCAGGAGCTCAGACCGGAGCACAGATCAGTGCTGAAGAGGCTAAGGCCATAGCCCTCAGGCAGGCAGGACTTTCAGCTTCAAACGTTTCCTATATCTATGCACATCTTGATTATGATGATGGCAGACTCCTTTACGAGGGAAGCTTTGTATCTGGCATGTGGGAGTATGATTTCGAGATCGATGCAACCACAGGTGCTGTTTGGGATTTTGAGATAGACCATATATATGACTGATCCGTGACAGCCATATAAGACTACAGGTAGAAAACAAAGCAGACGGAAAAGGATGAAATAAAGTGGCTCCGGATCCAGGGCACAGGCTCAGGATCCGGAGTCTTTGATTCGTTGTGATAAAGGGCCTGTGGGCAGAGCTCATGCAGTTAATGGCTCTATAGGCCTGTTCAGGAGCCGCAAATGACTTCCTTTATGGCCTTCATGGCTATCGACTGGGGCCTTGAGGAGTCCTCTACAAGGCATATGTACCTTTCCGGTACATCCTCTATGATCTGTATTTGATATATCTCGCCCGAATCAAGGGCTTTCTTTGCCATGGCCTCGGGGAAAAAGCCTATTCCCAGATTTGCCTTTACCACAGGCAGTATTTGATCGGAGGTAAATACCTCCATATCCACTCTCAGTCTCTGATTATTGGAAAGGAACAGATCCTGATAGAACTGCCTTGCACTGGTACCCGATCTGAGACATATAAAGGAGTAGGGGTTCAGCTCAGAAAGGTGTCGGGGCTTTGATGCCAGTTCTTTGAATTTGCTGCCTCCAATGAGTATCTCCCTATAGGACAGCAGGTTCGTGGCCACCAGGGGCGAACTGATGTTTATGGGCGTATTTACGATGGCATAGTCTATGCTGTTTCGTAAAAGCCCTGATATGGTCTGGGGAACGGTGTCATTTGATATGCGCAGATGTACTCCGGGATAGCGTTCATGGAAATTTGCCAGCTTATTGACTAAAAGAAGGTGCATGGCAGAATCGCATACGCCTATGGAAATTGTACCAGTCTCAAGGCTCAGGTCTCGCTCTATCTCTTCTTCTCCAAGACGCAGCTGCTCAAAGGCGGCTGATACTCTGTAAAATAGCTTTTCACCCTCGGGAGTCAGACGTATACCACGGTTGGAACGTATGAACAGCTTACAGCCAAGCTGCTGCTCCAGTACATTCATACAGCGGGTTATGTTTGGCTGATTGTTGTCCATCAGCTCAGCAGCCTTTGTGAAGCTGTGAGATTCCGCAACATAATAAAATATCCGATAATAATCATAGGAAATAGCCATAATATCTCCGATCATTTATGAGCTCCAGGCTCTCTGAAGGCTGGTGAATTCAGCCTAATCCTCTGCTTTATAGTATAGCAGAAGCTCCATACTTAGAAAATATATATATTAAATATATATTTTAAATATGTTAAATATATATTTTACATCTTGTAAAAACAAAAGTATAATACCAAAGTTACTCTTTAAAGCAGATCAAGATGTGAAAGGAGGACTATGAAAAATAAAAAAGGAATATTGCTTTGGCTTTTTTTGGTAGCTCTGCTCCTTGTGCTGGCTCTGCTCTGCGGGGCTCCCTCCGAGGAGGAATCTGTTCAGGAGGCCATGAGGGATGCGGTGCTGCATGATGTGAACAGTATCAGTCTGTTTGGCATAAAGGAGGTAAATCCCGGCCTTGTTTCGGCAATGTGCGTGAGCCTTGTGCTGCTCATAGGGGCGGCCCTGATCAGGATATTGGTGATACCAAGGTTCAGCCTTGTGCCTGGAAAGCTTCAGATCCTGCTTGAGGAGCTGGTCGGGATGTTTGATCGTATGGCCAGGGAAAGCAGCCCCCATAGAAACAGAGCTCTTGGACTGTATATCTTTGCTGCAGGCACATATATATTCTCAAGTACGCTGTTTGAGCTTTTCGGATTTCAGGCGATCACAACAGAAGGCGTATCTGTAGCGCTTCCTGCGCCCCTTTCCGATGTCAATGCGGCTATAGCCATGGGCTGCATGTCCTATCTCTTCATAGTTTTTGGAGGGGTGGTACAAAATGGCATTACGGGTATAGGCAGGGCCCTGAAGGAATTTTCCCTTCCCATATCCATGAGCTTCAGGCTGTTTGGGGCATTGCTCAGCGGACTACTGGTCACAGAGCTGGTTTATTTTTATATCCAACTGAGCTTTGTGCTGCCCGTGATCGTAGGCGTGATGTTTACACTGCTGCATGCCCTTATACAAAGCTATGTGCTTACCATGCTGACAGCCCTTTATTATGGAGAGGTCACGGAGCCAAAGAAAGGCTGAGGCCAATAAGGAATGCTGTGGTATCGAAACGGTGTCCCCGAGATGGAACTGCGGCGGAGATCCGTACGGATCATTGAATTTTAAAAGTGAGAGGAAATGACAATGAAGATCAATAAAAAGATACTGGTTATGTGTTTGACATTTATCATGAGCCTTATGCTCTGCTTGCCTGCCTTTGCTGCAGAGGCTGCAGGTGATGCCCCTGTTCAGACCGAGGAAGCAGGTCTTAGCCAGGCTGAGGCCGTAAAGCTGGATGCATCTGAAGCAAGCTCTGATTCCATAGTGCTCAGCGATATCGGAGCAAAGTCCGTGGCGGCCGGAATCGCCATAGGTCTTGCTGCCATAGGAGGCACCATCGCCATGGGCATGGCCACAGGCAAGGCATCTGAAAGCATGGCTCGTCAGCCGGAAATTCAAAGCAATATCAGGACGACCCTCATGCTGGGCCTGGTGTTCATAGAGACAGCCATCATATATGCTCTTCTGGTAGTGATACTGATCATATTTGTGCTTTAATTAGATGGGTAAATACAATCACAAGCTGAAGGAGGCAGGGATTTGAATATACCTTTGAATATAGACTGGCAGCAGATTCTTCTGCATATGATGAATTTTGCCATACTTGCCGGCGGGCTTTATTTCCTTTTATATAAGCCCGTCAAGGATTTTATGGAAAAAAGGGCGGCATATTATCAGGAGCTTTCAGATACGGCAAAAAAGCGTATCAGTGAGGCAGATGAACTCAAGGCCCAGTATGAGGAACAGATAACAAAGGCCCGGGAAGAGATAGAGAAAGAAAAGGCTGAGGCCATAAAGGAAAATGAGGAGCTCGCAAGGCAGCAGATAGCCGATGCAAAAAAACAGGCCGAAAGGATCATTGCCGCAGCCAGGGCAGAGGCAGAAAGAGACAATGAAAAGGCCCTGCATGACAGTCAGGAGGCCATGAAGGAGCTGGTGGCAGCAGCCACAGAAAAGCTGCTCATGAAAAATGATAATGCTGCCATAGACATGTTCCTGAACAGCGTCGAGAGGAGGGGAAAAGATGCAGAGCAGGGCTGAGAACGTGTTGAAGGCGGTCCTGCACAGTGCCAAAGCCCCGGATCAGGGACAGAAGGAGCGCTTCCTTTCCTTTTTAAGAAAAAACTATGGAAATGATGATATAGAGCTTATATGGGAAAAGGATGAAGGCCTTCGCGGAGGTATGAAGCTCGTAGTAGGAACTGATATCTATGACTGGAGCAGAGAGGGGATGATCAGAAAGTTCAAGGATCACCTCAGAGAGCTGCGCCTTGGAGAGGGGGAGCTGGTTCCTTTGATGAGGGAAGCCATAGATTCCTTTGAGCCCGACACAGATCCGGAGGAGCTTGGCAGGGTGATCTCCGTGGGAGATGAGATAGCGGAGATAGGAGGCCTGCCCCATGCAGCCTATGGTGAGATACTGCAGTTTTCCTCCGGAATAAAGGGAATGGTACAGGACCTTGGCAGGGATCATATTGGCTGTGTGATCTTTGGAGATACGGAAAAGATCAGGGAGGGCAGCCTGGTAAGACGTACCAGGAGAACTGCAGGCATGCCAGTAGGAGAGGCCTTTCTGGGCAGGGTCATAAATGCACTTGGAGATCCCATAGACGGAGGCAGGCCCATAGAGGCCGAGGGCTTCAGGCCCATAGAATGTGCGGCTCCGGGCATACTCAAGCGTCAGCCCGTGGATACTCCCATGGAAACAGGGATGCTGTGCATAGATTCCATGTTTCCCATAGGCAGGGGACAGAGAGAGCTGATAATAGGAGACAGGCAGACGGGAAAAACTGCCGTGGCCATAGATACCATACTTAACCAAAAGGGAAAGGATGTGGTATGCATATATGTGGCCATAGGACAAAAGAACAGCTCGGTGGCTCAGCTGGCGGCAAATCTCAGAAAGAGGGGAGCCATGGAATATACGATCATAGTCAATGCCTCCTCAGGGGATACGGCTGCCATGCAGTACATAGCCCCTTATGCAGGCTGTGCCCTGGGAGAGTATTTCATGTATGCTGGAAGGGATGTGCTGATCGTATATGATGATCTTTCAAAGCATGCCATAGCCTACAGGGCTTTGAGCCTGCTCCTGGGCAGATCGCCGGGCAGGGAGGCCTATCCCGGAGATGTATTTTATCTTCATTCAAGGCTTTTAGAGCGTTCTGCACATCTGTGTGATGAGCTGGGAGGCGGAAGCATGACGGCTCTGCCCATAGTGGAGACCCAGGCAGGAGATGTATCTGCATATATACCCACGAATATCATTTCGATCACGGACGGACAGCTGTTTTTGGAATCTGATCTGTTCTTTGAGGGTCAGAGACCGGCTGTCAATGTGGGACTTTCTGTATCCAGAGTAGGAGGAGATGCTCAGACCAAGGCCATGAAAAAGGCCGCAGGTACACTGCGTTTGGATCTTGCCCAATATCGGGAGATGGAGGTGTTTACCCAGTTTTCCAGTGACCTGGATGAATCCACCAGGGCTCAGCTTTTATATGGCCAGGGGCTTATGAGATTGCTGAGGCAGCCCCAGTACCAGCCCTATCCTCAGCTTTCCGAGGTCATATTGCTGGTATGTGCCACGGCGCATATATTGCAGGATATGAAGGCGGAGCAGATAGATGCCTTCAAGGAGGGTCTGATCAGCTATGTCAGGGAGGCGGATGAGGAGCTGTGTAAGCGCATCGGGGAGACGGGACTTTTGTCTGATGAGGACAGATCAAGGATCATAGAGCTTTCCAGCCGTTATCATGATATTTTTATGAAAGGGGCTTGTTAATGGCTTCTACAAAGGAGATAAAGGACAGGATACAGAGTGTAAGGGAGACCAGAAAGATCACGAATGCAATGTATCTGATCTCATCCACGAAGCTTCGCAGGGCCAGGGCAGAGCTTGAGCAGACAAGGCCGTATTTCACAGCCCTCAGAAATGAGATAAAGCGTATATTCAGGACTGCCGGGAATGTGGACAGCCGATATTTCTATCCTGAAAGGAGCGAGGAGATAGAGGCCGGTACTTATGCGGCCTTGGTCATTACGGCTGACAAGGGCCTTGCGGGAGCTTATAATCAGAATGTGATAAAAGAAACCCAGAAGCTGCTTTCAGAGCATCAGGATACAAAGCTGTTCGTGGTGGGTGAGTATGGCAGGCATTACTTTGCTCAGCACAGGATACCCGTGGAGCACAGCTTTCTTTATACGGCCCAGAACCCTACCATGGCCAGAGCCAGGGAGATATGCTCCATACTGCTGGAGGGCTTTGACCAGGGACAGTTCAAAAAGATATTCATCATATATACCGATATGCAGAGCAGTCTGAGCTCGGAGGTCAGGTCCACCAGGCTGCTTCCCTTCCACAGGACATATTTTGCCAGCACGGACAGGGAAAGATCAGAAAAGCAGCAGAGCTTCAGCTTTGTGCCGTCTGTGACGGTGGTGCTGGACAGTATCATGCAAAGCTATATCTCCGGTTTTATATACAGTGCGCTTATTGACAGCTTCTGCAGTGAGCAGAATGCCAGGATGAGAGCCATGGATTCGGCTAATAAAAATGCAGAAAAGCTGCTTTCTGAGCTGTCACTCAGCTTTAACAGAGAAAGACAGGCCCTGATCACCCAGGAGATCACGGAGGTATCTGCCGGAGCCAGGGCACAGAGAGCCCACAGGACCATTTCGGCGCAGCTTCATAGCGGAGAGGAGCAGGAAGGATGAAAGACGGAATCATAGTTCAGATAGCCGGTCCCGTAGTGGATGTGGAATTTAAGGATACAGAGCTTCCATCCATAAGGGAAGAGCTTATAGTTGAGCTTGACGGTGAGAAAAGAGCCATGGAGGTGGCTCAGCATATAGAGGGAGGCATAGCCCGCTGTATCCTGTTTTCAGGCAGCGAGGGACTCTCAAGGGGGCTCAGGGTCCATCCTCTGGGACATACCATAGAGGTACCGGTGGGAAAGGCGGTGCTCGGTCACATGTTCAATGTTTTCGGTGAAGCCGTGGACGAGGGCAGGCCCCTTCCTTCTGATGTAAGGAAAAAGAGCATATACAGGAAGGCGCCTGATTTTGAGGATCAGTCACCGGCGGTGGAGATACTGGAGACCGGTATAAAGGTCATAGATCTCCTCGAGCCCTATCCAAAGGGAGGAAAGATAGGCCTGTTTGGAGGTGCGGGAGTAGGAAAGACCGTGCTCATACAGGAGCTTATACATAATATCGCCACTGAGCATGGAGGATATTCCATTTTTACCGGCGTTGGCGAAAGGAGCCGTGAGGGCAATGATCTCTGGCGGGAGATGAACGAAAGCGGGGTATCTGAAAAGACTGCTCTGGTGTTCGGACAGATGAATGAGGCGCCAGGGGTAAGGATGAGAGTAGCCCTGTCAGGGCTTACCATGGCCGAGCATTTCCGTGATGAGGAGCATCAGGACGTGCTGCTCTTTATAGACAATATATTCCGCTTTGTCCAGGCGGGAAGCGAGGTCTCGACTCTGCTTGGACGCATGCCCTCTGCCGTAGGCTACCAGCCTACGCTTGCCAATGAGATGGGTGAGCTCCAGGAGAGGATCACCTCCACAAAGGACGGCTCTGTCACCTCGGTGCAGGCCATATATGTCCCGGCCGATGATCTGACGGATCCTGCCACGGCCACAGCTTTTACTCATCTGGATGCGACTACAGTGCTCAGCCGCAGGGTGTCGGAGCAGGGGATATATCCCGCCGTGGACCCTCTGGAATCCTCCTCCCGTATATTGGAGGCTGACATAGTCGGGAAAGAGCATTATACTATAGCCAGAAGGGTACAGGAGACTCTTCAGAAATATAGCGAGCTCCAGGATATCATAGCCATACTTGGCATGGAGGAGCTCAGTGATGAGGACAGGCTGACTGTGGCAAGGGCCAGAAAGATTCAGAGGTTCCTTTCCCAGCCCATGTTCGTTGCAGAAAAATTTACGGGCATAAAGGGGCGCTATGTACCTCTTTCGGAAACCATCAAAGGCTTCAGGGCCATACTGGACGGAGAAATGGATCAGTATCCGGAGGCGGCCTTTTACAATGTGGGGACCATAGACGAGGTCAGGGAAAAGGCAAAGGCTTCTTTTGCAGCTTCGGCTTCATCGGAAGTTGATGTGAGCGGAGGCAGGACAAAATGAGCAGCCGGGAAGCAGAGACCGCAGGAAGCAGGGAGTCTGCGGGGATGAGGCATAGCTTCAGCCTGGAGATACTTGCGGCAGACAGAGATTTTTATCAGGGGGACTGTATATCCCTGGTCATTCCGACGGTGGATGGCGAGGTGGGCATCATGGCTCGTCATCAGAACATGATATTTGCAGTAGCGCCGGGAGAGCTTCGTTATACACTGCCTGACGGTACAGAGTACAGGGCAGCTGTATCAGAGGGGCTGGCCAAGGTCGAGGACAATGATGTAAAGCTGCTTATAGATGCGGTGGAGAGGCCCGAGGAGATCGATCAGAACAGGGCCCGCAGGGCTGCGGACGAGGCCCGAGAGGAGCTGCTGCAGAAAAGGAGCATTCAGGAATACAGGACTGCCCAGGCAAACCTGGCCAGAGCCATAAACAGACTGAGGGTAAAGAGCAGGGACATTAGATAAGCAGGAGAGCTGCATGGACATTTTGAGGGATGACATAAAAAGGCTGTACAGACATTATCTGGCAGCCTCCGTAGGAAGTGCACTGGTAGTATCCATATACAGCTTTGTGGACACCATAGCCGTGGGACAATCCGTAGGCTCCATGGGCACGGCGGCAATAGCGGCCATCAATCCTTTGTTTGGGCTGATGGTCTTTCTTGGGGTGCTGTGCGGAGTCGGAGGCGCAGTCCTCATGAGTGTTGCCAGGGGTGAGGGCAGGGAGGAAAAGGCCCAGGCCATGTTTACGGCAGCGCTCATCCTGATGAGCTTCATATGCATCCTGCTCTGGGCACTGGTCTGGATATTCCAGGAGCCCATGCTCAGACTCTTTGGTGCAAATGACGAGACCATGCCCTATGTCCTGGATTATGCAAAGTGGCTGATCTATTTTTTCCCTTCTTTTATCTTTTCTACATTTTTGGGAGCCTTTCTAAGAAACGATGGAGCTCCTGAGCTTGCCATGAGGGCTGTCATAGCCGGAGGCCTGCTCAATATATTCGGAGACTGGTTTTTGTGCTTTCCCATGGATATGGGGATGGCGGGAGCCGGTATCGCCACGGCGGCAGGCTCCTGTCTGCAGGTGCTTATCATGCTTACTCATTTCCTGAGCCCGGGATGCCGTCTCAGGCTTGTTATGCCGAGGAATCCCAGAAAGGCCTTTGTCAGGATAATGAAGCTTGGCTTTGGCTCGGGAGTCCTGGATCTTGGGACCGTGGCCCTGGCCATAATCATAAATAATCAGATCATAAGCTATGGCACTGTGGCTGCCCTTTCGGTCTACGGAGTAGTGGGCACGGTGGGGCAGCTCTGCCAGGCTGTCTTTAGAGGCGTGGGCCAGGCGCTGCAGCCCCTTTGTTCTCTGAACTATGGGGCAGGCAACAGGGAGCGCATCAGAGAGGCTTATCAGCTGTCCATTACGACCATAGTGATCATGGGCATAGCCATGACCCTTGTCGGAGAGCTTTTTCCCATTCAGATAACAAAGATATTCATAGCTGCCACCCCGGACGTGCTGGAGGCAGCACCGATGATATACAGGGTATACTTTACGGCCCTTCTTTTTATGGGCATCAATGTCCTTTCGACCTATTTCCTACAGTCGGTCATGAGGGGCAGCTGGTCCATGACGGTGGCCATGCTAAGGAGCATAATACTCAGCGGGGCTTTGCTTTTGCTCCTTCCTCCCTTCCTTGGGCTTTTTGGTGTATTTGCGGCCATACCCGTGGCAGAGCTTATGGTAATGCTGCTGGCCCTCAGATATGATAAAAAGGCGATAGAAAAAAACGACAAAAAATGCTAAACTATCGCTATGGCAAACAAAAGGACTACAAACAGCCGCAGAAGGCAAAGCAGACAGAAAAAGCAGAAGGCCATGACGGATGCTCTTAAACTCATCATGGCACTGGCCCTTATTGCAGTGGCAGTCATTGTCGTCCTCTTCGTACGGGGCGAGATGGGCGGAGGCCTCGGCTTTCTTTCAGGCAGCAGTGGCAGCTCTGAGTCAGAGACCATAGATGCCGAAGCAGAGTCAGATCTATCAGAGGCTGAGGAGCCAGTTTCCCCAGGCTTTAACAGGGATGAAGAGGGTCGGCTTTATTATCTGGATGAGGAGGGAGAGCGCCCCTCGGATCTGTGGATATCCAGGGCTGGCAGCCTTTATTATATTGATGAAAATGGCTTTGTGCAGACAGGAGAGCTGTCCTATGAGGGCATGCTGTTTACCTTTTCCGAGGAGGGAGAGGTAAGCTCCATCCAGTATGACCAAAGCTACAGGCCTTCTGAGGAGACAGAGGGCTATTACAGCATGGTCAGGACTCCCAGAGTGCTCGTCTATCTGGATCAGGAGCAGAGGCTTGGCAGCTTTTATCTGATCAGGTACAGACGTACCACGGAAGATACGGCCTATGACCTTGGCGGAGGCAGCAAACAGTACACTTCTCCCTACAGCATGCAGATAGACGGAGATAAGGTATACTATCTTCCCTATACTGATACTGAGGAGA
Organism: uncultured Lachnospiraceae bacterium; assembly: GCA_944377385.1. GTDB lineage: Bacteria > Bacillota > Clostridia > Lachnospirales > Lachnospiraceae > Avilachnospira. The sequence goes on along the minus strand of CALWET010000038.1, from coordinate 6,854 downwards.
GCGAGGACAGCTACACCAACAAAAATCTTTACCGCATGGAGCTTGGAGCCAGCGTAAGGGAGCTTGTGGCCGAGGATGTGGAGGGCTACAGGGTAGTAGATGGCGAGATCTATTATCAAAGCAAGGGCAGGCTCCATGTTACGAACAGGGCAGGAGTCGATACCACAGTACCGGATTTTTCTCAGGTAGAGGATTTCAGGCTGGATATCAGCTCAGGAGACAGGGCCTATCTCTATACTGCCGACGGCAGGGCAGTGACCTTGCAGCAGGAGGCTTTTAAGGCTGGCAATTTCACCTATGAGCTGGCAGCCGACGGAGAGATCTTGTCAGTGGCGGAAAAGACCACGGTCAATACAGGAGGTTATACCTACAGCATAGAGGGAGATGATGCCTTTGGCAGGGCCATATCCAGAGTAGCTCGTACAGACAGTGAAGGGAAAAAGGAGATCATATCCTCGGAGTTTGACGGCTCCTGCGGAAATCTCCACTATGACTTTGAGACCGGCTCCATGCTGGCGGAATATACAGATACCTCTGGAAAGAGCAGGATACTCAGGATCACAAAGGACGGAGACGTGGATTACCTGATAGATGATGGAGGAGGAGACGGAAGACTCCTGCTCTATGGCATCCAGGACAGCAGCGTTATCTGTAAAAAGCTCTCTGAGGCAGGCGACAGCTTCGTAGAGCTCAGGATCAGGGCTTCGGTCCCCCTTGCTTTGGCAGTGGAACCGATGGAGCTGACTGAGGGCGGAGATGTGATAGATATAGGAGGTGGCTCCCAGAGCGGTTCCCAGGCTCAGGATATCGAGGCGATAGGCACAGGGAACGGAAGCTCTGGAGGCGTGCAGAGTATAGATGGGCCTCCTTCGGAAAGCGGTGGCGGAGCATCCGTAGAGGGGCCGGGAGCCGGCCTTTCAGGCCCGGGACAGGCTCCAACGGAAACTCTGGATGTGCTTGGACCCGGCGGTGCCATAGCAGGAGGAGCTCCTCCGGGATAAGTCGTCTTCTATAGAATGAAAAATGTGGAAGAGACTGACATTGAGCATAAAGGCCAAACGGATACAGGCGCTATGGATACAGGGCTTGAATACAGGAGAGCATATGGGCAGGATATATTGTATCATGGGCAGATCCGCATCCGGAAAGGATACGGTATATAGGGAGCTGAAAAAACGATTCCCCGAACTTAGTACCTATGTCATGTATACCACAAGGCCCATGAGAGAGGGAGAGATCGACGGGATAAGCTATCATTTTATCACCGACAGAGAGCTTTCAGAGTTTGAGGAAAAAGGCAGGCTCATAGAGAAAAGGGTATATCATACCGTGCTTGGAGACTGGAGCTATGCGACTGTGGATGATGGGCAGATAGAGCTTTCACACAGGGATTATCTTATGCTCACCACGCCGGAGGCCTTCAGAGGCCTGAAGGCCTATTTTGGACCGGAACAGGTAAGAGATATTTATATAGAAGTGGATGATGGCATCAGGCTCATCAGGGCCGTGGAAAGGGAGATGAGGGAAAAGGAGCCTCATTACGATGAGGTGTGCCGGCGATATCTGGCAGACTGCAGGGATTTTTCGGAGGAAAAGCTCAGAGAGTCAGGTATAGTAAGACGTTATCAGAATGAGGATCTGGAGGCCTGTGTCTCTCAGATAGCCAAAGATTTGGAGCATGACAGGATTTAGGGATATAATAGGAAATGAGCTTATAAAGAAGCAGCTTTCGGAGGCGATAGAGGGAGACAGGCTGAGCCATGCCTATCTCATATCCGGAGACAGGGGAATGGGCAAAAAGCGTTTTGCGGAGGCCTTTTGCCTGGAGCTTTTCTGTGAGCACAATGACGAGGAGGGAGCCTGCAGGCGCTGCCCCTCCTGTAAAAAGATCATGACAGGCAACCATCCTGACGTGATCTGGCTTCGCAGTGAAAAGCCGGATGTGATCAAGGTCGATGAGATCAGATCTCAGATCGTTGAAACGGCGGATATCAGACCCTTTATGTCAGACAGAAAGGTGTATATCATACCGGATGCCGACCGCATGAATCAGCAGGCTCAGAACAGCCTGCTCAAGGTCCTTGAGGAGCCTCCGGAGTATGTCATCATCCTGCTTTTATGCAATGATGAAACGGCCCTCTTGGAAACGGTGCTTTCAAGAGTCATAAAGATAAAGCTGAAGCCTCGGACGGACAGCATGGTAAAGGAGCATCTAAGAAGCTGCTTCCCTACTGCGCCGGAGGATCAGATAGAGCTGGCGGCAGCCTTTTCCAGAGGTAACCTGGGCAGGGCAGAGGCCCTTCTTGGAGATGAGAGCTTTGGAGAGGTATATAATGAGGTCGTAAGGCTGTGCAGATCCATAAAACAGATGGATGCGGGACAGATATCCCAGGCCTCGGCAAAGCTGGCTTCAGATGGGGAAAGGCTTGAGGAAAAGCTGGATCTTATGCAGTTTTGGTACAGGGATCTGATGATGTACAAGGTCACCAGGGATCTGGGGGGACTTTTGTTCAAATCTGAGCGCAGGGCCATGATGGAGCTGGCGCCGATATGCTCATATGAGGGCATAGAGAATATAATGGATGCCATAGAGGTTTGCAGAACAAGGCTCAGGGCAAACGTAAATCCCGAGCTTTGCACAGAGCTTTTGTTGTTTAAGATGAAGGAGAATTGATGAGCGAGGTCATAGGAGTACGCTTCAGATACGCAGGAAAGATTTATGATTTCCTCACCGGAGGAAGAGACATAAAAAAAGGCATGCATGTGATAGTGGAGACAGCCAGGGGAGTGGAATACGGGCTGGCTGCCACCGATGTCAGAGAGCTGCCGGAGGAAAAAGCCGTAAAGCCCCTGAAGGAGGTCATCCGTATAGCTACGGAAGAGGATGATCGCCACGAGGCGGAAAATTCCAAGAAGGAGAGAGAGGCCTTTCGCATATGTCAGGAAAAGATAAAAAAGCATGGACTTGAGATGAAGCTCATAGACTGTGAATATACCTTTGATAACAGCAAGGTGCTTTTTTATTTTACGGCAGACGGAAGGATAGATTTCAGAGAGCTGGTAAAGGATCTGGCCAGCGTTTTCCGTACCCGTATAGAGCTCAGGCAGGTGGGGGTCAGGGACGAGACCAAGATCCTGGGAGGCATAGGTGTCTGCGGCAGGGCGCTTTGCTGCCACAGCTATCTGACGGATTTTGTGCCTGTATCCATAAAGATGGCCAAGGAGCAGAATCTTTCGCTTAACCCTGTCAAGATCTCCGGCGTCTGCGGCAGGCTCATGTGCTGTCTCAAAAATGAGGAAGAGGTCTATGAGGAGCTGAACCGCAGTCTTCCTTATGTCGGAGACACGGTAGAGACAGGTGACGGGCTCAGGGGAGAGGTCAATTCCGTAAATATACTCAAGCAGATGGTAAAGGTGGTAGTGGATCTGCCGAATGATGAAAAGGAGATAAGGGAGTATCCTGCGGCGGAGCTTCGTATAAGGGGCAGCAGGAAAAAGGGCAGAGGCAAAAAGCAGGCGGCTCAGGGCGCTGGCTCCTCCTCAGAAGAGGAAAAGGAGCTTATGGAGCTTGAAAGCCTGGAAAAAAAGGATGCACCCAGATCCAAGATAAATGATTGATGAAAGGACTGCAGCTTCAAAGCCTTTAATGGATGCTGAGAGGGCAGAAGCTTTTTTAAAGGGATATAAAAACAGTTTGCCTCTTTATGAAGGGGAACGCATAGACGATCTGCAGCGTAATGGCTATGGAATCATACAGAAAGCCGGAGGCTTCTGCTTCGGCATGGATGCAGTGCTTCTGAGCGGTTTCGCAAGGGCCCGGAAATCAGATGTGGCAGTGGATCTTGGAACAGGAACAGGGATAATCCCTCTTTTGCTCTATGCAAAGACCGGCGCCAGCAGGATCTATGGCCTTGAGATACAGGAGGAGGTGGCTGATATGGCCGAAAGGAGCGTAAGGCTCAATGGTCTTTCTGAACATATCAGCGTGATAAGGGGCGATATAAAGGATCCCGCAGCCTTGCCAGAGGAGCTTTATGGAAGGACTGACGTAGTGACAGCTAATCCTCCATATATGAAAAAGGGCAGCGGGCTGATAAATCCGGGAGACATGAAGTCTATATCAAGGCATGAGCTGACCTGCGATATAGGGGATGTATGCAGGACAGCCTCAAGGCTTCTGAGGCCGGGAGGACATTTTTATATGGTCCACAGACCTCTCAGGCTGTCTGAGATCATAAAGGAGCTTTGCGCAGCAGGTGTGGAGCCCAAGCGCCTGAAATTCGTTCACCCTTATGCTGACCATGAGGCCAACATGGTGCTCATAGATGGAGTAAAGGGGGCCAGAGTGGAATGCAGGGTGGAAAAGCCCCTCATAGTTTATGAGGAAAAGGGAAGGTATACAAAGGAGATATATGAGATCTACGGCTATTGACCGTTGATGATAAGGGGTATTTATAAAAACTACGGTTTATGAAAGAGGTGCGGCTATGTCAGTGACAAAAAAAAGTATAGGGGTTACAAAAAACGGTATAGAGGTCACATTTTTCAGGATGACCAACAAAAATGGCGTCAGTGCCACGGTATCTGATCTTGGAGCGACCTGGGTAGGACTTGAGGCTCCGGACAGGGACGGCAATATAAAGGATGTGCTCCTTGGATATGATGATCCGGACACGCTTTATGAAAATCCCGGATGTATGGGTGCCATCATAGGCAGGAATGCAAATCGTATCAGGGGAGGAAGCTTTTCGCTTGGCGGCAGTACCATAGAGCTTGCTCACAATGAAGGAAAAAATAATCTTCACAGCGGGCCGGACATGATGCATAAAAGGCATTTTGATGCCAGGGAGGGCAGTATAGCAGGGGCAGATTTTGTTATTTTTCATCTGCTGAGTCCTGAAGGAGATCAGGGCTTTCCGGGCAGCCTGGATATAGAGATCATATATACACTTACTGACTTCAACGATCTGATCATAGAATATAAGCTGCATGCAGGAAGCAAGGATACTCTGGCAAATTTCACCTGCCATCCCTATTTCAATCTGGCAGGACATGACAGCGGAGATGTGCTCAAGCAGGAGCTCTGGATAGATGCAGCAGACATATGCGAGATAGATGAGGAATGTGTTGCCACCGGAAAGCAGCTTCCGGTAAAGAATACTCCCTTTGATTTCCGCAGCCCCAAGCCCATAGGCAGGGACATAGACGTATCCAATACTCAGCTTAAAAATGCCCGGGGAGGCTATGACCATAATTTCTGTTTGGATCACCGTCTGGGACGAATGAAACATTCGGCCTCAGCCTGGGACCCCGAAAGCGGAAGGAGCCTGGATGTGTATACAGGCATGCCGGGCATACAGCTTTATACGGCAAATGTCATGAATGAAAATGTGACAGGCAAGGAAGGAGTACATTATGGCCGCAGATCCGGCTTTGCTCTGGAGACTCAGTTCTATCCAAATGCCATAAACATAGGAGAATGGGAGCAGCCGGTCATATTTGAGGATGAGGTGAAATATTATCTGACCACATATAAATTTGGAGTAAGGTAAGTTGACTCACAGCATGAATACAGAGCATGTCATAATGGGGCTTTTACTAAGAGAGCTTTTACCGATGATATGGCTTTTTGAAACGGAGACTAAAAGGAAATGAAGAAAAAAAGAACAGCAGGATTTATAGGCGCCGGAAATATGGCCTCTGCCATCATAGGCGGCATAGTAAAGAATGGGCTGATAGCAGGATCAGATATTTATGTTTCAAATCCCTCTATGCCAAAGCTTGAAAAGCTCAGTTCAGCCTATGGAGTAAAGGTGACTACGGACAACAGGGATGTGGCCGGGAAAGCAGGCGATTTTCTCTTTCTTTGTGTCAAGCCTCAGTTCATGCAGGATGTGATAGATGAGATCCGAGATGCTGTTTCTGAAGAGACTCTGGTCATATCCATAGCGGCCGGAAAATCTTTGGATTATTTCGAGGAGGGCTTTGATCGTCCCCTGAAGCTCATGCGTATCATGCCAAATACTCCTGCTCTGGTAGGAGAGGGCTGTACGGCAGTGACCCTGGGAAGGCTGGCTGCAAGGCCGGAAAATGCGGAGCAGATCGAGGATGCCCTGGAGCTGATCAGGAGCTTTGGAGAGGCTGTGGTCATGCCGGAGCGTCTCATTGATGTGGCTGGACAGATAGGCGGAGCCTCCATAGCCTGGCTTTATCTGGCCATGGAGGGCATGGCAGATGGCGCTGTGGCCGAAGGCATGCCAAGAGACATGGCATATAAGTTCGCCGCCGCAGCTATGGCAGGTACTGGCAGACTGGCACTCGAGACTGGAGACCACCCTGGAGTCCTCAAGGATATGGTCACTTCACCTGGCGGCACTACCATACAGGGCGTAAGGGTACTGGAGGAAAGGGCAGTCAGGGGCGCCTTTATGGATGCAGTCATAGAATCTGCCGAACGGGCAAAGAAGATGTAAGATCATAAAAGAGCTTTTAAATCACTTTAACATCTGTTATATTAGTCAATATCAGCAATCATTCAAAATCTGCTGATATTGACTTTTCTTTAAATAAGATCTATCACCTGGACTTTAGCTTCAGGATCTGGCAATTCTAAATAACCTTTTTCTATCGCCAGATGGCAAACCCCATCACTCAACATTCGTTGACAAGGGAATCCCCCTAAAATATAATTAAAGGAGATAAAAATGAATAATGAAAAGAAAGGCATAGAGCAGCTGGATCAGGGCACTGCCAGCAGTACCATCCAGGATGTAGCCAGTAGTACCATCTTTGATGACGTGTTCCGCACCATGGCTCAAAAGATGCCGTATCTGATGATACCCCTCATAAACGAG
>CALWET010000037.1 GCA_944377385.1 uncultured Lachnospiraceae bacterium | reverse complement strand
AGGTGGAGAAGGAGTTTATCGAAAGGACAAGCCGCCTTCTGTCGGCATAAATACCAAACTGCAGCACAAAACACTAAATCACATGGAGGGAAACTATGAATACACTTGAAGCCATCAAAAACAGGAGAAGCATAAGACGATATGTAAAGGGAGCAGTGATACCGGATGAGGATATCAGGCAGATGCTGGAGGCAGCCATGCTGGCACCCAGCGCCAAAAACTGCCGACCCTGGGAATTTACTGTCATCAAAAACAGGGACATGATGCAGAAGATCATGGATATAAGCCCCTATACAAAGATGATGGAAACAGCATCCCTTGCCATAGTTGTTTGCGGCAGACCCATGGATCAGGAGGGCAGATGCGGTGCCTTTTGGCCTGAGGACTGCGGAGCTGCCATAGAGAATCTGCTGCTTTGTGCACTGGAGCTTGGCTATGGTACCTGCTGGTGCGGCCTTTATCCCAGTGATGAGGGCAGATATGAAGCCATGGCCAAGCTCATCGGAACCAACGAAGGTGTGATCCCCATGGCAGTGATAGCTGTAGGCGTGGCCGACGAGGAGCCAGCCCAGAGAGGCTATTATGATGAAACAAGAGTGAAGGTCCTTGACTGAGCTTTATCAGGAGCCTATGGACAAGAATTATGGGAATCAATATTGAAACAGGTAAGAATATACGAAGCTTCAGAAAAGCCCGTAAAATTAATCTTGAAGAACTTGCCGGATATATCCATAAAAGTAAGGCTACTCTTTCTAAATACGAGAGAGGAGAAATACTTCCTGACATAGAGACACTGCTTTGCATTGCCGATGTGCTTGGCGTGCATATCGAACAGCTCCTTCATCAAAGTGAGTTTAAGCCTCATGAGCTGACTGAAATAAGACCAAGCTTTTTTAGGGGACTGGACCGATTTTACAGTTATTTCTATGACGGCAGATCGGGAAAGCTTGTACAGTCTCTGTTCGATATATTTGCTCCGTCAGGTCCAAACAGCTTCAAAACTGCCATGTATATGAATTACAGTGATCCTTGCCATTATCAGAAGTGTGAAAATACTTTCTGGGGATATATTGAGCATTTTGACGCAATGTCCTTGATTGAGCTTGTAAATCAGGATAATCCAATGGAAAAGGCCAGCATACAGATACTGGCCTCTTTCCTTGACGCTGATTGCAAATGGGGGTTGTGGAACGGAGTTTCCTCAAGGCCCCTGATGCCTGTTGCAACAAAGATGTTATTTTCTAAAAAGCCTCTTATCATGGATACGGAGCTCATTGAAAAGCTCAGGATCTCAAAGGATGACATAAAACGAATGAAATATTATAATATGTTTTCCGTAGTATAGGTATTTATGGCCTCTGTCATACGCTCAAGTCCAGTTTTTATGATGGAACGGGGCATGGCCAGATTAAGCCGTATATAGCCCTCAGCATTGCCTACAAAGAGGGAATTGCCGCCCTCAAGCAGTACGCCTGCATTGTCTGCAAAGAAGGTTGGAAGATCTTCCACATCAGGGATACATTTCGAAAGATCCACCCAGGCAAGATATGTGGCTTCAGGTATATACATGACTGCTGCCGGAAGATTTTCTAAAAGGAAGGCCTTTACAAACTCAAAGTTCTGATCAAGATATTTTTTAAGCTCCTCATGCCATTTTCCGCCCTTATCATAGGCAGCCTTTGCTCCGGTGAGAGATAGGGGATTTACCATGCCAAAAAGCTTGTCCCTGTCCTTGAAGATACGTCTCAGCTCAGGATCACGTATGATTATATTTGAAAAAGCAAGCCCAGCCATATTGAAGGTCTTGGAAGTCGCCATGCAGGTAATGAGCTTTGGATAATCTGTCATGACCTTTGCCATGGGAATATGTTTTTTGCCGCATCTTATCAGGTCGCAGTGTATTTCATCTGAAATGATCCAAAGATTATATTTTTTTATTATCGCAGCTACCTTCGAGAGTTCTTCGAAGGTCCACATACGGCCTGTGGGGTTTTGAGGATTACACCAGAACACCAGCTTGCACATAGGATCGGCACATTTTTGTTCAAAATCCTCGAAGTCTATCTCAAATGTGCCGTCAGGCCTTTTTTTTAGATCTGAGTAAAGTGTACCTACATGGGCGTATTCTGCAGAGTGGAGGAAATAGCCGTAGGCCGGTGTGTTCATCAGAACCTTTTCATCCTTTGTGCAAAGACTTTCAGTTAGCTGGTAAAGAGCAGGGATGATACCTGGAGAAAAACAGAGCTCCTCCTCGGGAAATTCCCAGTCATAATGATCCCTGCACCATTTGAGGGATGAGTGGTAATAATCGTGATCATATACTCCTGTGTAGCCGAAGATCCTGCGGTCTATGCGTTTGTGAAGCTCCTGGATTATCTCCGGAGCCACGGAAAATTCCATATCAGCCACCCACATACGAACAAATTCCTCGTCCTTATAGGGGAATACCATCTCGGGTCCGGCGTTAAATATATAGCCTCTGAAGCCATCAGTATTAAGAGCATTTGTATGCTGCCTATCGATGATCTCATCAAAATCGTACATACTATTCCTCCTTAGTCATAAATAAAATGAGCTTTCCGAAAGTCTCCGACAACGTTTTGTGTCTTTCCTGCTCTTTTTATAAATTATATTTACTTGCTTAATTGTTGTCAAAAATAGAAGAGTTTCGTCACAGTAAACAAAATCGATAAAAAATATTTCAAAAATGGAAAAAAGCTTGTTTTTAAACGTGTATTATAATGTGTTTCAAATTAAATTGCTTTTTCCCAAGAATAAAATATTTTTAAGAAAAATACTTCATTTATAAGAGGATAAAGATATATGATATAATATTTGATGATAATGAGAGGGGATTTTATCATGAAGATAGAACATATAGCGTTATATGTAAATGATCTTGAGGGCATAAAGGACTTTTTTATCAAATACTTTGATGCAGTATCAAATGATGGCTACCATAATGGCAGCACAGGATTCCGATCCTATTTCCTGAGCTTTTCCGACGGTGCCAGGCTTGAGCTTATGCGGAGGCCGGATATGCAGGATGCAAAAAAGGATATTTACCGTACCGGCTATATACACTTGGCCATAAGTGTCGGAAGCAGGGAAAAGGTGGATGAGTTGAGCCTGCGCCTGAAAGAGGACGGTTACGAGATCCTAAGCGGTCCCAGGACTACTGGAGACGGCTATTACGAGAGCTGTGTACTGGGGCCTGAGGGCAATATGATAGAGCTGACTGTATGAAGCTGATACTTATCCATGGCTCTGGACACAGAGCCTCAAGCTGGAATAAAGCTATAGATCATATGAGGGACATGGGCCTTGATCAGGAATGTGAGCTGTTATGTCCTGAGCTTTCTGAGCTGCTGAAGGGCAGGGAAGCAAGCTATGAGAACCTATGTGAGTCATTTTCTGAATATTGTGCTGCTTTAGATGGAGAGCTTGTGCTCTGCGGACTTTCCCTCGGCGGTATACTGGCCCTTGATTTTGCCGCTCATCGTCCGGAAAAGGTAAGTGCTCTAGTGCTCATGGGTACGCCTTATAAGGTACCAAAGGCGGCCTTCAGGCTTCAGAATATGATTTATCGTTTCCTTCCTGCATCCATGTTTAAGGATATGGCCTTTGATAAAAAGGATACATTTATACTGGGAGCTTCCATGAAGGATCTTGATCTGAGTCAGGCGGTCCAGGATATAAAATGTCCTTCATTGATCATATGCGGAGAAAGGGACAGAGCCAATCTAAAATCTGCATATATTCTGTCTGAAAAAATAGGGTGCTCAAGGATAGAGATCATAAAATCAGCTGGACATGTGCTTAATGAGGAAGTGCCTAAGGAGCTTGCCTCCCTGATGGCTGGATTTTTAATGGGACAAAAATAAGCTAAAACAAAAAGTGAAAACAGGAAAGTGACACAGTTATGACAACAAAGGACATAGAAGTGAGGCTGTTTGAGCTTCAGGACCTGAAATATCGGGACTTTCATTCAAGCCTCATGCCAAATGTGGATAAGGAAAAAGTGATAGGTGTTCGGACACCGCTGCTCAGGAGCTATGCAAAGGCGCTCACCAAAGAAGGTGCAGCCGGTTCATTTATTTCAGAGCTTCCACACAGGTATTTTGAGGAGGATCAGCTACATGGCCTGATCATATCTGAGATCAAGGATCTTGATACATGCATGGCAGAGGTATGCCGTTTTCTTCCCTATGTGGATAACTGGGCGACCTGTGATATGCTGTCTCCAAAGATATTCAGAAAGCACAGGAGGGAGCTTTTGGCCTATATAAGAGAGTGGATAGCCTCAGACAGGACCTATACGATACGCTTTGCCATAGGCATGCTGATGCAGCATTTCCTGGACGAGGACTTTGACAAAAGCTATGCTGATATGGTGGCGGCTGTCCGTTCCGATGAATATTACGTAAATATGATGATAGCCTGGTATTTTGCCACAGCCCTTGCTAAGCAATACGAAGCCATACTTTCTTATATCGAAGGCAGGAGACTTGAAAAATGGACACATAACAAGACCATACAGAAGGCTGTGGAAAGCTATAGGATCACGGACGAACAGAAAGTATATCTAAGGAGTCTAAGAATAAAATGATGCAGCCCGTTTAGTACGTAAAAATGCTATACAACTATTCGTTAAACAAGGGTTTCGCGAATAGTTGCTTTTTCTTTTCCAATGCTTTATAATGCTGATGATGGCTACAGACTTTAAATATCAGCCTACTCTCTTACTTGTATGATTACTTATTCGGAGGTCTTATGGCACAGCTCAGCTATCACGAGCAGGAGGATCGACATATATATAAAAGACTCAGAGTTTTGCAAAATGAGCTCCCTGATTTTTGCAGGACCTTTTTCAGGGGCATAGAACCGCATACTCAGTCCAGGACCAGACTTGCCTATGCATATGATCTGAGTGTATTCTTCCGTTTTCTGATAAATGAAAACCCTCTTTATAAAGATTTCTCTCCCACTGACTTTAAGCTGGATGTCCTTGATCATATCAATGCCCAGAACATAGAGGAATATATGGAATATCTCAAATATCGTCCGGATCTGGATTCTGAAACGGAGATCGTAAACAAGGAAGGTGGTATAAAAAGAAAGATCTCGTCGCTGAAGTCTTTTTATAACTACTTCTACTCTGCCGGCATGATAGAGACAAACCCGGCTGCAAAGGTCAGACTGCCAAAGATTCATGAGAAAGAGATCATCAGGCTTGACTATGATGAGGTAGCAAGACTGCTTGACGAGGCGGAGACCGGGGAAAAGCTGAGCAAAAAGCAGCAGGAATTTCATAAAAAGACCAGGAAAAGAGATCTGGCTCTCCTCTCTCTCCTGCTTGGCACAG
>CALWET010000036.1 GCA_944377385.1 uncultured Lachnospiraceae bacterium | reverse complement strand
TCTGGGATAGCGGAGCTGAGGAAAAAGGCGGCATGATAATGTTTGAGCTTGCATAAATGATGATACAGGAAGAGCATGGATCCTTTTCTGAAGGGTTCTTTTTCAGGCGAGAGGAGGATATATGAAGCTGAACAGGATAAATGAAAGGATATGGGTCTCTTCATTTGAGGAGGAGAGAGGCCGTCCTGCCCTGGGCTAAATAAAGGGAGATAAGTATAGTCTGGCTATAGATGCGGGGCATTCAAAGGAGCATGTAGAAGAGTTCTATTCCTTACTTGAAGAAGCCGGGCTTTTGCTGCCTGAGCTTACGGTCCTGACTCACTGGCATTGGGACCATACCTTTGGCATGTCTGCCATAAACGGCCTTTCACTGGCTGAAAAAAGGACGGACGATCATCTTCAAAAGCTCATGAGGGAATGGAGTGATAAAACGGAAGCTGACATGAAGAGCATGGATGAGCATATCGCCATGGAATACAGGGCCCAGAGGATGAAGGTAGTAGGTACGGATGTGGTATTTAATGACAGGATATCCCTGGATCTTGGCGGCGTAAAGGTTAAATGCCTTCATACGGAGTCGCCTCATACTGATGACTCTGTCCTGATCCTGCTTCCAAAGGAGAGGATACTGTTTTTCGGAGACTGCATATCCGGTGAGTATCCTGAGTGGATAGTAGACATCGATCGCATGAAGCTGCTGATTCATAAGCTGGAGGGACTGGACTTTGATCTGGCCGTAGGCGGACATTGGGAGCCTGAGAGCAAAAGGGATCTGATAGACAGACTTAAGGAGGAAAATGGGCTGCAGAGCTTCTTACAGTAGATGCTTTTACAGAATATTTTCAGGCAGGGAATAGAACCGATCTATTGCTGAGAGTAGTGTAGGCTGGGAGCAATGCAAGGCTCATGGACTTTAGGTCCATGGGCCATTTGTTTTTAAGAAACTATATACTGCCGCTTGAGAGATATATGAAAGGACAAACTTCTTTAAATCTTTAATTATTTTTGATAAAATCAATAAAAATGTATGTCTTGGAGGTCTCTTTTGGGAGATTTAATAAATATAAGTTCATATCCTGTCGGAGTATTACTGAATTTTCTTCTAAAGGATAAAAGGATGAGGACATCTTTGATTATATTCCTCCACAGAAGACAAACCAGATCTTCACTCCCAAAAGTGTAGTTATTCAGATGGTGGATATGCTTGAGACCGAAGAACCTGGCTGCTATGATGACCCGGATAAAACATTCATTGACCTTTATATGAAGTCTGGCCTTTATATAACCGAGATCGTAAAAAGGCTATATCGCAGTGAAAATATGAAGAAGCTCTTCCCCAATAATGAGGAAAGGCTTGAGCATATATTTGCAAAGCAGGTGTATGGTCTTGCTCCTACCGAGATAATCTACCGGATCGCTATGAATTATATCTTTGGATTCGATAAGGATAGTAAAGTGAGCAGAGAGCATTTCAAGCTTTTGGATGCTCTTGAGTATGCAAAAAAAGGTACACTTGAAGAGAAGCTAAATGAGATATTTGAATAATTTAAACATAAACAGCTTCCATTGACGAAAGACAGCTAAGCTTGAATAACTTGTTCAAATGTTGTGAGGTAAAGGTATGTCTGAAAAAAAAGATTTCATTTTTAGGGAAAATGACATAGAACTTAAAAGAGATATCCAAGCAGGGCTTTAAGAATGGAAGCAAAAGAGGCATCATAAGGTGCTTCAGGTAGAAGGCCCTCGCCAGGTTGGAAAGACTCATGAGGTGCGGAAGTTTGCTTGTCATAACTATAAGCAGATCATTTATGTGAACCTTGTAAGAGACGAGTTCGGCTTTGAGGACTGCCTTTCTGAAAAGGATATGATGAGAACCTACTGCAGAAATGCAGGGATAGGTGAATTCAGGGATGATGCTGAAACAGTCCTCATTATAGACGAGATACAGGAGAGAGCTTCTGTATACAATGCCATAAGGGATATAAGAGAAAGGCTCAACTGTGACATCATAGTGAGCGGAAGTTACCTTGCAAGGACGATCAACTCCAAGGACTTTTTCCTCCCTGCCGGGATAGCCTATCTTCGCATGACCCCGCTTTCATTCAGAGAGTTCTGCAGGGCCCTTTCGCTGGAGGAAGATTATCTGTCAGCGGATCTCTATGGTGCATCATCTCCTGAGATCTATAAGAAGCTTAGTAAAGCTTATGAGGTCTATAAGGTCATAGGTGGTTATCCCGAAGTGGTCACTACTTATATCAGAGGCCACAATATAGACGACTGCAAGGACGTGCTTTCTGATCTGATAAGTACATTCACTGCAGAATCTGCAAGGTTTTTTTCTAACAGTACCGCTCTCTCAATATTTAACGAAGTATACAGGTCAGTTTTTACTGAGATGGTCAATGAGAAAAAGGGTACAGGTAGTAATTATACCGAGCTTATCACCGATTTTGTAAAGGATTCGCTGAAGCAGCCTGTCAGCAGAAATGAAGTGAGGCAAGCGGCGTCATGGCTGCTTTACTCAGGTATCATAGGGTATTGTGATCTTTACAACAATGGGGATGTAAATGACGTTGTAAGCGACCGCAGAGCTTATTTTGCAGACTGTGGTATAGCATCATATATCTCAGGCCTTGTAAATGTACCCAGGGATGTGATCTCAGGAGCACTTACAGAGACTTTTGCGTATGGGGAGCTATCAAGGCTGTACTCCTGTCCTCCATCCAAAAAGATTTTGATAGGAGACAAGCCCTGTTTTTCTACCTGTGGTGATTATGAGCTTGATTTTGTGGCAGTAGATAATGACCGAAAAAGGACAGGATTAGAAGTCAAATCAGGAGACAATAAGGCCATATCTCTTATATTCTATAAAGAAAAGGGCTTTATAGACAGAGCGATAAAAGCCATTCCTGCATCTGGAGGACATGGTGATATATTCGATACCATCCCTATTTATTTGATAGGAAGAGCTTTAAGTTGAATATAAAAACAATAAGCTTTATGTTTTCTTTCCAAAATTCATATGGCTTTTAAGAAACGAAATTTGCCCGAATGAAGATGGGTAAAAACAGTAACGCGGCCGGGCACATCGAACCCGACCGCGTTATTCGTCTTTCTGGAAGGCTTCCGCCTGTTTGCAGAGCGCGATATATTTTGC
>CALWET010000035.1 GCA_944377385.1 uncultured Lachnospiraceae bacterium | reverse complement strand
CCTGTCGTCCTCGTCATGGGGATCCCTGCCATCCTTCAGGCTCTCATATTTCTGTCTCCACTCCTCACAGCGCTGCTCCAGCACCTCCTGCTGTTTAAGCGCCGCCTCCAGCTTGAGCTTCGTGCCCACTATATCATGCTTCACGGAATAGAGCTCCCTGTCCTTTTCATCAATGGATGCTCTGAGCTCCTCCATGTCGGAAAGGGCTCTGAAATATTCATCACATACATTCAGATTCAAAAGCAGGTTCCTGTATTCCTCTGACATATGGTTGTAGCCCTGTACGGACCTTACCTCAGCAAGCTTGCGATTTAAAAAGGCTGCCACCTTTTGTATATATGCGCTGTCCGCTCCGCTAAGGCTGTAGGCCCTGCCGTTTATCAGGACCTCAGTTATCTCCGGTTCCATTCTGTTATCCTTCATAGTATTACCCGGCATCAGAGCCTGAGCTGCTGCTGCCCCATCCTTTCATGACCAAGATGTATATATGCATTTTCAGTAGCTATACGTCCCCTGGGCGTACGCTGTATCAGTCCATTCATCAGAAGATATGGCTCTATCACATCCTCCAGGGTATCCCTGTCCTCGCTGAGAGCCGCTGCCAGAGTATCTATGCCCACCGGGCCCCCGCCAAACTTGTCTATTATGCAGAGCAGATATTCCCTGTCGTTCTGGTCAAGCCCCAGCCTGTCCACATCCAGCACATCCAGTGCATAATCTGCCACCTCACGGCTTATGCGGCCGTCATACCTGACCTCGGCAAAATCCCTCACTCTGCGGAGCAATCGGTTTGCAAGCCTTGGCGTGCCCCTGCTCCTTTTTGCTATGCGCATGGCTCCGCTGTCATCTATCTCAACGCCCAGCACCCTGGCAGAACGCTTTACTATGGTGCTCAGCTCCTCAGGCGTATAGAATTCCATCTTTTGGACCACGCCAAAGCGGTCTCTGAGGGGTGCCGTCAGCATGCCCACTCTGGTGGTGGCTCCTACCAAAGTGAATTTCTGGAGATTCAGCCTGACGCTTCTGGCCCCTGCCTCCTTGCCAAGGAGTATGTCTATGACAAAATCCTCCATGGCCGGATACAGCACCTCCTCGACCTGGCGGTTGAGCCTGTGTATCTCATCTATAAAAAGCACATCTCCCTCTGACAGGCCGTTAAGTATGGCTGCCATCTCACCGGGTTTTTCTATGACAGGCCCGGATGTGATCTTTATGTTGACCCCCATCTCGTTTGCAATGATGCCTGACAGCGTGGTCTTTCCAAGGCCCGGAGGCCCATAAAACAACACGTGATCCAGGGGCTCTCCCCTGCGCTTTGCCGCCTCTATATAGACAGTCATCATCTCCTTGATCTTTTCCTGCCCTATATAGTCCCTAAGCCGCTGAGGCCTGAGCCTGTCCTCCGAGAGCTTGTCCTCTTCTGTTATGTCCGTATTTATCAAACGTCCCATTTATAACCTTTTCTCAGCCCGCACTCTGCAAAAAGCTTTTGAGGGCTTCATTTTTATTTGTTTCCAGATAGGCAAAGCCGGCCTGCCTCTTTCTGACCTTGGCCTTCATGGGCACCTCTATAAGTACCCCGTCCCTGAGCTCCGCTGCCACGAATTCCTTTATGACCGCAGCTATCCCAAGGCCTATCTTGGCAAAATCTATCAAAAGATCCATGGTGGATATCTCCAGCATGCGTCTTGGAGCTATCCCCTGTTCTCTGAAATACTCGTCTATATGCTTGCGGGACAGATTGTCCTTGTCCAGGAGCATGATGTTGCCGTGCTCCATTATGTCCACATCCTCACCCTCAAGGAGCCTCAGGTTCCTGAGATATTCAGGCGTGCATACAAAGATGTCCTCCACATCCAGTATCTTGAGAAAACGGCAGCTGCCTCTGGTATCCGTAAGCACCACGGCCCCCACATCCAGCCTCCGGCCCTCCACATCCTTCATGACCTTTATGCTGTCCTCGTTACTGATGCTTATCTTCATATGGGGATAGTCCTTGAGGAAATCCTTGAGATAAGGAAGCAGCAGATACCTGCAAAGTGTGGTGGAGGAGCCTATGCGCAGATGTCCCACATTGAACTCCTTTATCCTGCGCAGCTCGTCCTCTCCCTTTTCTATATAGCCAAAGGCATCATCCACATATGAATATAGCAGCTCTCCCTCGGGAGTCAGTCTGACTCCTCTGGAGCTTCTGTCAAAAAGCCTGATGCCGCTCTGCTCCTCAAGCCTGGCTATGGTCTTGGAGATGGCAGGCTGGCTGACTGCCATGGCCTTGGCCGCCTTTGATATATTCCCTGTCCTGGCCACTTCATAAAAGATCCTGTATGCTGATAAGGTCTGATTCATCTGAACTCCCGGATATTGAAAGACAGCCTGCGCTCGCAAAGATCTCCTCTCTGCCTATGCTCATACTGTCATGCTTGCTTTATTATACTACATTTATCCCCTGCTTTGGACATTTATTTTGACCTGGGCATGGGAAAGGATCGAGAGCCCGTATTCACAAAGCTTCTGGCTGTCTGAAAGCAGCTCCTCTGAAAATCTGGCATAGAGCTGTTCGCCCTTGTAGCTCTCATAGTATACAGGGGCATAGATTATATCCTCCTCAGGGAGGAATATGCCGCTCTCCCGCTGATAGCAGGTCTCTCTGGTGGCCTGCCTCCTGGCCTTTTTCTCCACGAACTGCCCCACGGACTTATGTATGGCCCTGTCCTCCTCGGGCAGATAATAATAGTTCTTGTGATCTGCAAAAAAATATTTAAGCTCTCCCTTATGGAGCCGGACCACGATATTCAGGAGCCTTGCCTCCTTGCCCGAGGCACTTATGGAATAGGGCCCCTGCTCATATATGAGCTCCCTGGGCAGCCCGTCGCAAAGCTCAAATCGAAGATCCAGAAAGCTGTCCTTCAAAAGCTCCTCCACACTTGCCGACAACAGGCTGAACTTTCCGGAAAACAGCTCTCCATAGCTCAGGAGCCTGCATATCTGAGGCAGGTTCACTATATCCTCTCCGTTATGCAAAAGCAGCTTTGAGAGCAGCTCCTGATCCCCGGTGCTCCTGTACCTGTGATATATGGGAATCAGCTCTCCCCCGCTGAACCTATCCTCCCTGTCTATGCCAAGATAACGCTCAAGGCTCTTTAGCTTCATGTTTGGAAGACCCAGCACCGGCTTCAGACTCTTCAGCTCCCTGTATAGATCAAAGCTCAGCACGGCATCCTTTATATCCGGCAGGCAATAGCTCCTCAGACAGGCTGAGATGAAGGGAAGGTCAAAGCCCTCTCCGTTATAGGTCACAAGTATGGGCTTATGAGGTGCATGCCTTTTCCTTTTTTCCATGAGCATGTCACAAAAGGCTCCAAGGATCAGAGGCTCATCCTCCATCCCCTCTGAAAACCAGGCTCTGTGCCTCCAGCCCTCTCCCTCCTCAAAGCCAAGGCAGCCTATAAGGTATACCTCGGATCGTCCTGAACTAAGCCCCGTCGTCTCTATATCGAAAAATACCAGCCTCTCCCTGGGCCCTATCAGGCTCAGCTCCGGTATATCTTCCATTTCAATTCGTTCATCTATCAGCTTCATCTTCCGGGTATGTGATATTCACCTACTCATCTGTTTCCGAGTATGTGATATCCAGCTCCTCATCAATAAAATATGCCTCATAGCAGGCATCATAGCTGTCGTTATAGAGCTCGAGGTAGGAAAGCCCCTCCTCCTCTCCCTTCACGAACAGGGTCGTGGCCAGGGCATCACAGATGGCCGAGCTCTCTCCCGTCACCGTAACTGACAGCAGGCCGCTTTCTGCAGGCCATCCGGTCTCAGTATCTATTATGTGATGGTAGGTCCTGCCCTCATATTCAAAAAAGCGCTCATACCTGCCCGCCGTCACCACGGACTCATCCCTGATCTCAAGGGATCTGACATAGCCCTGCTCCTTATTGTCGGGATACCTGATACCTATAAGAAAAGGGGAGCCATCAGCCCTGCTGCCTATGCAGAGCACATTCCCTCCAAGGTTTATGATGCCGGAGCTCACTCCGTCGGCCACGAGCTGCTGCTTCAGCCTGTCTGCGATAAAGCCCTTTGCAAAGGCTCCCACGTCCACTTTGAGCTCCTTTTCGTCTGCGCAGAAATAATAAACTCCATTTTCAGACTCTTTTATATGCCAGCCTCCATGAAACACTTTGGATGAAGCCTCTTCTATCTCCCTTTCGTCTGGAGGCACGGTACGTTCCTTTACATTCCAAAGGCTGGTCAGGGGCTCTATGGCCACCTCCAGATCTCCTCCGGCACTTTCATAGACTGACTCTATGCTCATAAAGAGCTCTGCCGTATCCTGGGCTATAATGACGCAGTCCTCTGTCCTTTCATTTATCCTCGCTATATCAGAGCCTTCTCCCTGGGGGCTGAAAAGCCTGTCATAGTACCTGAGCAGCTCCCTGGCACTCTCCAGGGCAGCCTCGTCTCCGCCCTCATATATGCTGATGGTGCAGAAGGTATCCAGCAGGAAATCATCCGAGCTCAATCGTCTTTCCTCCGCAGCCTCTCCTGAGCCTGGCACGGGCTCCTTTTCATACACATTTATGATAAGCAGTATGACAAGGGCAAACAAAACCACCGGCAGTGCTCGTCTGATCATCTGTTTATGACCTTCAGCGCCTTCTTTAGTATGTCCTCGGTGCTGTCTCCCTCTGAGATCTCAAGGCTCCTGACGGCCCTTCCCGCCTCTATCCTGGTATAGCCAAGCACGGTCAGCGCATCTATGGCCTCTGATATGGCTCCTCCGGCCTGGCTGATATTTGCTCCCAAAGCGGGCCTGTCTCCTTCGACTCCTGCCGTAAGGAACTGGTTATCTACCTTGTCCTTGAGATCCAATATGACCCTCTGGGCCGTCTTTTGGCCTATGCCCTGGGCACGGCTTATGGACTTTACGTCTCCCGTCACTATGGCAAGCCTCAGGTCATCAGGCCCCAGGACGCTCAGTATGGCCAGGGCACCCTTGGGTCCTACTCCATTGACCGATATCAGGCTCCGAAACATCTCCCTGTCCTCACGGAACAGAAAGCCGTAAAGGGACTGTCCGTCCTCCCTCACGGAATAATGTGTATATATCTTTACTTCCTCGCCTATAGTAGGAAGCTGAGCCAGGACGCTCATGGGTACGTTTATGCCGTAGCCCACGCCCCCTGCCTCGACCACTATATATCCCTCGTCCTTTTCGGCAAGTATGCCATGTATAAAGCTTATCATAATCCTCTGCCTTCCATCGCCAAATGGGCTTACTGGGTCACCGGAGTGGGCCTTGCCGGATCAAATATGGCGCTGACATCGTCAAACAGATCTGACAGCTTGTCCCTTTGTCCGGAAACATCCATCCACATCATATATCCGTCTAGGTTCCTCCTGCCCTGGCGCAGATAGTCCTTTCCAAGCTGTACCCAGTATTCGCTGGAATCCACTCCGCAGAAATATCTGAAGCCCAGGTCCCAGAGATAGTCAAACTTCTGATTTTCATGGGTATAGGGATGCCAGTCAGCCACATCGGCTCCAAAGGGATACAGTATGATATCGCAGGTCCCGCCCAGAAGCTCCTGATTCACATTTTTATCCCAGCGGTCTGCATCTCTCTTCATGTCCTCAAAGCTGCGGCTGCCCATGTCCCTGTGGCCCCAGCTGTGAGATGCAAGCTCATAGCCTGCCTCTCTGAGGGCTGCCACCACCTCTCTGGCGGTCTGGCGGTCCTCCTCGATATTGTGATTTGCCTCCTTTTCAGGATCGTACAAATCCGAATTGGGATCATAGGTCTCATCCGTCCTGTAACCAAGTATGCCATTATAGCCGGTAAAGGCCAGGCATGCCTTGGCACCCTTGTAGGAGAAATCAGGATGCTCCTCCACGAACCTGTCCAGTATGGGCACCAGATCATATTCTCCGATATGCTCCTGTCCGTTCTCATCCACATAGTGGCAGGTGGGCTTACCGTCCTCTCCGACTATGATCCTGTCCGCAAAGCCTGCCCCCTCCATGTATTCATAATAGCAAACATCGTCCTGGGACATGACCATGGGCTTTTTGCCCTCTGGCAGCAGTATCTCTCCCTCCACCATGATCTCCTGTCCGTCCTCTGTGGTCTCTATATGAGCCATGTCATGAAGCCCCACAAGCACAAAGCCGTCCCTGTAGAACTCATCCAGCATTTTTTCAAACTCTGATATGGTGGTCATGACGGAATTGTATCCATCTGCCTGGGTCCCCCATCTCTCCTTGTCAAAGGCATTTTCAGGATCCACTATCAGGCTGTGGAAAAAGACATGGGTGATGGTATTTATGTCCTGGGGCACAAGCTCTGCCTTTTCTGCCTCATAGCCGGAAATGATCCCTGCTATCTCGCTGTCCTCCGTGGCTCCCTGTATGCCGGAAAGCAGCTCTATGGCTCCGTCATAATCATACATGGCTGAAAGTCTCTCGGCCTCAGCTATCAAAAGCTCTCTTTCGGACTGGGCAGTCTCACTCTCGGTCTCTGCCTCCAAGGCTGCCTCCATGCCCTCAGCTCCCGTTGGCTCCACTCCCTCCAGTGCCGTCTCCTGCTCCTTTACCTTATCACTTCCGGAAAACAGCCTCATGGCTCCATAAGCCACGGCAGCCACCAAAATTAGGCAGAGTATGATCCCGACACCTATCATTATGCGCTGTTTTCTCTGCCTTCTTCTCCTGCGCTCTGCTCTTATGCGGGCTCGACGCCTCCTGATCTCCTGGGCGTATCTGTCATCTTCAGCTCCTTCGGAACGCCTTTGCGATCCGGCGCCGGCCTCTGCCTGTCTCCTGCTTTCCGAGGCTGCCTTTAGCCTTTTTCTTCTTTCCTCTGATGAGCTTGCCATTTTACTACTCCTGTCAAACCTCCTGCCCTCGGCCCTGTCCCTGCAAAATTTGCTATCCAGGGCATATCCAAGCCTTGGCTTTCCCGACCTTGGGCGTTATGAGTGTAACATATTTGAAGGATTTATGCTATACTCATACTTGACTCAAGACCCAAATCCATTTTCAAGGAAACGATATGAACTCTGAACTGATACTTTTTATACTCCTGACAGTGACATTGGTCCTTCTGATCCTGTGCCTGATAATGCTTTTCAGGCTGCATGAGCAGCTTCGCTCATCAAAGAGCGACGATCTGCTCCATGACCTCTCGGAGGATCTGCGTGAGCTTTCCGAGGATGTAAGGGAGACCGTCCCTTCAAGGGTGGGCGAGATCCGCCTCGACATAGATCGCCGCCTCCGTCAGGATGCAGATGAGAACCGAAAAAACCGCATAGAGATCTCAGATGCTCTTCAAAAGGCCCAGGACAGGATGCAGTCCACACTCAAATCCTCCCTTTCTGAGCTTATAGACAGCAACCGGGAAAAGCTTTCCGAGATACAGACGGAGATCAACCAAAAGCTGGACACCTCTCTGAATGAGCGTCTTGATGCCTCCTTCAAAAATGTCGGTGACCAGCTCAACAAGCTCTATACCTCCCTTGGTGAGCTGAGCAGGCTTGAGGATGATGTGACTAACCTGAACCGCACACTGTCAAATGTCAAGACCAGGGGCATATACGGAGAGACCCAGCTGGAAAACATACTGGCAAATGTGCTCCCCAATAATCTCTATGACAAAAATGTAGTCACAAAGGGCTCCGGAGCAAACAGGGACACCGTGGAATTTGCCGTCAGGATACCTGACAAGGAGGTGCCCGGGGAATTCCTCTGGCTGCCCATGGATTCCAAATTCCCGGCAACCATATATGACCGGATCAGGGAGGCCTCAGAAAAGGGAGAGGCTCAGGAGCTTCAGAAGGCGATAAAGGAGCTGGAGCAGTTCATAAGATCAGAGGCCCGCAGCATAGAGGAAAAATACATAGATCCTCCCCGCACCACTGACTTTGCCATCATGTTCCTTCCCACAGAGTCCCTTTATGCCGAGGTGCTCAGGATCCCCGGTCTGTCCGAGGACTGTCAGAAGCGCTGCCACATAGTCATAGCAGGCCCTGCCACGGTCACCGCCCTGCTCAATTCCCTGAGCATAGGCTTCAGATACATGGCAGTAAACAGGGATTCCAAAAACATACTCAAGTTGCTTTCCGCCATAAAGACCCAGTATGCAAAGCTCTCTGAGCTAATCGGAAAGGCTGACAGCCGCATAGAGCTGGCCCGGAGTGCCACTCAGGATCTCCAGAGGCGTGCCGACATGATAAATAAAAAGCTCTCCCAGGTGGAAGAGCTTGATCCTGTTGAAGCCAAAAGGCTGCTGGGTTATGACAGCATGGAGAAGGATGAATAGGCATCACTCCCCATCCGCTGTTTTCCTGCCCTTATGTATGCCAAGCCTTTCAAAGGCCAGCCTGTAGCCATCCTCTCCATAGGTCAGGGAGCGGTTCACACGGCTGATGGTGGCTGTGGAGGCGCCTGTCTTTTCAGCTATATCCAGATAGGTCAGGCCCGCATCCAGCATGAGCGCCACCTCGTAGCGCTGTGCCATGGAAAGGAGCTCCTTGATGGTGCATACGTCAGAAAAAAATCTGTAGCAGTCGTCAAGATCCCTGAGGCTGAGGACTGCTTCAAACAGATGGTCAACTTCACTTGTATGTGCTTTGGGATTCATCTTATTCTCCGTCTTTCAGCTTTAAAGCTGTAATGATTTAAAACTTTATTTTACTAAAACAACTTGACTTTAACATTTTTAAACAGTCAAGTCAATGGTATTTGATCATGAAGCCTGAACTTAAAAAAAGAAGTGCACGCATACTGATCGTCACGGCCCTGTGGCTGGTGATCTGGGAGCTTGCTGCACGCATCACCGGAAATGACATAATACTGGTGGGGCCGGCAGAGACCCTGGGGCTTTTTTTATCCCTGCTTTCCCAGGGATATTTCTGGTCAGCAGTCCTTCACAGCCTTATAAAGATCTTTACAGGCTTTCTGCTTTCTGCCGCTGCTGCACTTCTGCTGGGTACGGCCTCTTTTTTCCTTGACTGGCTCAGGAGCTTCCTGTCACCTGTTGTGACCCTCATGAAAGCCATACCCGTGGCCTCCTTTGTCATACTGGCCCTGATATGGCTTGGCGGAAGCCGCGATCTGAGCCTGCTGGTATCCTTTGTGGTGGTATTCCCCATGATATGGACCTCGGTGCTGAGCGGACTTGAGGCCGCAGACACAAAGCTCCTTGAGCTCTCCCAGGTCTTTGAAATAGGCATGCTTCAGAAGCTCAGGTACATATATATCCCCTCTCTGCTGCCTTATCTGCTCTCCTCCCTTTCATCTGCCATAGGCATGGCCTGGAAATCCGGAGTGGCTGCGGAGCTCATAGGACAGCCCAGGGACAGTATAGGCTTCTATCTTTATCAATCAAAGATATTTCTGGACACTCCAGGCGTGTTTGCCTGGACCCTGGCGATCATACTCCTTTCCTGGATAAGCGAAAGGCTGATAAAGGCGGTGATAAGGCTATGGACAGACTGCTGATAGAAGATATCTCGAAAAGCTTTGACGGGACAAAGGTCCTTTCCCATTTCAGCGCCGAGCTGAGCCTCCCGGGGCGCTATGCCCTGATGGGAAAAAGCGGTATAGGAAAGACCACCCTCCTTCGTATCCTGCTTGGGCTCGAAGCTCCTGACGAGGGCAGGCTGAGCCTGGTCCCCAAGACAGATGCTCCTTTGAGATTTTCAGTCCTTTTTCAGGAAGACAGGCTCTTTCCCGGTGCAGATGCCGTAAAAAACATATGCGCAGCCACAAGGTCACTGAAAAAGGATGAAGCCCAGGAAGCCCTCAGCCTGATTGCCCCGGATGTGGATATACATATACCCTGCCGGGCCCTTAGCGGCGGACAGAAAAGGCGGGTCAGCCTCATCAGGGCCCTTCTGCATCCTTCGGATGTACTGCTCCTTGACGAACCCTTTACGGGACTTGACGAGGCCACAAGGAAAAAGGCCATTGAATATACAAGGGCTCATATAGGGGAGCGTCTCATGGTCATGACCACACATGATGAAAATGATGCGGCAGCTCTTGGCTGCAAAATGCTCAGATTGGAGGATATAACTGAAAATGAATGAAACATCCCATAAAAAAGAGATTTGGAAACCCGGCACCCTTTTAAGCCCGGTCCCGGCAGTCATGGTCAGCTGTGCTGACAGGGAGGGAAGATCAAATATCATAACCATTGCCTGGACCGGCATAGTCTGCTCTGATCCTGCCATGGTCTACATCTCATTGATGCCAAGACGCTACAGCCATCATATGATACGGGAAACAGGAGAATTTGCAATAAACCTGACCACAAAGGAGCTTTGCCGTGCTGCCGACTACTGCGGTGTGGCCACAGGAGCAAAGGTGGATAAATGGAAGGCCTGCGGCCTTACAAGGATGCCTGCCTCCAGGATAAGTGCCCCTCTCATTGCCGAATCCCCTATGAGCATTGAATGTCAGGTCACTGACAGGATCTCCCTGGGCTCCCACGACATGTTCATTGCCAAGGTGCTCTGCATAGATGTGGATGAGGAGCTGATAGATAAGAACGGACGGCTTGAGCTGGACCGGGCGGAACTCGTAGCCTATAACCACGGCGAATACTTTGAACTTGGAAAAAAGCTTGGACACTTTGGCTATTCAGTAAAGAAAAAGGGCTGAGACCTAAAGATCTCAGTCCTTTGATATTTCTGACAGTAAAAACCTCTCCTTGAGGCTTTACTCATTCTCCCTGATAATAAAAATCCTCTCCGGGAAGCTTTCCTCCCACGGACTCGGCATTTGCATCAAAAAGCACCTGCAGATAACCGCTGAGTGCGGCCTTCATCTCTGCTCCGTCTATGCAGGCTATGCCGCACTTAGGAAGAGCCTTTTCAGCTATGGGAGCCTTTTCTATGATCCCCGCTCCGGCCACCAGCTCCGCAGTATGGGCAGTATCCAGGGATGCGGCCTCGGTGGACAGCTTCTGCGTGCTTATGAAGGCAGCAAGGAGACCATCCTCACCATGCTCCTCTATAAAGGCACTGCTTGCAACGGTCACTCCGGTAAGCAGCATGGAATCTCCGCTGTCAGGACATTTGTCCCATTCCTCATTCAGATTCATGAATTCCTTTACTGACTCATTCTGTGCCTGACATACCGTGGCAAAGGGCTGGGGAAGCACTGCTATGATTGAGGGATCCTCGGCAAACATGGCTGCTATCTCTGCTGCCTCTGATCTGTATTCTATGTTTACCTGATCCGTAAGCCCGTTCTGGGCGAGTATGTAGTCCATGGCATACTGAGGCGTGGTGCCCTGACCCGTCATATACACGGTCCTGCCGGAAAGATCTGAAAGGGATGTAACGCTCTCATCACCGGTGACCCCGTACAGCACGCCAAGGGTATTGATGTCTATGACCCTTACTCCCCCCTCGGTCCTGTTATAAAGCACTGAGGCCAGGTTTGCAGGGATCAGGGCAATATCAAGCTCTCCCTGTATCAGCTTTGCCGTGATCTCATCGGCTGCCGTGGCCATGGTGAATTCAGCCTTAAAGGGAAGCTCTCCATTCTCCGACCATTCCATCATATTGACAAGCCCCATGGTGGTAGGACCCTTGAGGGATCCGACTCTGACGATGGTGTCCCCGTACTGAAGCTGAACGGCAGAAGCCTCGTCTGCTCCGGCCGCAGTCTCTGCTGATCCATTCTCTGCTTCCTCAGTCTCTGCTGCGTCTGCATCAACTTCAGCTGTCTCTGCCGTTTCCCCGGCAGTTGTCTCCTCGACAGCCGTCTCTGAAGCCTCAGTCTGTGCAGCGGTCTCTGAAGCCTCACTGCCTGCGCCGCAGGCACAAAGCAAAAACGAGAGCAGCAAAACTGCTCCTATAAGGTTTTTTTTCATAATCATCCTCCTCTGATGCTATCATCTATGATCGATCCGGCCCTTCGTTTATATATCAGGCCGTGGTCTTTTATCATATGCAGGCCTATCTATCCACATAGGCCTGATGAAAATGGAGCCTGCCTCCGTCCTCTTCCTCTATGATCATGTATGAGGGCTTGCGGTTCATCTGTCTTGGATAGCTGAGGCTGCCGGGATTTATGATGTATATGCCCTCCTTCTTTTCCTCAACAGGCCTGTGGGTATGTCCGAAAAAGCATATTCCGCAGCCCCTTGACCTGGCCTCATCCAGGACCCTGGCATCGGAAACGCTGACACCGTACATATGTCCATGGGTCAGAAAGGCCTTTGTCCCTCCAAGCTCAAATTCCAGGTCCCAGGGAAGCTGTGAAAAGTAGTCATTGTTCCCCCTGACCATGTATATCTCGCAGCTTTCTCCCACCAGGCTCCTGATGCTTTTTTCCAAGCCCTCTCCATCGCCGCAGAATATAAATTTGTCTATGGGCCTGTTTCTCTGTATGACCTTTTTCAGATTGTCATTCCGTCCGTGTGTATCACTTGCAACAAGTATCTTTTTCATCTCTGATCCTAAGCCCCGATCCTGTTTTTTATCAGCTCGCTCATCTTGTGAAGCGCCTGCGAGCGGTGAGAGACGCTGTTTTT
>CALWET010000034.1 GCA_944377385.1 uncultured Lachnospiraceae bacterium | reverse complement strand
AAGACTCCTGATGAGATGATGAAGGTCCGCAACCTTGGCCGCAAGTCCCTTGATGAGGTGCTTGCAAAGCTCAAGGAGCTGGGACTCTCCCTCAACACTCAGGAATAAGGCCTTAGATCACAGGCCTGGGCCGGATAGGGCCCATGATACCGCTTCCGGAAAAGCTCCGGTGAAGCGGGATCCCATTGATAAGACCACAGGCACAATAGGAGGAAAAAGGAAATGCCAGGATACAGAAAATTAGGAAAGACCTCTGCCCAGAGGAAGGCACTGCTTAGAAATCAGGTAACTGCCCTGTTATACCATGGAAGGATCATCACCACCGAGGCCAGAGCCAAGGAGGTCCGCAAGATGGTCGAGCCCCTTATAGCACTTGCTGTCAGGGAAAAGGACAACTATGAGACCGTAGAGGTTACTGCAAAGGTCCCTCGCAAGGACAAGGACGGCAAGAGAGTTAAAGAGGTCAAGGAAGTAAACGGCAGACAGAAAAAGGTCACCGTTTATGACGAGGTAAAGAAGTCCATCAAGAAGGACAACCCTTCCAGACTCCATGCAAGGCGTAAGATGATGGAGGTCCTCTATGATGTTACAGAGGTACCTGCAAAGCTTGCAGGACGCAAGGCAGGCACAAAGCAGGCTGATCTGGTAGGCAAGCTTTTTGATGAGTATGGACCCAAGTATGCTTCACGTAACGGCGGCTACACACGTATCATCAAGATCGGACCCCGTAAGGGAGACGCAGCCATGGAGGTCGTACTCGAGCTGGTTTGATCCACCGATAAATATGATAGTCAAAGATCATAACTGAACTGACAGAGAGCTGTTGCAAAATAGATGATAAAACATCTATGGAGTGACAGCTCTTTTTTGTGTAAGATTTGCTACAGTTTTTCGTAAATTGACTTATATAGGAGGAAAATATATAATCAAATTGACAAAAGCTCCATGTTCGTGAGTTTTCGGTGCTTTGATTGGAGAAACTGATATGAAGAAGAAAAGCTTTATATTATCCATTATATTTATGCTGGTCCTGGGGGCCTTTGTTTCATATGGCTCAGAAAGGGTCAGGCCCATACCGAACGCCAGGCTGACCATCAAGACAGGTGAGCTGACAACAGGAGATTATCTTTCCGATGATGCTACCTCCTATGTAAGCGTATCCATGGATAACCAGTATTATTATCTGGAATCCGCAGAGTGGCTGGACTACACAGAGCAGGTGGCAGTGGGAGATCAGCCCAGGATAAAGGTATATCTCAATGCCCTGCCCAGGGAGACCTCTACAAGCCATACCATTACCACATACCTGTTTAGGGGTACCTATAACTCCAGCAATGTATATGTGACAGGCGGTGAGTTTATATCGGCGGCAGTCAGGGACAGCGGCTATACCCTTGAGGTGACCATACGAGTCAATGCCGTCAAGGGCACATATGATGTACCCACTGAGGCATACTGGAGCTCGGCAAAGGGTACGGCCATATGGCAGGGCTCAGATAATTCATCAGGTTATTACGATCTGATATGCTACAGGGGATCAAGAGTAGTAAAAAGACTGAACAATTTCCAGGGTACGACCTACAACTTTTATCCATACATGACCAAAGAGGGAGACTATACCTTCAGGGTGAGAAGTGTCGCACCGCCTAATGTCAGCACCTCCATAGGAAAGCATTCTGAATGGACGGAATCAAATATACTGACCATAGGAGCAAATGAGGTCTCAGACGGTACAGGCCAGACTACACTTGATGAAAATGGAGGAAGCAGCGCAAATTCCTTTGTCAGTGGAAATATCAATGCCGAGGGCACAGGTAATTCCACAGTGGCAGGATGGGTACAGCAGGGAGCTACTTGGTACTTCCGATATCCCAATGGACAACTGGCTACAAACTGCTGGCTGCAGCTGAACGGCAAAAATTACATGTTCGACGCTTCAGGAAGGATGGTGACCGGCTGGGCTCAGGATTCCAGAGGTCTCTGGTACTACATGGATAAGAACACAGGTGCCATGCGTACAGGCTGGCTCAATGACAATGGAAAATGGTATTTCCTGAATACCACAAAGGACAGCTTCGAGGGTTCCATGCTGTATAATATCATGTGGAACTACAACGGCCAGACCTACTATTTCAATCAGGACGGAGTCATGGTCACGGGCTGGTACCAGATAAACGGCAACTGGTATTATTTTTATCCTGAAGGAAGCACGGGCGGAGCCTATGGCTATCTGGCCAGGGATACCGTCATAAACGGAGTATTTTACGTAGATGGGAACGGAGTCTGGGCCCAGAGCGGTAAGCTGTAAGGCTGTACACAACACATGATCAAAAAGGGGAGTTAAGCAGGATAATAGATGTTTTTTCATCTACTTTGCATGGGAGCTTGCGGTTAAAACCGTGAGCTCCTGTTAAGTTCATTTTGCTTGACATGCATTCACTTAGGGAAGTAGACTATAGGACAGACAACAGGACAGACTGTCTGTCCAGACAGACGATATAAAAAGAGATGATATGACTTGCTTTAACAAGGACATGAAGGAGGGCAGTATGAAGCAGCTTAGACTTGCTATAGTGGGTGCCACTGGCGCCGTGGGACATGAGCTTATAAAGATAGTTCAGGAGAGGAAGATACCTTATACCGAGCTCAGGCTTTTAGCCTCAAAAAGGAGCGCAGGGACAAAGATAGATGTGGGAGGAAAGGAATATACCGTAGAGGAGGCTACACTGGATTCCTTCAGAGACTGTGATGCCGCCCTCTTTGCGGGAGGGCCTGCTTCAAAGGCCTTTGGACGTGATGCAGCTGAGATGGGCTGCGTGGTCATAGACAATTCCAGCACCTTCCGCTATGAGCCGGATGTTCCCCTGGTGGTGCCTGAGGTCAATCCCGAAGCCCTCACGGGACATCATAATCTGATAGCAAATCCAAACTGCTCCACCATACTTTTGGTCACGGCTCTTTGGCCCATTCATAAGCATGCAGGAGTAAAACGGGCCATAGTCTCCACCTATCAGGCCTGCTCCGGTGCAGGCAAGGAGGCCATGGATGAGCTGTGCAGCCAGTCCATGGAGGTCCTGGAGGGAAAGCCTGTGCATCCCGAGCATTTCAAATATCAGATAGCCTTCAATGTCATCCCTCAGATAGACGTATGGGTGGACGACGACTATACAAAGGAAGAGATGAAGCTCGTATGGGAGACACACAAGATCATGGGAGATGACAGCATTGGTATAACCCCGGTCTGTGCGGTCAGGGTGCCTGTGATGAGGAGCCATTGTGAGGCAGTATATCTTGAGACTGAAAAGCATATAAGCCCGGAGGAGTGCAGAGAGCTGCTTTCAAAGGAGGATTATATAGTCCTGCAGGATGATCCTGAAAACTTTGTTTATCCCATGCCCATCACTAGCACCGATACGGACAAGACCTATGTAGGACGCATCAGGAGGGATACCGTGGAGCCAAATGGCCTCAATATGTGGATATCCTTTGATCAGCTCAGAAAGGGAGCGGCCACAAATGCCGTACAGATACTTGAAGAGCTGATAAAGAGGGATCTGCTTCCGTGAGCAGAGAGCTAAAAAAGAGCACTGACCTTTTGAATGGGCCGATACTCATAAACCTGGCCAGACTGGCCATACCCATCATGGCCACGGGCTTTGTGCAGACGGCCTACAGCCTGACGGATATGGCCTGGATAGGCTTTATTGGCTCCCATGCTACTGCGGCGGTGGGGGCCTCCGGAATGTTCACCTGGTTTGCCTTTGGACTGATTCTGATAGCCAAGATGGGCGGACAGATAGAGCTGGCCCAGAGCATAGGAGCCGGAAATGAAGAAAATGCCGGGAGCTATCTCAGGGCTTCGCTAAAACTGACCATCCTGCTGACGGCAATATTTTCATCAGCTGCTCTTATATTCACTCCCCAGATGATCAGCTTTTTGGGACTGAGTGACAGAGATACCCTCAGCATGGCCGAGACCTATAACAGGATCACCTGCGGCATGTTCATATTTCAGGCGCTGAACAGCACCTTCACAGGCATATACACGGCACTGGGTGATTCCAGGACACCGCTTTTTGCAAACTGTGTGGGGCTCATAGGCAATATGATATTCGATCCCATATTGATACTTGGCATAGGACCCTTCCCGAGGCTGGAAGTAGCAGGGGCTGCCATAGCTACGGTGGGAGCCCAGGCAGTAGTCACCTTGATCTTTATAATAAAAAGGAAGCAGAGCGATTATGAGATCCTGAGGCACATAGGTATCCTGCAGCGGGTCAGGAGCCAGTTCTATGTCAGGATAACCAGGGTGGGACTTCCGGCGGCGATCCAGGAGGTGTTTTACAGCTTTGTAGGCATGACGTTGACCCGTATGGTCACTGCCTGGGGCGATGACATAGTGGCAGTTCAAAAGGTGGGAGCAAATATAGAGCAGATCGCCTGGATGACCGGGCAGGGCTTTGGCTCGGCGGTAAATGCCTTTATTGCCCAGAATTATGGAGCTGCAAGGATGGACAGAGTCAAAAGCTGTTACCTGGCTGCCCTGAAGCTCATGCTCATCTGGGGAGTGATAGCCACAGGCATACTGTTTTTCGGTGCGGATCCTCTGTTTCGCATATTCCTTCACGAGGACAGGCTGATACCGCTTGGCGTGGATTATATGAGGATCATATCCTATGGAGAGCTTTTTGTCTGTGTGGAGATCATGACCAACGGAGCCTTGAGCGGCCTCGGGCATACCGGTATATGCTCCCTGATCTGCATGAGCCTGACCGGGGCCCGTATCCCCATAGCCTGGCTGCTTACAAGGACATCCCTTGGAGTGGACGGCATATGGTGGGCGTATACCGTAACCAGCATGGCAAAGGGAGTTGTATACACACTGGTCATACTTTATATATTAAGAAGTCTGATAAAGCGTTATGGCTATAAATGATAAATAAGTCTGATTTACATTAAGACCGGAGATATTGAATGAAGTACATACTTAAAAGAAGCGGACAGAGGGAAGCATACGACCCCTCAAAAATAACGGCAGCCATCAAAAAGGCCTTTGACGGGCTTGGGACCAAGATCGGCGATGAGGAGCTTTCAGGTATACTTGAGGGCATAGAAAGTGAACTGCAAAAGAGGACCGGAGAGCAGCCTGTATCCGTGGAGCTTATACAGGACCAGGTAGAAGAGGGACTGATGCGCAGCGGGCATTTCAACGAGGCGAGGGCATACATCCTGTACAGGAACAAAAGATCTGAGCTCAGACTGCAGAGGGCCAGGATCGCAGGACTTGCAGGTGTCCCTGAGCTGGAGCCGGTGCTCCTTGGGATAGAAAAGGACTTTCCCGAGCCCCAGTATTCCCTGGACAGGCTGTCAGTAAAATTCGGCAGCTTCCTGAAGCCTGAAATGGATGAGCATGAAAAGCTCAGCTCACTGATAAAGGCTGCTGTGGAGCTTACGGATGAGGAGGCCTCAAGATGGGGATATGTAGCCTCGAGGCTGCTTTCCTTCAGCTTTCACAGGGAGCTTTGCGCAGAGCTCAAAAGCAGAGGCATAGAGGGATTTTATGACAAGGTCCGCTATATGACGGAGCAGGGCCTTTATGGAAGCTATATACTTGAAAATTATACCAGGGCAGAGCTTACAGAGGCCGCTTCATTTATGGATGACAGCAGAGACTATCTCATGGATCACTCAGGCCTTGAGCTGGTACTTCGCAGGTATACCATCAGGACCCATGACCATGTGCCTCTTGAGACGCCTCAGGAGATGTTCCTTGGCATAGCCCTTCATCTGGCCATGAAGGAAAGGGACAGGATGACCTGGGTCAGGAGCTTTTATGACATGCTCTCCAGGCTTGAGGTCACCATGGCTACTCCCACCACATCCAACGCCAGAAAGCCCTATCATCAGCTTTCCAGCTGTTTTATAGATACGGTGCCGGATTCTCTGAGAGGGATATTCCGAAGTATAGACAATTTTGCCGAGGTCAGCAAATTTGGCGGAGGCATGGGTATGTATTTTGGAAAGGTCAGGGCCAAGGGCGGCGCCATCAGAGGCTTCGAGGGAGCCGCAGGCGGAGTGATACGCTGGATACGTATAGTAAACGATACGGCAGTGGCAGTGGATCAGCTTGGTATGAGACAGGGTGCAGTGGCTGTTTATCTGGATGTATGGCATAAGGATATGCCCGAATTCCTGAATTTAAGGACAAACAATGGCGACGACAGGATGAAGGCCCACGATGTATTTCCCGCAGTCTGCTACCCGGATCTTTTCTGGCGCATGTGCAGGGAGAGCCTGGACCAGGACTGGTACCTCATGTGCCCTCACGATATAGACATGGTAAAGGGCTACTGCCTGGAGGATTATTTTGGAGAGGAATGGGAAAAAAGATATTGGGACTGCGTAAACGATCCAAGGATAGAC
>CALWET010000033.1 GCA_944377385.1 uncultured Lachnospiraceae bacterium | reverse complement strand
AACATATATTCGATCTCACGGTTTACAAGGGAGCTCGTAGGCTCATCCATGATCAGGACCTTTGCCTCATTTATCTGTGTAGCCCTGCATATCTCGACCATCTGGCACTGAGCTATGCTCAGATCTCTCATGACCGTATTCGGCGCTATATCAAGCCCCATATTCTTCAGGGCCTCTGCAGTCCTCTTTTCCATGGCTTTCCAGTCTACCATGCCCTTCTGATCCGTCATCAGATTGCCAAGGAACATGTTTTCAGTGACCGTCAAAAGAGGCAGTATGGAAAGCTCCTGGTAAACTATGCTTATGCCAAGCCTCCTTGCATCAGAGGTCGTCTTTATGTCGGCTTTCTTTCCCTCTACATATATCTCTCCGCTGTCCTTTGAGTACGCACCGGTGAATACCTTCATCAGAGTGGACTTGCCGGCTCCGTTTTCGCCCACAAGGCCAAGTATCTCACCCGGATATACCTTCAGAGAGACATTCTGCAATGCCTTTACACCAGGGAATTCCTTGCATATCTTTACCGCTTCCAGTACCGGTGTGTTATTTCCCCCTCCCATAGCATCTCTCCTTACTTATTTTTAAACTCTGCCTACCATTTCGCCGTACTTTTCTTTTTCTTCCTTTATAAAGGCATCCACCTGCTCCAGCGTAGGCATGTCAGCTGAGCATCCGTGGCTTGCCACCAGCATGGCTGCTGATGCTGAGCCATGCTCCAGGCAGTCCATGATCTCCCATCCATCCAGAAGTCCGGAAAGGAAGCTGGAGCTGTAGCCGTCACCACCGCCAAAGGATTTCAGTGCCTTTACGGGGAAGGGCTTTATCGAATAAGCATTGCCGTCATTGGTATATGCAGTTGATCCATCCTTGCCATGCTTTATGACTACTATGGAGGCTCCCTTTTCAGTCCAGTACTTTGCGCTCTGGCTGTCCGTACCGTCCAGTCCGGTAAACTTCTCCATCAGATCGAACTCCTCTCTGGAGCCCTGGATCACATCGGCATAGCCTGCCACAGTCTGGTAATAAATGGCGATCTCGTCGTCATTCTTCCAGTTATATGGCCTGTAATCCACATCGAAGATGACCTTTACACCATTTTTCTTTGCCAGTATGGTGGCCTTGAGAGCCGCCTCACGGCTGGGGCTTTCTGACAGGGCAACTCCTGAAACCAGCAGCGCCTTTGCCTTTTTCAGGTACTCTTCGTCTATATCTCCGACCTCCAAAGCCAGATCAGCAGCCTTGTTCCTGTACATGAGTATGCTGCTCTCATTTTCTGAAAGAATCTCGGTAAAGGTCAGGCCTATCTTTTCACCATGCTCGCAG
Source organism: uncultured Lachnospiraceae bacterium (assembly GCA_944377385.1). GTDB lineage: Bacteria > Bacillota > Clostridia > Lachnospirales > Lachnospiraceae > Avilachnospira. The sequence continues at coordinate 17,750 of CALWET010000033.1, read as the reverse complement.
CGTTTGATATGAGATACATCAACGCCCTCGTTGGCCATGTAGTCCGTCACATAATCTCCGAACCTGTCGTCAGAAACTCTGGCGAAAAATCCGCATTTCTTTCCAAGCCTGGCCATGCCTACGGCAGTATTTGCAGGCGAGCCTCCCACATACTTTTTGAAGGTCTCGCTCTCAGCCAGCGTCTTGTAATAATCCAGAGGATTGAGATCCACGGTGATCCTGCCCAGCATGATGATGTCCAGGGGCTTCGTATTGTCAAATTCGATATATTTCATCCTGATCCTCCAATCAGATGGTACCGTCCCAGGTAGTCACCTTGGTGTTCTGCTTTTCTTCCTCATCGAACCATCTCTGAGTCACTACCTTGTTTTCCGTATAGAACCTGTAGCCATCCTTACCGAGGCAGTGCAGGTCTCCTATAAAGGAGTTCTTCTTTCCATTGAAGGGGAACATTCCTACAGGTACGGGGATGCCGACATTCACGCCTATCATTCCGCCGTCCGTATGTCTTACGAATTCCCTTGCATAATGTCCGTTCTGAGTAAAGATGACGGATCCGTTTGCGCAGGGATTCTCGTTCATCAGTGCAAGTCCCTCCTCAAAGGTCTTTACTCTCTTTATGCAAAGCACAGGTCCAAATATCTCCCTGTCTCCTACCGTCATTCCGGGCTTTACATGATCAAAGATCGTAGGCCCGATATAGAAGCCGTTTTCATAGCCCTCTACCTTTATGTCCCTTCCATCAAGGACAAGCTCAGCTCCCTCTTCTATGCCTTTCTCTATCCACTTGAGCACGCTCTCCTTGTGGGCTGCATTTATAACAGGGCCCATCTTTACGCTCTTGTCATAGGCACAGCCTACCTTTATGGCCTTTGCCTGTCTTACTATCTCAGCCACGAGCTCATCTGCTATGCCCTCCTGGGCAACTACTACAGGCAGGGCCATGCATCTTTCTCCTGCACATCCAAAGGAGGAATTGATGATACCGGCTGCAACCCTCTTTACGGGAGCGTCATCCAGCACCAGTGCATGGTTCTTTGCCTCGCAAAGGGCCTGTACTCTCTTTCCTGTGGCTGCTGCCGTCGAATAGATGTGCATTCCCACGCTTGTGGAGCCTACAAAGCTGATACCCTTTACGTCGGGATGTGTCAACAGTATCTCTGCCTCATGCCTGGAGCAGGTAACTATGTTTATTACTCCGTCAGGAAGTCCGGCTTCCTTGTAGAGCTCTGCTATCCTCATGCAGGTCTGAGGTGTGAATGTAGCTGCCTTTATGACTATCGTATTTCCGCAGGCTATGCACATGGGTGTCATCCATCCCATGGGGATCATGGCAGGGAAGTTGAAGGGTACGATGCCCGCAAATACACCGAGAGGCATACGGTAAAGCACCGTATCATAGCCCTTTGAAGCATCCATGATGCTCTCTCCCATCATGAGTGAGGGAGCAGCTATAGCCTGCTCAGTTCCTTCCTTTGCCTTGAGCACATCACCATGTGCCTCCTCCCAGGCCTTTCCGTTTTCCTTTGCCACCATCATGGTCAGCTCATCCATATGCTCTATCATCAGCTCTCTCAGCCTGTAGAGTATCTGGACCCTCTTTATGACGGGTGTGCTGGACCATCCGGGAAATGCTGCCTTGGCAGCCTGTACTGCTTCCTCTACCTCCTCAGGCAGACAGCAGGGCACCTTGGCTATGACCTCTCCTGTGCTGGGATCATAGGCGTCCGTGTACTTCTCCGTCTTTGACTCCTTGAACTGGCCGTTTACATAGTAGCCTAACTTCTTTACCTCACTCATTGCTTTTTGCTCCTCCTAAAGCTTCATTGCACATAAGATATTTACAGCTTTTCCATATTGAAAACTCTGATATGATGCTTTGCATTTTCATAAGCACCCTTTACCATGACCTCGTTTAATCCGTAATAGTCAGGCTTGGGAGTCTTTGAAAGATAGCTTCCGGCCTCTGCCACCATGCTGTTCAGTGTGGCCGTGGCTATATTTATCTTTCTTATACCGCGCCTTATGCAGTTCTGGAAATCTTCATCGGATATTCCGCTGCCCCCATGGAGCACCAGCGGCACCTCGGGATGATCTCCGTGTATCTGCTCCAGCACATCAAGCCTCAGCTTTGGCGGCTCCTTGTAGTTTCCGTGCTGGTTCCCTATGGCCACGGCCAGGGCCGTGATGTCACAGGCTTTAAGAAAGGCATCCGCATCCTCGGGCTTTGTGTAGCTCACCCCGAATTCCACGCTTCCGTCCTCGCTCTTTCCCACAAGCCCAAGCTCAGCCTCTACATCGGCACCAAAGGCCTTTGCCATTTCGCACACCCTGTTTGTATCCTCTATGTTTTTTTCAAGGGGAAGGGTGGAGCCGTCGTACATGACCGAAGTAAAGCCTGCGTTCAGCGCTCTCTCGATAAGCTGGAAGCTCATGCCGTGATCCAGATGTACGGCAACTTCTACCTTTGCCTCTCTGGCTGCCGAAAGCATCATGGGCGCTATGATATGAAAGGGGGAGTGGGGAAGTCTGGCTTCGGCCACCTGCAGTATCACCGGAGTATCAAGCTCCTCAGCAGCTTTGATGATGCCTATGATCCCTTCCATGTTGTTGACACTGAAGGATCCGCAGCATATTCCGTTCCTGGTAGCCCTGTCCAAGAGCTGGCTCATTTTTACCAATGACATGATCTTCTCTTCTTTCTTTTGAGTATCTATTGAGTAAATATTTGGTAACTTACGATATATTTATAGCTCCTATCTTGTATTTAAGTCAATACATTTTTATATTTTTGGTAATGTTGTTGTAATTTTATGATTATTTTTATGCAATATGCTCATTTTAAAAGAGATCTATAGGTACAAGCTTAACAAGTTACTCATTTTGAGTTACAATGTGTTCAACCTGTAAATATCCATAAATGTACTTGGAGACCTATTTTTATGAAGCAGCAGAGACTTGACGCCATAGAACGATATGTAAATGAAAAAAGATCCGTAACTCTGGACAAACTATGCGAAGAATTCGGAATATCAAAGAATACCGTCAGGCGTGATATAGACATACTGATCCCAAGAGGTACCATAAAAAAGGTATATGGGGGTGTCACTGCTGTAAAGAAGGACGGAGACATACCTGGCCTGCTGCCATACGAGAGCAGACATGTGGCCTATATGTCCGAAAAGGACAAGATATGCCGTCTTGCAGCCTCCTATGTAAGGGAGGGAGACACCATATACATAGATACGGGCACCACCTGTGTAAACATGGTAAAATACATATCAGACCGCAGCTGTACCATCATCACGAACAGTTTGCAGGTCTGCACCCTGGCCGTGCCCTATCCAAAGCTTCGTGTGCTCAGCCTTCCCGGACAGCTCAAAAGAGAGACCCTGTCCTTTACCGGAAATACTACCACAGAATATCTTTCCATCTATAATATACAAAAGGCCTTCATGGCCTGTACCGGCTGCAGCCTTGAGCACGGCCTGACAAACGCCTCCTCCGAGGAGTACATCATCAAAAAGACCGTGATCGAAAACAGCCAGATGCACTTCCTGCTTGCTGATCATTCCAAGTTCGGCAGGTTTTCTCTCATGACCTACTGCCACCTCGAGGACATAGACAAGGTCATAACGGACTGTCCTCTTCCCGAGGAATACCAGAGCTTCTGCATAGAGCATGGCATAGAAGTGATCTGCGACTGACAGCTTTCTGACATTTCCGTTATCCTTCTTACAAATATATTAACCTTGATCCCAGCAGCTTGACCTTAGAGCTGCTCCATGCTTTATGCTTTGGTTCGTAATCGGACCGGCCCGAAAGCATACAGGATGAGGTGAATAAAATGTTAAATAAAAAAGCAGTCAGGATGACCTTAGCAGGAAAGCTGCTCAGGGCCTCTGCGGCAGCCGCGACCCTTTCGCTCCTGATGAGCGGAGGAGCTCTGGCAGCCTCAGGATGGGTGATCGAGGGTGGAAGCTGGCGTTTCCTTAATTCAAACGGGAGCTACGCCACGGATCAGTTCAAGCGTTCAGGCAACAATTATTTTTACCTGGATTCAAATGGCGACATGGTATACAGCTCCATAGTCGAGGACGGCAGCAACTTTTATTATGTAAATTCCGCCGGAACCATGGTCTCAAACGAATGGCGCGAGGTGGAAAATATGGACAGATATTCCGACGAGGAGCCGGATACCTGGTGGTACTACCTTTCCTCAAATGGACGAGCCATACGACAGAGCGGAAACAGTGCAAAGGTGGCCACGGTGCCTACAGCGGCAGGCAATGCGAAATTCATCTTTGATGAGATGGGCCGCATGATGTCAGGATGGATAGATTCCGACGGATAGATGCTATACGGTGATGATGCCTGGAGATAGGGCGTATATTATGCGGATCCGGAAAACGGCGGCAGACTGGTGGTGAACAACTGGGCCTATATCTATGCCGATGATCCGGAAAACGAGGACCGCGAGGGGGACGGCTATTGGTTCTTCTTTGATGGCTCAGGAAAAAAGATCACAAATATGAAGGCAGGACCTATCTTATCTCCTCTGCGGGAAAGATCATGAAGAACCGCACCAATATCAAGGATGCAGACGGCACTTACTTCTGTACCGACAAGGATGGTATCGTGATCTACAGAGGAGATGAGCGCTACAAAAAGGACTGATACCTACAGACACTCTCCATAGTTTAAATCCTAAAGTAAAATAGAGAAAAGACCACGCAAAAGACGAGCTTCACTTCTTCGATCTCCTACATCGTCCTGCGTGGCCTTTTTATTTATGCGTATGCTCAGCGAGGGCCCGTCTCCTCTGCAAAGATCTGTCCCGTAAACATAGGGATACCTCTAAAGCAAATGCCTATCCCCTGAGCACGGGGATATAAAGCTCCCTGTAGCTTACCCTTTTTCCATGATATACACTGTCTATCAGGTTTATGGAGTAAAGCTCATCCGTAAGCCTCAGGCCCTGTTCCCGGGCATAGGCTCTGAGCCTTTTCACGGAGGAACCGATGTCCCCATCATCTTCTAACCCGGCTACCGTAAATACACAGTCCTGATCCGAATATCTGAAATAGCTGGCGCCTCCGGAAAGCAGCAAAGCCTCAAGCTCAGAATCCATGCCTGAATAAAAGATCAGGCTGGTCCCGCTGCCTCTCATGGCTCCACTCGCCTCTGTCTCATATCTGCTCATTAAATAGCACATGTCCAGTCCGTCCCGTTCCGAGCTTTTGGAAAACCAGGCCATGGTAGCCTCCATGTATGAGGACCTCTCCTCGATGACATAGACTCCCGGAAAGGCCCTGACCGTACATCTGTCCACCCAGTTTTCAATGGTATCGAGATCCCTGCAGGTCAGCTCCAGCCTCCTGATGGATAAAAGATGCCTGCGAAGCTCAGCCTTTTCCGCCTCGATGGCCTGAAGGCTCAGCCTCTTCATATCCGAAAGCTGCTGCTCCTCCTCAAGCATATTGGCTTCAATACCCTTTAGGCTGTAATTCATCCTCCTGCGATAAAGGATGCTGACCAGGGCTGACAGCTCCTCCTCGGTATAGATCCTGTAGCCGTTTTCCAGGCGCTGAGAGCGTATGAGCCCCTTTTTTTCATAAAATCTCAGAGTGTCCCTGCTGAGTCCTGTGATGGCGGCTGCTTCACCTATCCTGTAAGTCCTTGACATGACTGATGCTCCCTGCCCACAGCCTTAGCCCATGACCTTCTGATTGAAATTATCCAGAAGGAGGGCAGCGGCCACACCTATCACAAAGCACAAAAGATCGACTGCTACTGCCGAAACGGAGGTAAAGCCCGATACAGGGATGATCATGACCGTGGCTGCCGTCACTATCCCCACTATCGCATGAAATGCCAGGCTGTAGCAATGCCTGAACAGAGAATCCACGGCCTTTGCAAGGCAGATGACCGTGACCAGGGCACCTATACCGCCCGGTATCAGGACTCCCATGTCAATGTGGCCTATGCCGTCGACGAATGGCGTATAAAGTCCAAGAGGCATAAGCAGCGTTGAAAAGCTCATGCCCGGGGCTATGACGCTGAGAGCCAGACAAAAGCCGCAGAAAAGGTACCAGCCAAAGCTTGGCTCTATCTTGACTGAAAGGACATTCAGAGTACCAAGGAGCAGTATGATGGCAACAAAGGCTATGGCCATGGAGATATAGGAGCCCCTGCTCCTGCCCTCTTCTCCTGCCTCTCGCCACAGAGACGGCAGCATGCCGGTGATCAGTCCTATGAACAGGCATACGGACTGATCCGGATATCTGTCCAGAAAAAATGACAGCAGATTTGCCACTCCAAGAAAGCCTATGCCCATACCTATGATCACTGGTATGAGCTTTGGCACATGGGTCCTGAAATTTTTAAAGGGATTGGATAAAAGCTCCATTACCGGCTTATATATACCGAATACAACACAGAGCACACCTCCTGATATGCCTGGAAGCACTGCTCCAAGCCCTATGAGGGCTCCCTGAAAAATACGCATGATCAGGCGTATGGGACTGCCCCCGATCTTATTTGAATCCATCTTTATCCTCCTTGTCAAATGCCCAATTTCGTCGTAAGGCGTACTGCAAAATCCTGTACGTTCGTCACCATGGTGGTGGCAGCCAGGCTGCCCCTGTCCAAAAGCTTGTTTACAACAAATTCATCTGCATCTATGGTATAGAGAAATACCGGCCGCAGGCTTCCGTCCGGATTCACATGATAGGAGGGAGTCATATTGCCAGTGGCTATGGTATGCAGCATGGTCGCAAGACAGATGACCGTAGTAGCTCTGCTGACCAGGCTTCTCATGGCTGACTGCCCCTCATATACATCGGCAATGACCTCCGGCAGGGGCCCGTCATCCCTGATGGAGCCGGTAAGCACATAGGGTATGTCCTTTCTTATCACGGCCTGCATTATGCCGTTATCTATATGATATCTGTCCACAAAATCCCTTATGGATCCGCAGCTTCGTACCTTGTTGATGACATCCAGATGATTATAATGTCCGTTCTGCACTGAAGCCTGGGTATAAATATCCTGGCCCAGAGCAGTATGAAGCAGCGCTCCCTCCAGGTCATGGGTGGCAAGGGCATTTCCCGCCATGAGACCATGCACATAGCCCTCATTTATAAGCCTTTCCATGGCGGCTCTGGCCTCGGCATCAAAGGCAAAGGCCGGTCCCATGACCCAAAGTATGAAGCCATGCTCTCTTTCATACTTCAAAAGCTCTGAAAGCCTGTCATAATCCCTGGCATAGGAGGTCTCCCTGCTCCTGCCCTGACGGAATACGAATTTATCCTCCAGGGGATCTGCCTCTGAAGCAGAGCTGCCGACATAAGCCTCTGCAAAGCCCTCGGTATGGACATATATCCCCTCGCTTCCATCTTCGGTCCTGCCAAGTATGACTCTGTCTCCGCATTTGATATTGCGGTTTTCCACCACCTCAAGGCTGCCGTCCCCGGCTATGACGATGCTTGAATCCATGCGGCTGCTTTTTGGCAGCAGCCATCTGCCCCCAAGCTTTATGTACTCCGGATACATGGAGGTGCTGTGGAAGCCCTCCGGCGCCACTCCATCCTGCTGTGCCACTGAAAAGGCTGCATCCGGTGCCTTTGCAAAGCCTTCGCTGCTGAGATCCGGCTCTCTGTAGACCGGCATTGTAAATGCTGATGCGGAAACTGACATATGCTCCTCCGTATAAGCTGCTTGACCTAAGTTCGAGTATTATCACGCAAATTGAAAAACGGCCCCGAAAGGGCTGCCTGTACATTATATTATGTTTATGCCCTTTCGTCCAGCCTCTGGACAAAGAGGCTATACAAAGCTTAATATATATCATAAGGCCTGGCCTGAGATACAGAGCTTTGAGCCCGGCACCTAAAAACTTGAGCTTGAGATATGCCTCAACATATGGCTTGGCATATAAAAGTTTTCCGGCATCCTGGACATATCACGAAATAAACAAAGAGGTAACATGAAGGAAAAGGACACAAACGTAGAGCTTTTAAGGATCATAGCCTGCCTGATGGTGGTGGGCTGTCATGTAAGGCCCTTTCTGATATCTGAGGGCATGGTCATGGAGGGGGCAACTCTGGTACAGGCCTTCTGCGCTCCGGCAGTAACGATATTTTTCATGATAGCCGGTTTTTTCACTCCCAGGAGCGGCTCAATACTCAAGGTATGGAAGCGCTGCATCACCGGCATAGTGATTCCCTCTTTGATATTCGTTATCGTCACTGATCTGCTGGAGGGCTGGATATCCGGAAGGTCCGGCATGATCCAGAGCATACTGAGCACGGATATTTTTCTGCTTTTCAGGAATATCGCTGCAGGCATACTTTCCTTTAACGCCCAGAGATTTGGCACCTATACCAGCCATCTTTGGTATATCTTCAGCTATATACAGCTAATGCTATGGTTCCCTGTGATGAAGGCCTTCCTTAATCACAGCAGGAAATGGGCCATAGTCCTTTTTGTTTTTCTTTCCTTTTACCGACTGCTGATCATAGACATCACCAAGCTTTACACCATTCCATTCAGCATATATCTGCCAACGCTGCTGCCCGCAGAGGTGACCTGCTTTGCCGCAGGTTATCTGGTATATGACATGAAGGATTCCTACAGCAGGAAAAGAGGGCTCCTGCCAATACTTGCCGCAGGCTTCTTGCTGCTGACCCTGGACACATATTTCCTTCAGCTCAGGCTTTACGATGTGCTGATCCCCTCATATGAGGATCCCTGGCAGTTAAATTATGAAAGTCCCTATTTCCTCAGCTGGACCTGCGGTCTGTCCGAGCTTGCAGCCCTTTTTATCAGCATGCTGGTGCTGTCGATCCCCCTTGCCTCGGAGCCTGTGAAAAAAGCCCTCGGCTTCCTCGGAAGGCTTACCTTTCCCATATACCTCATACATTTTCCCTTGGTCACAAGATTTGATCAATGGGGCATACAGGCGAGGCTCCTGGCAGTTTTTGGAGGCTCAGGCGCAGGTGTCATAGTTTACAGTCTGATCATGACCCTGCTGCTCTTTTCCGTATCTGCCCTGATATCCTATCTGATCATCCTTTGTATGGACCGATTGGGTCGTACATTAAAAAGAAGCGCCTGACCTTTGTCTGACGCTTCTTTTATCTTGATATACTTTTTTGTTTTTACAGCCATCCTTGCGATATCTGTACCGCAGGCTGTGTGATCAATCCTCTTCTCTGCCCTCGCTCCTGTCTGACTTGAGTCCAAGTATGAAGAAGATCACAAGGACAACTGTCAGGCCAAGTCCAAAGGGACGTCCCACCATGGCAAACAGATTATCTGAATACTGCATGAGAGCTCTCCTGAGAGAGGTATCTGCCGTAGGCCCTATAAGGAGTCCCAGTACAAAGGGAGCTATGGGATAGTGGCGCAGCTTCATGATATAGCCAAGGAAGCCAAAGAAGGCAAGCTGTATCAATGCAAAGGGCGTACCTGTTGAATTATAGGCTCCCACTGCACAGAGCACTGCCACCAGCGGCATCAGGAACCTTTCCGGTATGGAAAGGATCTTTATGGTTGCGCGGGCCAGCACAAAGGATATGATGCCCATCAGTATGGCTGCCACTGCCAGCAGCAGACAAAGTCCGCACAAAAAGCCCGGAGTCTCTATGAGCAGGGTGGGGCCCGGCCTCAGGTTCATGATATACATGGCCGAAAGGAATATGGCGGCTGTGGAGCTGCCGGGTATGCCCAGGGCCATGGCAGGTATCAAAGCTCCTGCCGAGCAGGAATTATCCGCTACCTCGGCAGCTATTATACCGGCCTCGGCTCCGTTTCCGAACTTTTCCTTTTCCTCTCCCTTGGCAGCACGCTTTGCCATATCATAGGAAAACCAGCAGGCCGCTGACTCTCCAATGCCGGGGATGAATCCTATCCAAAGTCCTGCAAACACAGAACGGATTATATTGCCTATGTTCTTCTTCAGTACCTTTACATTTATGATGGGAAAGCCTGTATTTGCCACTGTCCTCATGGGCTCAGGCTCCCTGAGTGAGTATATGACCTCTCCTATGCCGAAAAGCCCCAGCATGGCTATGGTGCTGTCAAAGCCTCCAAGGAGCTCGGCATTGCCAAAGGTGAAACGCTGCACGGACTGCACGGAATCCACTCCCACAAGGGAAAGGAAGCAGCCTACAAAGGCGGCTATCCAGCCCTTCTTTTTACTGCCGCCGGCTATGGATCCGCAGATCAGTATGCCGAAAAGGCAGAAAAGGAAGGTCTCCCAGTCACCGAACTTGAGAGCTATGGTAGTTACAAAGGGCTGTATCAGGAATATAAGTATGGTACCGCCAAGGGTACCTACTACTGACGCCATGACGGAATATCCAGCAGCCTCACGTCCACGGCCCTGCTTTGTCAGGGCATATCCGTCAAGGCAGGTGGCCGCAGCAGCAGGCGTGCCCGGTATATTTATCAGGCTGGCAGTGATTCCTCCGGAGCCGCAGGCAGCTACAAAGATGCCTACCAGCAGTGCCATGCCCTGGGTATACTCAAGCCTGAAGATCACGCTCAGGCAGAGCGCCATGCCCATGGTAGGCCCAAGGCCGGGGATGACACCAATGACATAGCCCAGCACGACACCGGCTATAAGGAACAGCCAGACTAAGGGATCTCCCAGAAATGTAGATGCCATCTCAGGAAGATATAACCATTCTGAAAACACTCTATCCCTCCTTGATCAAAGAACCTGCAGATTTAACAAAATAGGGATGACAAACAGCGCAAGCACATAATAAAAGGCTGTGATGGCCAATATCTTTATGAGCGCATGTCCCTCGTTTACTACATACAAAAGCACTGCCACATATATGGGCGTAGGTATGGAAAAGCCAATAAAGCTTACCAGCACCAGGTAGCCAAGGGTCAGCAGCATGACTGTCATGGCACGCTTTGTCAGTCCACCGTCGCTTATGGAAGCCTCGGTCCCCTTATACTGAGCCACAGCAAGCCTTGCTCCCTGTATCGTTATCAGGAGAGCCAGGATAAAGGGTATGAACTTAGCCTCCACAAACATGCCTATGGGGCCTTGAGTGACCACGGGATTTTTCTGTATGCCCAGGGAAAGGATCATGAATATGACACCGACCAGCGCCACTACTATCCCCTCCATGGCATTCTGCATTTTAGAACCTGTCATATATAAAGCCTCCTGCTTCATTTATTCTGGCCAGGCCTGAGCCTCCGCAGCCCTGTCATTTGCAGGGAACTCGAAATCCTCTATCCTGGGTATCTCAAATTCCTCGGGGCTCTTTGGAGCCATGCCTATATCATAAAGTCCCCAGCAATAGATGGATTCAAGCCTTGCGCACATCTCGTCGCTCTCTGTTCCCGTCATCTCTACAGGCTCAAGTCCCTTGGATGCGCAGAAATCAGCCCACTCAGGTGTTTCTATAGCCTTCTGGAAGGCCTCATCTATCTTTTTTACCACCTCTGCCGGAGTGTCTCTGGGTATCCTGAAGCCCCAATACAGAAGTCCCTGAAGGGATTCCAGTTCAGGATACTCATCCAGCATGGAGGGTACCTCATATGAGCCCTCAGGGGTCTCTATAGTCAAAGGCTCTGCGTCACATACTCCCAGGAGCTTGATGTCTCCGCTTTCCGCAAGATCGATGACATCGGAAACTCCGCACCAGGACCATACGACCTCGTTTGCAACTACCTTGACTGCGGCAGCCCTTCCTCCGTCATAGGGAACAGAATTTCCGGAAAGGCCCATGGTATCCACCATGAGCTGTCCGGTAAGCTGGTTGATGCTTCCAAGGCCGGCATTGCCCCATTTCATGTTGGGGTCTGCCTTCATGGCCTCGAAAAGCTCGTCGTAGGTATCATATTCTGAATTGCCTGATACAAAGAGCACATAGGGAGAGGTGGCAGCATAGAAGCCATAGAAATCCTCCCAGCCCATATCCGCATAGTCAAGCACCCTGAAGCCTGAAACAGTATGAGCAACATCTCCAAGCCAGGTATATCCATCAGCAGCGGCTGAGAGCACCTGCTGACCTGCTATGGAGCCTGAGCCTCCGGTAACATTTACAAGGTTGAAAGTCTGGCCCAGATCCTCGCCCATGATAGCTGCCAGCTGTCTGTTGGCAGTATCGGCTGTTCCGCCGGCAGTATAGGCTATCTTGACCTCAACTCCCTTTGTAGGCCAGTCCGCAGGATCCTCAGCTCTGCTGGCACAGCCCGAAAGAAGCAGCGTTCCTGCCAATATGATGAATGTCAAAAACTTTTTATTCATTATTTTACCATCCTCCTTCGTATCTTATATACTACGTGAGGTAGAGCATGATGTCCATTGATAAATCATCTAAAAAGGCAACGAAAGACAGGAAGAGCTGCCCTTCGTTGCTTGAAATCATAAATCCTGTACTATATTTATAATTTTATGATTTATAACTCCTTGACAGCCTTCTCCAGTCTGTTGAGGGCCTCTACCAGAGTTGCTCTAGGGCAGGCTATGTTCATACGCATGAAGCCAACTCCCTCTACTCCAAAGGTAGCACCATCATTGAGACCAAGCTTTGCCTTCTCGAAGAAGAACTTCTTGAGCTCCTCCTGGTTCATGTTGAGTCCTCTGCAGTCGAGCCACATAAGATAAGTAGCCTCAGCCTCTGCAAGCTTGATGCCCGGGATCCTCTCCTTGATGAACTTCACGATATAATCCCTGTTGCCCTCAAGGTACTCCATAAGCTCATCGGCATAGTACTCACACTCATTGTATGCTGTCTCGAAGGTCAGCATTCCGAATATGGTCCTGCCGTAGTTCTTGTTGTCCTCGATCATGATCTGGATCTGCTTACGCCTCTCATCATCAGGGATGATGGCAGCACCTGTTCTGAAGCCGGCAATGTTGAAGGTCTTGCTGGGGTTGATCAGAACCATGCTGTTCTTTGCGAACTCCTCGGAAATGGAACCGAAGGGGATGTGCTCATGTCCCTTGTAGCAGAGGTCACAGTGGATCTCATCGGCTACTACGAATACATTGTACTTGAGGCAGAGCTCTCCTATCCTTGTAAGCTCCTCACGAGTGTAGGACTTCATGCAGGGGTTCTGAGGGTTGCTGAGGAAGAACAGCTTTACCCTGGGATCTGCAAGCTTCTTCTCAAGATCCTCCCAGTCAACTGAGAACTTGCCGTTCTCGTCCTGGATAAGAGGATTGGTAACTACATGGATACCATTGTTCTTGGGGATAGCATAGAAGGGAGGATAAACGGGAGTCTGGAATACTACCTTATCTCCGGGATATGCAAAGGCCCTGATGGCATACATGAAGAAAGGAAGTACTCCGTTGGAATACTTTACCCAGTGGGGATCTACATCCCAGCCGAATCTCTTCTTCTCCCATCCTGCTGCTGCCTTTTCAAACTCAAAGCTCTCTACAGGATAGCCATAGCAGGGGTGCTTTGCTCTCTCCTGGATAGCCTTTGAAATCTCCTCGGGTACAGCAAAATCAGTATCTGCTATCCACATGGGAATCACATCCTTGGGATATGCAGGCTCGTACTTCTTACACTCTGATGCTCTTCTGTCGATGATCTCATCAAAATTGTGTTTCATAACTGACGATCCTTTCTTACATAAAACACTAGATCGAGGTGAAATGCCTCGTTATTTACTACTGCCCCAACAGCCTCTTGGCTGAGGGGGCAGTAAGCTTTCTACTTGATTATTACTTAAATTCCGAACATTATGACTGATGCTATGAAGCAGACTATGATACCAAAGGTCATAGGTGCCATGTTACGCTTGCAAAGTATAGAAGCATCCATCTCAGCCATACCGGAAACAGCTATAACTGCTCCTGTGAAGGGTGAGTAGCAGCGTGCCAGACCTCCGGTCAGGTGCATGGGAACCAGCAGAAGTCCGGGATCGCAGCCAAGGGTCTGGGCGATGCCAGGAGCCATGGGTCCAAATGCGAACCAGGGTGCGTTTGAGCTTCCTGTAAGGAGAGCTGTTCCAATGATAACTGCACTGAAGGCAACCATTGCTATCAGAGAAGCACCTGTCATATGAGACAGAGCATCAGCTATAACATCAACACCGCGGAGCATCTTTACAGCCTCTGCGAAAACTGCTGCAACAGAGATGAGAACGATGATGTTGTTGAAATAGTTACCCATCCAGATCCAAGTCTGTCTCAGGTTCTCTGTCAGCCTGTTCATATCCTTCTTTACGATCAGGTCAACGATGAAGAACAGGAAGAAGCAGATGATGTGAGCTGTGATAACATCCATGTTGATGCCATCAACGAAGCTGAATATAACTACCAGTGTCAGAGGTATAAGCGGGAATACGCCGTAGAAGGCAGGAACTCCAAGCTCTGAAATGGAAGTCTCCTTCTTTGCATCCTCTGAGAATACCAGTCCGCCGAACTCCTTCTTGTCCATGTAGCTTGAGTAGATGGCAAGGAAGATACCTACACATACCATGATGATGGGACCGATAACGATCTCATACTGTGTGAAGAACTCCATGGGAGTAACATCAAGGATGTCGGTAGAAGCGAAGATCGTGGTAGAGTCGTTAGGACCAAGGTCCATACCTCCTATCATGATACATGCGCCTGCTGCACTGACTCTGCTGACACCAAGCCTTGTAAGGATAGGGAACATGGTAGCCATGAACAGAAGTCCCAGAGCTATCTGGCTGGTGATGAATATCTTGAGGACTGCACCTACGATATAAACAAGAGCCAGAACTATGTAGGGATTCTTGAGCCCTTTAAGAAGCTTTGCGGCTCCAAGTGCAAGTACATCAGCGGCCTTTACATGGTTCATCAGCATTACATAGCCGCCGATCATCATCAGTCTGATACCGGTACCCTGAATGGTGCTGACAAACTTGGAACGGATAACATCGAAGATATCGATTATCTTGCTGCCGGTAGTTGAATCACCCATAACCGACTCGCCGGTCACGATGGTGGCAACTGCCAGTCCCAAAACTCCCAGGAACAGGAATGTCAGCCTTGTATCATACTTATTGAGTATCATGTATACGGCTGCGACTACGAGCACTGCCGTAAGAACAACGTACAAAATGTCCATAAAAGTCTTATCCCCCTTTCAAAGATCACTTGACATACGTCAGACATCGTACGTCTCAAATATAAGGCCTAAACAAAAATTTATCAAGCTGGCATATTTCACAAAAATCACCCCTGATAATTCGTCATTATGTCGGTATCGACAAAAGCCTTGAGGCATATTTATAATAAATACATAAGACGTCATACCATATTTTTTGTTTTGGCATCTTAATTTGTGCATTTTTTTAGAGATAGCCTGTATAAAGCCTGCACAGCTGATCTAAGCAACCGGGCCCCCAAAGGCAGGAATATCTCGGAAAGGATGAGTTTTTTATGGAAAAACAGGATTGGAAACTCGGGAAGGTACACACAGCCATACTTCCCACTCCCCTTTATAAGCTGGACAACCTGAGCGCCGAGCTCAAGTCCAATGTCTACATAAAGAGGGATGATCTCACCGGCCTGGCCTTTGGCGGCAACAAGCTCAGAAAGCTGGACTATCTGGTAAAAGAAGCCAAGGATGCTGGCTACACCACGCTCATGACCTTTGGAGGCACCCAGACCAACCACGGCCGTCAGACGGCTGCAGTGGCCTGCAAATATGGCATGAAATCCATCATCATAGCAAATATGAACAGCCCCGCTCCTCCCGAGAGGCTCAGCGGAAACCTGCTGCTTGACGAGATTCTTGGCTGCGACGTGATCTTTATGGATATGTCCAGCATAAATGACCATAAAGAGGGCAAAGCGCCCCATGTCATAAAGGCCGAGACCACAAAGCTTCGCAAGGCTGTTGCCAAAAAGGTGATCGAAATGTATGAGGCCAAGGGCGAAAAGGTATATGAGATGCCTGCCGGAGGAAGCACCACCACAGGCGTGCTTGGATATTTCGATTGTATAGAAGAGATCCTCGGGCAGCTCAAGGAAAAGGATCTGAAGATAGATCACATCGTGTGCAGCTCCGGTTCAAATGCCACCTATGCCGGACTCTGGCTCGGGGCAAAATATTACAAAGCTCCCTTTGAGGTCATAGGCTGCACGGTAAGCCCCTACTCCTGGCAGAAGAATATCGACATGGCTCAGCTGATAAATGAGACCAGCGACAGATTCGGCCTCGGAGTACACGCAGAGCCTGAGGATGTAAAGTTGCTTGGAGATTACAGCGGCATAGCCTATGACGTGCCCGACGAAAAAACCTTCCAGAGCATATACAGGCTTGCTCGTACAGAAGGCATATTCGTGGATCCCTGCTATACAGGAAAGGGCTTCACAGGCCTCCTTGACCTGATAGAGACAGAAAAGATCCCCGCAGGCTCAAATGTGCTCTTCATACATACAGGCGGAGTACCCGGGCTTTACAGCGAGCAGCATGTGGACATGTTCAACAAGCAGCTGTGGGAGGGCAAGGAGCATACCGTCATATCCATGGATGTTTCAAAGCTTGACTGAGTAGCCGAGCTATTTCCCGGGCGCAGATTATCAAGCCCGAAATGAGGCCAAACCAGCTGATAAAGCTGATCCTATTATATGGGTGCCGTAGATCAGGGACAGAGTCCTTGTTTTGCGGCGTTCTTTTTTATTGCAAATTTTTTTCTTATTATTTATAATCTAAACTGTCACTTTTAACGACATATTTATAAAAGGAATAGTATATATGCCACGTGAGGTTTTACTTTCAGAAGAGATCATAAAGGATATAGAGGAAGCTATAATAAAGGGAGAGTTGAAGCCGGGAGACAAGATCCCCAGCGAGCAGCTTTTAATGGAGCACTATAATGTCAGCCGTACGACGCTGCGTGAAGCCATCAAGTCCCTGGTATCCAACGGGACCCTTGAGATAAAAAGAGGCAAGGGCACCTTTGTGTGCGATCTGCCCGGTATGGTAAAGGATCCTCTGGGGCTCAGCTACCTCGGGGTCAAGAACCTTAATAAATATCTTTATGAAACAAGGCTCATATTTGAGCCTGAGATCACCCGTCTGTCTGCGCTTCGTGCCACGGATGAGGAGATCTCCGTTCTGAAGCAGCTCTCCGATGACATAGATGAATTGGACCAGCAGCTTGCCGGTATGAAGACCGACCCTGATATCATAAACAAGCTGCATAAAAAGGACAGGCGCTTCCACATCATGCTGTGCAACACCTGCCACAATCCAGTGCTCGAAAGGCTGATGCCCATCATCATACAGTCCATAGACATGAGCTATGACCACAGTGTATTTAAATCGAGACTGACCAGGGTCCCGAGAAAATCCACTCATAACAAGATATGTGAGGCCATAGCCGCACACGATGCTGAAAGAGCAAAGGAGCTTATGTACCAGCATCTCTATAACTCGACACAGTAAGACCATCCCTTGAAGCCATATACGCAGAACTCATCCTCAGGGATGCAAAAAGCCGGAGATTCACACATCTCCGGCTTTATTGTCCTGTCATATATTCAGCAGAGCCCTGGCTATGGCAAAATATACAAGCAGTGACAGGGCATCAACTATGGTCGTTATAAAGGGGCTGGCCATGACTGCGGGATCAAAGCCAAGACGTTTTGCCACCATCGGCAGCACACAGCCCACGGACTTTGCCATGAAAACCGTAACTATAAGTGTAAGACATACTACCAGATCTATCATGATAGTTATGTCCGGATTGCCCAGAAGCAGCCTGTCCACAAGCATGATCTT
>CALWET010000032.1 GCA_944377385.1 uncultured Lachnospiraceae bacterium | reverse complement strand
AGGACATTAAGGGCCCCTATGAGCCCGTTTATATGGTCAGAATCATAGTGAGAGGCCACCATGTAATCAAGCTTTGTTATGCCTCTCTTTTTGAGATATGCCACCACATATGAGGAGGCATCAGATTCACCACCGTCATAAAGCATGATCTGTCCGTTGCTCTCAAGAAGTATGGAAAGCCCCTGCCCCACATCAAGCACGGTCATCCTGAGCTCCGTCTTAAAGGGCGGCTCCTCGTCTATGTCGATATAGGTGTCCTCAGAAGTCTCCACCGGAGGCTCCTCGGTTATATCCAGGGCATCCTTTTGATCTTTGGTCTCCTGGGACTGTTCATCTTCGGTCTCGCTGTTGATCTCAAAGCCCTTCGATGCACTCTCCGGCTCTGTGCTCTCCTCTGACGAGATCTCAGTATTTGGCGTCCCTCCATCCTCGCTGCCGCCCGGCCACTTGAGTATCAGCGCTCCGACTATGAGTAAAACGGCTCCCAGCGCCATAAGAAAATACAGCAGCTTAAATATAAGGCCGTCTCTGTCCTTATAGCTGCTGTATCTATCTTTATAACTGTCTTTATCTTTAAAGCCGTCTCTATCCTTCATGCTCTGTTTACCAAGCATTCGATCCCATCATGGGACTAAGCCATGAGAAGCTGCTCAGACCTTCTTTTTACGGTCGATGATATACACCCTGACTGCCACGATGGCCATAAACAGTATCCCCAGGTAACCGGTATAGGGATAAATGATGCCCACCAGCTGGCCAAAGGGAAGCTGTCCTCCAAGAAGGGCTATAACTCCAAGTACCAAAATTATTATCTTGTGCTTTGTCGTGCCCTCGTCTCCAAGCTTGTTGGCCGTTACCCAGAGCATGGGAGCCGCCGTGGAAAAGATCTCGCCTATTATGATGATGGAGAACAGTACTCCAAACAGCGGAGATATAAAGTTTGCCAGATAAAGTATGGGTATCTCCATTGTCACGGTCTGCTCTATATCACAAAGCATGGCCAGGCTGACCAGGATGCAGGCTGACATAAGCAGCACTCCGCCAAGTATTGATCCAAGCTGGGCCTCTCTCTTGGAGCTTGCAAGCTTGCCCATGGAATTGAAGAAGGGAACAGAGCCCGTGGCATTGTAGGCAACATACAGAAGGCCTGCCAGCCACCAGCTGCTGGCTGCCGCAGGAGTTTCCAGCCCTTCCATGGCTTCTTTGGCATTTGCCAGATCAGCTCCCTGTGTGATCAGAGTATATATGGCTATGATCATGGTAAATATGATGGTAAAGGGTCCCAGGCAGCCTATGATGTCAATAAGCTTCTGAAGGCCAAGAAGCACGCTGAGGGTCACGACCACTGCCATCAGAGTAGAGCCTACCCAGTTGGGAAGGCCATAATACTGGTTAATGGTGGCTCCTGCTCCGGAGATCATAACGACTACAACACAAAACAGGAAAAACGGGATGAACCACTCAAAAAACGTGCCCAGCACCTTGCCGCAGTAGTATCTGAAGGGGTTGAAGTCATCATCCTCCCTCATATCATAGCCCTTGCCCATGATCACTGCGCCGACCCAGGAAAACAGGAACATGCTGATCAGTGCGCCTCCTATGCCCATGAAGCCATAGGACGTAAAAAACTGAAGGATCTCCTGACCTGAAGCAAAGCCCGAGCCTATCATAAATGCTATAAAGGCGCCGGCATACTTGATCACCGTGATAACATTGACCTTTTTCTTTTCCATAGCTTTTTCATCTCCTTATATATTACATAGATACTGATCTACAGGTGCATGTCCATCCATACTGATCCATAGATACTGACCTATCCTTTGCTTTGAAGGCTCAGACCAGCTCCTCTGCCTTTTTCAAAAGCTCTATCAGCCTGTCCACATCCTTGTGCATGTTGAGGCGCAGGGTATTTTTGCCTATGCCCTCGTAGCCTGCTCCAGTGATTGCCCTGATCCCTACCTTTTCAAGCACCTCACACAGATCCACTGATTCGTCATCGACATAAAGCATGGTAATGGGGATATTCACGTCGGTAACTGCATATTTGATCTTGTTCAGTGCACCAAGCATACGCTTTTTATCCCTTGAGACTATGGATCTGCACTGTCCTGCCCAGTCATTTTTTATCAGCTCCATGGCTATATGTCCTGCCAGCTCATTTTTAGCATAGGGGATGTTTACCTTTGCAGCTGCTCCTACCACCACTGGATCCCCCATCAGATAGCCAAGCCTGATGCCTGCGGCACCCATGCCCTTTGAAAAGGTCCTGAGCACTGCCAGGTTGTCATACTTGTCTATGAGATGGATGGCAGATTCTGCTGTATCCATATAGTCTCCATAGGCCTCGTCCAGGACTACAAAGCTATCAAGCTCCTTGCCAAGCGCCACTATGGCCTCTGCGTCTTTAAGCCCTATGACCTGTCCTGTAGGGTTGTTGGGATTATCTATGTATATGTATGAGCCGGGATTCTTCCTCATATTGTCAAGGAATTCATCCAGCTGGAATTTATAATTATTCTCCTTCCTGAGGTATACAGGGCGGTATACTGTCTCGTAGGTCACAAAGTCATCCACTACTGCGGAAAACTGAGGAGCTATGCCAAGCACCACCTTGCCTGGCCCAAGTATCATTCGATTGAGTGTCAGCACGCCTCCTATGGAGCCGCAGGTCAGCAGTATCTGATCCGGCGAAAGGCTTACCTCGCTGCTATAGTATCTGATTATGGCCTCTTTAAGATCATCGTCAGAATGTGGATACTCTGCCACACCGTTTATGGTCTCCGCATCACATACGATTCCGGGACATATGCCATAAGGATTTGAACCCATGGAGCAATCCAGCTCAAAAGGAGCCTGAGAAAGATGCTCGTGATAGTCATTCCTTTCCTGAGTCAGCAATACCTCTTTAATACCATACATAGTTTCTCCTCCTTGAAACAGCTTTACCCACCGGTGCCTGAGCGGACCTCAAAACTAAAAAAATTATTAAAATTATAAACTATCCTGCATAAAAACTCAATAGAGACAGTCTTAGTCTTTTATTACATGTAGGGCCATGATCTTTTATTCCAATATCCTGCCATCTATAGAAATGGTCACTACCTGCCATGGAATGAATTTGCCGCTTGACTGCAATGCCCTTTTTGCAGCTACTTCCAGTCCTCCGCAGCAAGGGACCTCCATGCGTACTATTGTCAAACTCTGGATATCATTGCCCCTTATGATCTGAGTCAGCTTTTCACTGTAATCCACTCCATCCAGCTTGGGACAGCCTATCAGCGTGATCCTGCCTCGCATGAAATCCTCATGCATCCTGGCATAAGCGTAAGCACAGCAATCTGCAGCGATCAAGAGCTTTGCACCATCAAAATAAGGAGCATTTATGGGGACCAGCTTGATCTGGCAGGGCCACTGTCCAAGCCGCGACTCGGCACTCAGCGCTGCAGGCGAAGAGACAACAGGCGAGGGAACTTCAGGAGAACTCTTTAGCCGCTGCATCCTGCTGCCTGGACATCCTCCGCTGACGGCCTCAGCGGACTCTTCATTTTCCAGCTTTTTTCTCATGTTTTCCTGCACGGCAAGCTCGTCATAGGCAAGGGCCTCTCGCTCGATAAAAGAGATGGCCCCGGTCGGACAGGCTGGCAGACAATCCCCCAACCCATCGCAATAATCATCACGCAGGAGCTTTGCCTTGCCATTTATCATTCCGATGGCTCCCTCATGACAGGCCCTGGCACAGGCCCCGCATCCATTACACTTTTCTTCGTCTATTTGAATTATTTTCCTGATCATCTAAATTCCATCCTTTTTCATACAAAAATTTGTCAAAAAAACTCCCTGACGTTCCACCTGCTGCTTTTTAACAAGCTTATATCCTCTTCCTTCAAAAAACGGCTTTGCCGTGATAGAGGCATGAGTGGTGATATCTCCTTTGGCAGCCAGCTCCAGCTGATCACATATGGCAGTTCCGATACCCCTTCCCTGATGATCAGCATGAACATACAGGCGATCAAGGTAGCCCGTTTCGTCTATATCTCCAAAGCCTATGATAGCTTCATTTTCAACTGCAACTATGCTGAAATGCTCCAGCAGCGAACTGTTCCATTTTTCCAAATCGACCTGGCCTGATGCCCATGCATCTAACTGTTCCTTTGTATAATCCCCTGCATTTACCGTATGTACAGTATTATAAAAAAGCTCTGCAATTTCCTTACAATCTGATGTCTGGTACCTTCTGATAAGCATTTTAAACTCCATGACCTCCGTTCTGCTTTGCTCATCGTAAAATACAGATACAGCTTACAGTCACATAAAGCTCTCATCATCTTGCATTCAGGCCATTGATAAGGGCTATATAGCAGCCAAAATCTCCTATCCTCTTTCTGATATAAGGATCCTCTGCCTCATCTCCAAGCTCATCCCTCCAAGCTGCTGCCTTTCCCTTCATACGAAGGTATCTTGCAAGCTTATTTAAACAGATTATCATGGAATCGTGACATGCCGTCCTGCTTGGATCTGTATCAGCCTTTTCCTCCTTTGACATAAGGAGCCATCTTGACCTGAAGACTGAATATCTTGAAGCCCTTTCACAGATCTCGGAATATATCTCCATGGCCTTACCGTCAGCGCCTATCTCAGCGAGCATCTCATCATAAAGCCTTATGGCCTCCTCAAAGGGCAGGGCCTTTGGCATATCAATATAGGTTTTGTAGCTCATATCTTTTGCTGAAGCCTCCATACGATCGTGTTAATTAAAGTTGAAAAGTGAACAGGACAAGCTATAATGTAAATGAAAAAGGTGTCACCGGCAGCGGTTGGCCTAAGTAAAAATGTTTTTAAAGCAAAAAAGCACTAATACCTTGGCGGGGCGGTTAGTGCTTTTTTTGTGAATGTATACACAGCCACCGACATTCCCGTGTGACACCTGTACACATTATAAAATTTCAAATCCTATTTATCAATTACTTCTTTATTGATAGAGTTCGTCAAGTTTCTCTTTAAGTGTGCCCTCCTTGGCATACTCAAGAGAGTCCAGGAGCTTGAAGTTATCATGGCTTACCCTGCTTTCCTCATCAAATCCGAAGATGTAGTTTGTGGCAATCCTGTAAATGATCTCTGTAGGCGCAAGTCCGTATACCTGCCTTCTAAAGATATGCTCGAGTCTCTCTTCATCATTTGGGAACAGTCTCTTCATACGCTCACTTCGGTAGAGCCTTTTGATGATCTCCGTGATGTAAAGCCCTGATTTCATATAAAGATCAATGAAGGTCTTGTCGGGGTCATCATAGCAGCCCGGATTTTCCATCTCAAGCATATCTACCATCTGCTTTACGACATGCTTAGGAGTAAAGATCTGGTTTGTCTTCTGAGGCGGTATGTAATCAAAGATATCTTCTTTACTGGACTCATCGAAGTAGTTTGCAAGCTTCTTTTTGAGTCTGAGAAATTCTTTTACTGAATCATCAAATACTACCGGATCAAAGAGATGCCCTTTAAACATCTCCTGTTCGCCAGTCTCTTTATTTTTATACGGTCCACCATCTCTCAGAAAACGGAACTGTTCAAGGGTGATGCTCGTCACTTCCTTGAATACCTCATCAGGGATGATCTTATCGAAATTCTCAAGTTTTACGTCTTCGGTGCCGTACGCCATCAGGAACGATGGAATGGTCCTAGAAAATCCTCTCAGATGGTCCCTTACAGAGTCTTCAATGCCTTTCTTTTCCTGCTCACGCTTACTGGTTTCAACAGTCTTTACAATGTCATTACTTGACTGCTGAACAAAATTATCGACAGAGCTCGAAAGGACCTGTTTGAATCTATCTATCACTTCCTGTTTTTTCTCTGCATATTCCTTCTCTATGACTGATACTTCATAGGGCTTTGCATTTTCAAGGAGCTTTTCATGCTCAAGATCCAGCTTTTTATTATCTATACTGAAATCACCATAAGCCTTGCCGACAATGCTATTCGCATGGTCTGTGATCTTCTTCTCCATACGATTCCTATCAGCAGCGCCAAGGTTCTTGCCGTATTCAGATACTGCCGTCTCCATAAGAGGCTTTACTGCCTGCTCATGGAATATCTCTTTCAGATTTTCAAGCGGGTCAACCTTATTATCTTCCTTTACCCCCATATAGATATTATCAATGGAGGACTGAAGCTTCTGAGGAATATCGTTGAATATCTTATCTCCAAATACTTCTGCAGAACGACCTATCACATATCCCTCGGAAAGATCCACATCTCCATTTTCGTCCAACGAAAGATCTGATTGTTTTTCGGGCGTGATATCCACTTTGTTTTTGGGTTCAGCCACAGCAGTAAAGTTATTTATGATATCAAGGACCTCCTGAGGAGCATGGAACACATTTGATATGTTCTGGAAGAGGAAGTCACTCATAAATCCGCGTCTTACAACTTCTACGGAACGTATCTTACGAGGAATGGAAAGTACTTTTTCAGCATCAAGCTCTACCATGCGTCCTTCTTCATCCTCGCCTATAACAGGAAAGAAATTAAGAAGTTCCCTGACATTCTCCTTACGCTTTCCGGCATCTCCTCGTCCGTCAGAAGTATCCGAGTTAAGGTCATTTGCAAACTCCTCGAATATTATAAGGGTACGAGCTGGATCGAAATCAAATACATAAGCATTCTCCTTACGGAAATGCTCTGTACCATAATGAAAGAGGCAGGGGTTCTGTGCCCTGAATGCCGCCTGCATGTAAAGGGATGGGCTCTTTATATTGCTGAGCATAAGCACCGCTGTCCACTCGGGTATCGTAACTCCGGTGGTAAGCTGACCAACAGAAAGAGTTATGGTCTTATCATAT
>CALWET010000031.1 GCA_944377385.1 uncultured Lachnospiraceae bacterium | reverse complement strand
AGTGATAAAGGCCGAGCTCTATCCCGATGTAGCCCCAAACACAGTAAATAATTTCATAAACCTTATAAACAAGGGCTTTTATGATGGCCTTATCTTTCATCGTGTGATCCCCGGCTTTATGATCCAGGGCGGAGATCCTACCGGCACGGGTATGGGAGGCCCCGGCTACAGTATCAAAGGTGAATTTTCCTATAATGGCTTCAAAAATGATCTGCGCCATACCGCAGGTGTACTCTCTATGGCACGCAGTATGATGCCTGACAGCGCTGGCTCTCAGTTCTTTATCATGCATGAGGACGCACCCCATCTTGACGGTCAGTATGCTGCCTTTGGAAAGGTCACTGAAGGCATGGATTATGTAGACAGGATAGCCAACACAAAGCGTGACAGAAATGACCGCCCCAGAGAGGATCAGCGCATAAAGCATATGAGCGTCGAAACCTTTGGAGCGGAATATCCAGAGCCGGAAAAGTGCTGAGGATCAGAATATCTCATCCAGCAGCTCGCCAAGCACGCTTTTTCCGTACAGGTGCCTGCCTATATGAGGCCCATAAACCACAAAGCTTATCAGGGTCATGGCTAGCACTGCGCCTCCAAGAGCCATGCCTATGATGGCAAGCTCCCGCCCCTTTTCTCTTTCCATATCCATCCTCTTATAGCCAAGATAGGATACTATGAGACCCGCCGCTCCCAATATGAGAGCTGCATGGGCTGAAGCCACAAGTGACAGGCCGGAGAGTACTATGCCCACCAGGCACAAGGTATTTATCCGCCTGTCATCCGGCTTTTTTACCTGCTTTGACTGGGCTGTCTCCTCTGGCCTTGATATCTCTTTTGTCTGCTCTGCATCAGCCTTGGGTGCATTATTTAAATCCTCATTCCTTGAGATCCTGGCCCCGCATTCGGGGCAGAACTTACTGTTTTCATTTATCTCCTTACCACAATTACTGCAATACATCTTTTTCTCCTTTCGTTTTTTCATTCGTTGACTAAATCTTAAAAGCTAAATATTAGAAAATTATTAGATTCCATGATATTTGGTTTAAAAAAGGGTCTCACTTGAGACCCCCATTTTCATATGATCATATATATCAGCATATCTACGGCTATAGCGCCTATCACGCAGACCATTACAGGCAGCCTGCGGTATGCCAGAAGCACTGCTGCAAGCCCACCGGCCAGGCCTATGACTGGCTCTGAGCTGTCCGTGGATAGTATACCTGGAAATATCAATGCAGCCATGGCTGTATAGGGTATCAGCCTCAGAAACTTTTCCACTCTCGGTCCAAGCTCCATCTTATCTATAAATAGAGCAGGCAGGGCCCTGGGTATGTATGTGACTACGGCCATTCCAAGTATGACCACTAATATCTGCTTATCCATTACTTCTGTCTCCCGTCTTTACTTTCTCCAAGGTACTGACTGCATCCTTTGACGCCTCAAGGCAGGTTTCTTCCATTTCAGCCATCTTCTCCATATCAACAAAAAAAGTCCCTGCAAAGGCTCCTATCAGTGTTGCGGCTATCAGCGCCCAGCTTGAATCCATAAAGCTGCTCAGCCCCATATTGAGAAGTGCCGTAAAGATCACCAGCATTATCAAACGCATATTGTCCCTGATACCAGGCACCAATATAGCTATGAACATGGCATAAAGGGCTACTCCAAGGCTTGCGGAAACTATCTCCGGAAGCAGTCCGGATGCGATCACCCCTATCACGGTCCCTCCCACCCAGGAGGAATAAGTCACTGTTATCAGCCCAAGGAAAAATGCCGCATTGCTGTTTTCTTTTTTCTGTGTCGTAAATATGGCAAAGGATTCATCCGTTACACCAAATACTGCCAGCAGCTTTATCCACAGCTTTTCCTTTTTTATCCTGTTGATCACACAGGTGCTCATGATAAGGTGTCTCAGATTTAGGATGAATGCCGCAACTATGATAGTCACTGCTGCCGCGCCCTGACTGAGCATCTCTACTGCCATCATCTGGCTGGCTCCGGCAAATACCGCCGCTGACATAAGCACTGTCTCAAAAGCTCCTATCCCAGCCTGTCTGGCCATGACCGCATAGGCGATCGCCACCGGTATAAATCCAAATATAACGGGGACACCTGTTCGCATCCCCTTGATGTAATCCTTCATTTTATTATCCTCAATATTATCAACCTCTATTTTCCCATGCAGAACTTTCCAAAGATCTCATTTACCAGATCCTCCTCCACGTCCTCGCCAAGTATCCGGCCAAGCTCTGTATAGGCATCCATCAGATCTATGGTATAAAGCTCCTCTGACATTCCTGCAGCCATGCTCTTTTCTACCTCCTCAAGAGATCTGAGTGCCGAGGTGAGTGCAGCCTTCTGCCTTTCTGAGCTTATAAGCAGCTCATCGTTCAAGCTCAGCTCACCGCCGCAGAACATCTGCTCTATCCTCTCCTCAAGAGCCTCTATCCCCTCATTCAGGACCGCTGATATCGCCATTATCTCAGTTTCCCGTTCAAATCGAGGTTTCAGCTCCGCTTCTGAAACTTTGCAGCCCAGATCCTTTTTGTTCAGTATGATCAAAGTCTTTTTGTCTATCGAGTTTATCAGCTCTATGATCTGTCCATCCGAGCTGTCCAGGCTTACGGAACCATCCACCACATATATGATCAGGTCTGCCTCTTCCGCCGCCTGCTTTGCTCTTTCCACTCCAAGCCTCTCGACTATGTCCTCGGTCTCCCTTATGCCTGCCGTGTCCATTATATTCAGGCTCAGGCCTCCAAGATTTATGCTTTCCCTGAGGGTGTCCCTGGTGGTACCTGCCACGTCTGTTACTATTGCCCTGTCCTCATGAAGGAGCGCATTCAGCAGAGATGATTTTCCAGCGTTTGGCTTTCCAAGTATGACCGTGTTTATTCCTTCCTTTACAAGCCGTCCATTGTCAAAGGATCTGACAAGTTTTTTAAGCCTTGACTTTACGCTTTGTATATCCGTGCTTAGCTTATCCCCAAATCCTGTCAGCTCAATATGCTCTGGATCATCCAGGGCTGCCTCTATGTACGCCGTATCCTCCAGCAGCAGCTCTCTGGCTTCTCTTATTGCCTTTGAAACTGAGCCCTTCAACTGTGATACCGATGCCTTTATCGCTCTGTCATTTTTAGCGCTTATTATGTCAGCCACGGCCTCGGCCTGACTCAGGTCCATTTTGCCATTTAAAAATGCTCTTTTTGTAAATTCTCCTGGCTCAGCCGGTCTTGCTCCTGCCTCAAACACTGCCTCCAGGATCCGCTTCATCATCAGAACTCCGCCGTGGCAGTCTATCTCTATCGTATCCTCTCCTGTATAGCTCCTTGGCCCTTTCATATTCAGGATCAGGACCTCATCCAATGTTTCACGTGAAACATTTATATATCCATGGTGAACTCTATGACTTTCTGTCAGGTCAGGTGTTTTGCCTGATCCTGTCGTGAATATTTTATTGATTATCTCATAGCTTTCGGGCCCAGATATACGAATTATCCCTATGCCGGATTCCCTCAGTCCCGTCGCTATGGCAGCTATAGTATCATTCATATCTTTATCCTGCTGTTAAATTGTTGAATTATGAAAAGAAAATGTTTCACGTGAAACAATCAGCATATGGGCTTCTTTACAGGGATCCCCGCCTTTCTTGGATAAGCATCTGGTGTTGGCTTTATCTTTTTCACAGAAACTATGCTTCGCGCCATATCAGAGCCTGGAAGTTCAAAAAACACAGGGGCCCCAGCCTTGCCTCCCAATATCCCAAGGGCATTGGAGGCTTGAGAAAGCTCCTCCTCCACATCGGCTGATTTATAAGCGACAAAATATCCTCCAGGCTTTACAAGAGGCAACGCATATTCAGAAAGTACATTCATCCTGGCTACTGCACGACAAACAGCCAGATCAAAGCTCTCCCTGAAGGCAGTATCCCTGCCAAGATCCTCCGCCCTGCCATGAAGTACGCTGCAGCTTTTAAGGCAAAGCTCTCCTATGACCTCATCAAGAAAGGAAAGGCGTTTTTTCAAAGAATCAAAAAGCAAGATCTCGGGCTCGGGGAAAACTATCCTGAGCACTATCCCCGGCAGCCCAGCCCCAGTGCCTATATCTATGAGCCTTGATCCCTTATTACATAACAGGGACGTAACCTGAGTGCCCGCCTTGACTATGGCCAGACTGTCAACTATATGCTTTAAAACAAAATCCTTTTCCTCCGTTATCGCCGTCAGATTCATGACCTTGTTCTTTTCGATCACCATACGATAATAGTCATAAAGCATGTCCCTTTGGGCTTTGCTTATACAAAGGGAAAGCTCTGACAGTCCCCTTTTCAATTCATCGTTGAAAACTTCCGTCATATAAAGCCTCCGTCTGATCTGATACTGCCGTCCTCATTTCAACGAAGTACGCAGATCTGTATCCGACCTGTGGTCATAATACCAGCACTTCTTATTCCATATGATTATAACCTATTTTTGGTTTTCTGTGTATTCTTTTAGCTTTTGCAAAAATATTACATACAAAACCACAGAAATTTATATAATCTTAATGTGGTTTATATGTTTTTAATAAAATCATTGACAAGATGCCTATGTTTTTGTTAAATTTTTATAAATGTCTTTCATATATCAACTTAAAACATTTAAATATAGTTGACATAATTTATGAACAAGGAGGCATATGAAAACATGAAATACGATTTCGATGCAGTAGTCGACCGAAGTCACAATTTCTCAGCGAAGTATGATGAGAGAAAGAAGAAATTCGGCACCGACGATCTGATCCCCCTTTGGATAGCAGATATGGATTTCCGTACTGCTCAGCCCATCATAGACGCTCTCAAGCTCAGGGCAGAAGAGGGCATTTGGGGCTACACAGCACGTCCGGACAGCTATTTCGAGGCTGTCAGAGGCTGGCAGAAGCGCCGCAACGGCTGGGACATCGACAAATCTCTCATGAGCTACTGTCTGGGAGTAGTACAGAATCTGAGCATCATGGTCAAGCTCTTTACCCCCGAGGGAGGGAATGTACTTATCCAGACTCCCGTATATTCCGAGTTCTATGACATGACAGAGATGCAGGGCCGTCATGTGGTGGAAAATCCCATCGTGGAAAAGGATGGCCGCTGGCAGGTGGACTGGGAGGATTTCGAGGAAAAGCTGAAGATAAGCGACATCTTCCTGCTCTGCAACCCTCACAATCCCCTGGGCATAGTCTGGACTCCGGAGGAGCTTCGCCGCATGGCAGAGCTTTGCATGAAGTACCATGTGCCCATGTTTTCAGATGAGATCCACTCTGACCTTATCTTCCATGGCAAAAAGCACACGCCTGTAGCCACGCTTTCACCTGAGATAGCATCCTATGTGACCACAGGCATCTCCGCCACAAAGACCTTCAACCTGGCAGGCCTTCAGGCCTCCACCGTTGTATTCCCCAACGCTCATATGAAGGAGGTCTTTGACAAATACTGGATGGCCATGGATATCCACAGGAACAATGCTTTTTCCCTGACAGCCATGCAGGCAGCATTTAACGAGGGCGAGGAATGGCTTGAGCAGCTGCTTCCCTACCTGTCAGATAATTTTGACTTTGTCGTGGATTACTGCAAAAAATACATCCCCAGGATAAAGACCTATGCTCCTGATGCCACCTATCTGATGTGGCTGGACTGCAGGGATCTGCACATGTCAAATGAGGAGCTTTGCAGCTTCATGATAAAAAAAGCAAAGCTGGGCCTGAATGAGGGCTATACCTTCGGCAGGAGCCTGACAGGTTATATGCGTCTGAATGCTGCCTGTCCGAGAAGCGTTCTCAAAAAGGCCATGGATCAGCTCAAGGAGGCTGTGGACAGCCTTCCCAATTAAGGACTTAGCTGTGGACAGCTCATCCGTTCACATAGCATCCTGTGGATGAGCTTAAACGGCATAAAAGCTATTCCCTGCTAAAAGGGCAAATATAAAGCTAAAGGAGACAACAAGAAATGGCACAAGTTCAGAAAAAATCTTTCTGGGAACAGTACAAGACGCCGATACTCATGCTGGGAGGCATAGCTGTCGGTGCGATCATCGGTGTGGTTTCCCCTGAGTTTGGTACCACCATCAAGCCTATAGGAGACATTTTCCTTAACCTGCTGTTTACCATCGTGGTACCCCTGGTATTCGTTTCCATCACCTCCGCTGTCGGCACCATGGCCAACATGAAGCGTCTTGGAAAGATACTTGCAGGCACCATAGGCACCTTTATATTTACCGGCTTCCTGGCGGCCATCTGCGTGCTGCTGTGGATAAACATTTTTGATCCCTCAGCCGGCACTACCATAGAGCTCACTACAGAGGCCGTGGGCGAGGCAAAGACAGCCGGCGAACTTTTGGTAAGCTCTCTGACCGTATCGGATTACCCTGATCTCTGGTCAAAATCCAACATGCTGCCCCTGATCATTTTCGCCATCATCTTCGGCTTCTGCGTATCAGCCAGCGGCGGTGATGAAAGCCCCATGGGCAAGCTGCTCATAAACTTAAACGACATTATCATGAAGTTCGTAGACGTGATCATGATGATAGCTCCCATAGGACTTGGCGCTTATTTTGCAAACCTGGTAGCCACCTATGGACCTGAGATAGTTGGAAGCTATGGCTACTCCATGATAGTTTACTATCCTCTTTGCTTACTGTATGTAGTGATCTTTTTCCCTCTTTATTCCTTTATGGCAGGAGGCAAGCTCGGTGTACGCAGGATGCTTCAGTACATCTTCCCTCCCGCAGTCACTGCATTTGCCACCCAGTCCTCAGCGGCTACCATACCCGTAAACAAGGAGGCCTGTGACAACATCGGCGTGCCCAAGGACATAAGCGATATCGTGCTTCCCATGGGCTGCACCATGCACATGGACGGCTCCGTACTCAGCTCCATCGTAAAAATAGCCTTCCTGTACGGCATCTTTGATATGGAATTTGCCGGAGCTGGCACCTATGCCATGGCCATAGTAGTAGCCATACTTTCAGCCTTCGTGCTTTCAGGAGCACCCGGCGGCGGACTGGTAGGCGAGATGCTCATAGTCAGCATGTTTGGATTCCCGCCCGAGGCCTTCCCCATCATTGCAACTCTGGGATTCCTCTTTGATCCCCCGGCTACCTGCCTCAACTCCTCAGGCGATACCATCGCTTCCATGATGGTCACTCGTATCGTTGAGGGTAAGGACTGGCTTGTAAAGGCTGTTGCCAAAAAACAGGCCCAGGGAGAACAAGCATAAGCTTAGTGATCATAAAGGGCAATAATTATATTTTTCCTTATATTTCCTGACATAAAAAACTACCGTCGGAGCAGGCTATAAGGCCTGATTCGGCGGTATTATATTGCGTTTATTTTCTGATCTTTTACTTCGTCATGATCTTTTCATCTGCTCAAGGTATATGAGCAGTACGGAGATATCCGCAGGAGATACTCCGGATATGCGTCCAGCCTGTCCTATGTTCTCCGGACGGATCCTTTGCAGCTTCTGCTGGGCCTCAAGCCTAAGTCCCTTGAGCTTGCCATAATCTATGTCTTTGGGCAGCTTCTTTCCCTCAAGCTTCCGAAACTGCTCGACCTGCTGACGCTGGCGTTTTATGTAGCCCTCATATTTTATCTCTATATTGACCTGCTCCCTGACTCTCCAGGAAAGCTCGGGCCTGTCATTATCTATCTCGGAAAGCAGATCATAGCTCAGCTCCGGGCGCTTTATCAGCTCTGCAAAGCTGACTCCCTTGCTGTCTGGCAGCTCAGCTGAGCCATGACGCCTGAGAAAGTCATTTATAAACTCATTTGATCCGGCTATGGTGTTTCGCATGCGCCCTATCTCAGCTTCTATCTGGGACTCCTTTTTAAGAAAGCGCTCATATTCTTCGTCGGAAACAAGGCCGATCTCATGGCCTATCCTCCTCAGACGAAGGTCAGCATTATCCTGCCTGAGCAAAAGCCTGTACTCTGCCCTTGAGGTCATCATACGATAGGGCTCAAAGCTTTCCTTTGTCACAAGGTCATCTATCAGTACACCTATATAAGCCTGGGATCTGTCCAGTACCACCTCGCTTCTGCCAAGCAGGGAGAGGGCTGCATTTACCCCCGCCATAAATCCCTGTACCGCTGCCTCCTCGTAGCCTGAGGAACCATTTATCTGTCCTGCGGCATAAAGCCCTGATATCTCCTTGAATTCAAGACTGGGCTTCAGCACGGTTGCATCTATGCAGTCATATTCTATGGCATAGGCATTTCTGACTATGTGGGCATGGGAAAAGCCCGGCATGGTGCGTATCATGGCCTGCTGCACATCCTCCGGCAGAGATGAGCTCATACCCGAAAGATACATTTCATTCGTATAAAGGCCCTCAGGCTCTATAAATATCTGATGTCTTTCCTTGTCGGGAAATTTCATGACCTTGTCCTCTATTGAAGGACAGTATCTGGGGCCTGTTCCCTTTATCTCTCCTGAAAAGAGAGGAGAACGATCGATATTTTCCCTTATGATCTCATGTGTATGCTCATTTGTATAGGTCAGCCAGCAGGAGACCTGCTCCCTTTCTATATCCTCGGGCTCGTTGGAAAAGGAAAAAGGACGAAGCTCCTCATCTCCCCTCTGCTCCTCCATCTCCGAAAAATCTATGCTGCGCCTGTCCACCCTGGCAGGAGTCCCAGTCTTAAAGCGTCTTACCGGTATTCCGTTTTTAATAAGGGAAGCCGTCAGCTCGTTTGCGGCTCTGAGGCCGTTTGGCCCCGTATATTCGCTGACTTCTCCGTATATGCAGCGTGCATTGAGGTATACTCCGGTACAGAGAACGACTCTTTTTGCATGATAGACCGCTCCAGAGCTGGCCCTGACTCCGGCTATGCTGCGCCAGTTCCTTCCTGGCCCATCGCAGTCTGTTCCTAAACTGCTGGTCCCTGCACCGGCTCCCTCCCTGCTCTCCACAAGGAGCTCAGCCACCTCTGCCTGTCTTATATCAAGGCCTGGCGTGTTTTCCAATGTACGCCTCATCTCCGCTATATAGGCCTGCTTATCTGCCTGGGCTCTGAGACTGTGTACCGCAGGTCCCTTGGATCTGTTCAGCATCTTTGACTGGATAAAGGTCCTGTCTATGCATTTTCCCATCTCTCCGCCAAGAGCATCCAACTCACATACCAGATGTCCTTTTGAGGTACCTCCGATATTGGGATTGCAGGGCATCAGTCCTATGCTGTCCACACTTACCGTAAAGACCACGGTCCTGAGCCCGAGCCTTGCCGAAGCCAGGGCTGCCTCTATGCCGGCATGTCCTGCTCCTACTACCACGACATCATAATATTCTTCTATATGTTTACTTATGTGATTCATATCCGCTATAACTCATATCCTTTCCACTATATATAGTAATGGTTTGATACCATTACCACAAGTAAATTTTATTTTTCCCGATTATCTCCTTAAAAAGCCGATTTTTATTGACATAGGCCTTTCTTTTTCTATATAATATCAAGGATGTTTTAGCGCTTGGTTACGAATATACAGGATTAGGAGGTGAGTGAATCATGAAGATGACGTTTCAGCCTAAAAAGAGACAGAGATCAAAGGTTCATGGTTTCAGAGCCAGGATGAGCAGCGCAGGCGGAAGAAAGGTGCTGCACAGAAGAAGAGCTAAGGGAAGAGCAAGATTATCAGCCTAAGGCGTTTTTACGGACCGCTTAGCGCGGTCCTTTGTTTTCTTTATCGGAATTATGAAAAATTTCCCCAGCATCAAAAAAAATGAGGACTTCAGAAGAGCCTACAGGGAAGGCAGGAAGAAGGTAAGCCGTTTTTTCGTGATGTATGTCATTGAAAACGGCCTTTCCATATCAAGGCTTGGCATAAGCACCAGCAAAAAATATGGAAACAGTATAGAAAGACATCATTTTCAGAGACGTATGAGGGAGCTGTTCCGAGCATCATCAGACGTAACCAGGACAGGCTATGACATAATCATGGTAGCCAGGAACGAATCCAGGCAGTCGGATTTTTCTCAAATGAAGGAGGAATATCTGAAGCTGCTTAAAGGTCATGACATTTTTATGGAATCGAAGTGAGGATATGATATCAAAACTTATGATAAAGGCCATCAGGTTCTATCAGAAATACCTGAGCAGGCTCAAGGTCAATACTCACTGTATCTACACGCCTACATGTTCTCAATACGCCATTGAGGCCATACAAAAGTACGGCGCGTTAAAGGGTTTTTTGTTGGCATTTTGGAGGATACTTCGCTGTAACCCCTTTGCCAAAGGCGGTTATGACCCTGTTCCCTAATTTTACGGAGGTAGAATCTTGACACCTATATTTTTAGCCAGCAAAGGCGGGATCCTGGGTCCCATAGCCAGTCTGCTGGGAATCATCATGGATGGTATCTTTACCGTCATGTCAGGTATCGGTATCGTCAACATCGGTATATGTATAATCATATTCACGATCATCACCCGTCTGCTTATGATACCTCTTTCATATAAGCAGGCAAAATCTCAAAAGATCATGGCGGTCATACAGCCTCAGATCAGCCTTATCCAACAGAAATACAAGGGCAAGGAAAATGATCAGCAGGCCATGATGATGCAGAACGCCGAGATCAAGGCAGTTTATGAGCGCTATGGGACCAGCATGACCGGAGGCTGCTTACAGCTTGCGATCCAGTTCCCCATCATACTGGCCCTTTATCGTGTTATACAGTTCATACCTACCTATGTACATGGTGTAGGACATTACTTTGAAGAGATAGTTTCTGCCCTCGGCACAAATGCCGTTGGCATGGTAAATGAATTTGCCCAGTCCAGTGAAGCACTGAGCAGAGTCATGACAAACGCCAGGATAACTGACAAGACCATCGCTTCTGCAGATCAGATAACTGATTTCCTTTATTATCTGAATCCCAGCCAGTGGAGCCAGTTCATAGATTTCATCAGCTCTCCCCAGGCTCAGGGCGGAGCTCCGAGGGTGGCTCAGAATCTGGTAGATACTGTCATAACTCCGAACATGAATACCATCATGGAGATGAACAGCTTCCTTGGAATAAACCTGGCAGCTTCTCCCTCTTCCTATGGGCTTACCGATATCAGAGCCTGGATCATACCCGTGCTTGCAGGACTTTCTCAATTCCTTGCATCAAAAATAACTACCAGGTCCACCGCAGCGGCAGGAGATCCCAGCTCCGAACAGATGATGAAGACCATGAATATCATGATGCCCCTTATCTCTGTATGGTTCTGCTTCTCCATATCCTCAGGTGTAGGCATATACTGGATAGCTTCAGCAGTCATCATGGGTATCACCCAGTATCTCCTTAACAGACACATGAACAATGTGAATGTGGACGAGATCATCAAAAAGAACCTTGACAAGACAAACAAGAAAAGAGCTAAAAAGGGACTTCCTCCTATAAATGAAAAGACCCAGGAGGAGGCCATCAAAAAGATGCAGCTCAAGCTTGAAAAAGAAGAGAAAAAGCGTCAGCAGCAGCTTGATGCCACAAAGAGCCGCATAGATGATGCAAACAGCTATTACAAAACGGATACCATAGCTGACAGGGCAAGGATGGTGCAGCAGTACAACGAAAAGCACGATAAAAAGAGATAAGCGGAGGAACATATATGGAAGCGATCAGTTTTTCTGCAAAGACACTTGATGATGCCATAACCAAGGCCTGTATAGAGCTTGGCGTCACAAGTGAAGATTTAGAATACGAGATAACGGAAACAGGACGTGAGGGAGTATTCGGCATAGGAGCAAGGCCCTATGTCATAAGTGTCAGACTCAAAGAAGAGGAGAAAAAAATGACTGCCTCTCCTGAATCTGACTTAACGGCAACAGAAAAGGCCATGGACTTTTTAAGCTCTGTATTTGAGGGTATGAGCCTTAATGTGGACATATCCATAGATATGGATGAGGAATCAAATGAAATGTCCATAAATCTCTCCGGAGACGATATGGGTGTACTCATAGGTAAAAGAGGCCAGACCCTTGATGCTTTGCAGTACCTCACAGGACAGGTCATAAACAAGCATGGAAGCGGATATATCAGAGTAAAGCTTGATACGGAAAACTACCGTGAAAGAAGGAAGGAAACTCTGGAAAAGCTGGCAAAGAACATAGCCCACAAGGTAAGGCGTACAAAGAGGCCTGTAGCCCTTGAGCCCATGAACCCTTATGAGCGCAGGATCATCCATTCCGTACTTCAGCCTGAAAAGGATATAATCACCAGATCTGAGGGTGAGGAGCCCTACAGACATGTGGTCATCTGCTTTGCAAAAAAGAAAAAGGCCTGAGTCATTATTTAAATATATACTCAGTAAGGCCTGAAATATCATAAGATCATGATACCTCTGCATCTTGTGGAGGTATCATTTTTTTTCACAAAATGTTGATATATTGTTGAAAACTTAAAAATTTATCCACAATTTACTTCTTTAACTGGACTTTATCTCATTGAAAATTGCATGCTTTTATATTAGAATATATATGTAAAAAATTGGCCTTATATATTAAGGAAGAAAGAGATTTCTCATGGATAATGTCGTAAGGGAAAAATGGAATGATATATTGGACTATATGAGAGACGAATATGATATATCCAATGTATCCTTCGGAGCCTGGCTCGCTCCTCTCAAAGTGTATAAATGCACTGACAAACAGGTCATCATACTCATACCCGACAGCAAAACTGATAAGGCTGACGAAAAAAACATTGATTTTTATAAAAAATATCTCAACAGCAAATACAAATATCTGCTGTCCATTGCCATAGAGGAAAAAACAGGCCTCAAGCTTGAGCCTGTATTCATGTTCAGTGACGAACTGGAAGAAAAAACCGAGGAAAAGAAAAAGGACAAGGAAAAAGAAAAGGATTCTCTTAATATCACCCTGATAGAAGAAGCCAATCTAAATCCAAAATATACCTTTTCCTCCTTCGTTGTGGGAAACAGCAACAAGATGGCCCATGCCGCATCCATAGCGGTGGCTGAAAGCCCCGGAGATCAGTTCAAGATACTTTATCTCTATGGAGGAGTAGGTCTTGGAAAAACTCATCTTATGCATGCAGTAGCACATTATGTACTAAAAAATGACCCAAAGGCCAAGATACTCTATGTGACCAGTGAGACCTTCATAAATGATTATGTAGAATCCATACAAAACAAAAGAGGAGCTGACTTCAGAAGAAAATACAGGAACCTGGACATGCTCCTGATAGATGACATACAGTTCATAGCAGGAAAAGAAAGCACCCAGGAGGAATTTTTCCACACCTTTAATTCTCTTTATGAGAGAAATAAACAGATAATCATCACCTCCGATAAGCCTCCAAAGGACATAAATAATCTTGAGGAAAGGATACGCTCAAGATTTGAAGGAGGGCTTATAGTGGATATACAGCCTCCCGACTATGAGACCAGGATGGCCATCCTTTACAAAAAAGAGGAGATGGATCATCTGAACATAGACAATGAGGTCCTTAAATATATAGCCGAAAACATAACCTCAAACATCAGAGAGCTTGAGGGAGCCCTGACCAGGATAGTGGCCAAATCAAGGCTCGAAAAAATGGATATAGATATAAACATGGCAAGGAACATTTTGAAGGACTATATAGGAAATGATCAAAATCAAAATGCCATCACTCCAGGGCTCATCATATCCATAGTAGCTGAACATTTTGGCATCAGCACAGCAGACATCATTTCACAAAAGAAAAACAAAGAGCTTGCCTATCCAAGGCAGATAGCCATGTATCTGTGCTGCACCATGACTCAGGATTCTCTTCAGCAGATAGGAAAAGCAGTAGGAGACAGGGATCACAGTACCGTCATACACGGCAGGGACAAGATCGCAAAGGAGATAAAAAGCAACGAAAAGCTGGCATCAGCCATCAATATACTTAAAAAGAAGATATCCCCATAATATGTTGA
Organism: uncultured Lachnospiraceae bacterium; assembly: GCA_944377385.1. Lineage (GTDB taxonomy): Bacteria > Bacillota > Clostridia > Lachnospirales > Lachnospiraceae > Avilachnospira. The sequence continues at coordinate 11,057 of CALWET010000031.1, read as the reverse complement.
TAAACTGTTGATAACTGATTTATAAACAAAATTGTTGATAACTTAGTTGATAATTCGTTGATTCCACGTTGATAGATGTTTACAGTTACTTTACATTTTTTCATTTTTTATCTGCCTGATCTTTACATTCGAAAAATGAATCGGCGGCATCAGTTTTAAAACACGAGATATATACATCCTCAACATTTTTTCAATATGGGGTCAACAAAGGGATAAACATTGATTTTTCCATGTATATATGGCTCAAAATGACTTTTCCACAAGTTAACAGCCTATAATACTATAACTACTAATAACTATATAAATAATAAATAAAAAGAAAGGAAGATCATGAGGATAAGTTTTAAAAGAGCGGATATTCTCAACGCACTTAACATAGTATCGAAGGCAGTGGCAGCAAAGACCACCATGCCTATACTTGAATGTATACTTATAGAAGCAGATGAGGCTGGAGTAAGCTTCACTGCAAATGATATGGAGCTTGGTATAAACACCAGGATCAGATCTGACAGCTGTAATGTTTATGAAGGTGGAAGGACTGCAGTAGAAGCAAGGCTGTTTGTGGATATCATCAGAAAGATCTCATCCGATGACAGCTCAGAGATAGTCATTTCAAAAAAGGAAAGCATAATAGAGATAAGCTGTGACAATTCTCTTTTCAAGATTCAGGAAAGGGATGCTGATCAGTTCCCTGAGCTGGATCTGATAGATGATGAAAAGCATATGACCATTTCTCAGTTCACCTTGAAGGAGGTCATAAAGGATACCATCTTCTCCATCTCACAAAACGATTCCAACAAGATGATGACAGGAGAGCTTTTTGAGATTAAGGGAGAGAATCTGAAGGTGGTTTCCATAGACGGACACAGGATAAGCATCAGGAATACCGAGCTCAGAAGCTCCTATGATCCTGTAAGCGTCATAATTCCAGGAAAGACCCTTAATGAGATATCAAAGATCATTCCCGGTGATGCGGAAAAGGATGTAACGATATGCTTTTCAAAAAGCTCCGTGCTTTTCAGCTTTGATGATACCGTAATGATATCAAGGCTCATAGACGGAGAGTTTTTCCGCATAGAAAATATGCTGCATACCGACTATGATACCAAGGTGATCATAAATAAAAAGGAACTTTTGGACAGTATTGAAAGATCTACCATACTTGTCAGGGAAAATGACAAGAGGCCGCTGATATTCAATATCGAGGACAGCTCTATGGAGCTTCGCATGAATACTGTCATAGGTTCCATGAATGACAGTCTGCTTATGAGGAAGGAGGGCAAGGATCTGATGATAGGCTTCAATCCCAGATTCCTGATGGATGCCCTTAGGGTCATAGATGACGAGGAGGTAAGCCTTTATATGACAAATGCCAAGTCTCCTCTGATCATAAGGGATGATAAGGAAAGCTATATCTACCTTATACTTCCCGTAAATTTCAATGCTTATTCATATTGATTGACAGATGATCATAGAATCCATAGATCTCAAGGATTTCAGAAATTACAGGGAGCTGTCCTTTTTTCCTGACAAGGGAGTAAACATTTTTTATGGAGACAATGCCCAGGGAAAGACAAATCTTCTGGAGGCAGTCTATGTAGGATGCACCTCCAGATCCCACAGGGCACAAAAGGACAGAGAGCTTATAAATTTTGATTCCGATGAGGCACATATAAAGCTGAATCTACTTAAAAATGATGTGAGCTATCGCATAGACATGCACATCAAAAAAAATCGCTCAAAGGGCATAGCTCTTAATGGATTTCCCATAAGGAGGGCATCAGAGCTGTTTGGTGTGGCCTGTGTGGTATTCTTTTCACCAGAGGATCTCAGTATCATAAAAAATGGTCCTGGTGAAAGGCGCAGATTCATGGACAGTGAGCTGTGTCAGCTGGATAAGCTTTATACACATGATCTCATATCCTATAACAGGATCATAAATCAAAAAAATAATCTGCTTCGCAGCTTTGAAATGGAGGAATCCTTCAGGGAGATGCTGGACATATATGATCAGCAGCTCGCAAATTTTGGAAGCAGCATCATAAAAAAAAGAAGAGCCTTTGTAGCTGAGCTTAATGAACTGATAAAGGACAGACATAAAGATATCACCTCAGGAAAGGAGGAGCTTAGCATAACCTATGAGGAGAATATAGCTCCTGAGGATTTTTATGATGAGCTCAAGAAAAATGAGGAAAGAGAGATAAGGCAGAGAGTATGTCTTTATGGGCCTCACAGAGATGACATAAAATTTGAGCTTTGCGGCTTTGATCTGAGACATTATGGCTCCCAGGGACAGCAGAGGACGGCAGCTCTCAGTTTAAAGCTTTCAGAGATAGAGCTTGTGGAAAAGCTCAGCGGTGAAAGGCCGGTGCTGTTGCTTGATGATGTGCTTTCGGAGCTTGACAGGAGCAGGCAGGAGATGCTGCTCAATTCCATAGCCTCCGTTCAGACCATGATCACATGTACGGGGCTTGATGATCTTATAGATAACAGATTTAAGGCAGACAAAATTTTCAGGATAGTAAACGGAAAGATAACGGGTGAAAATTGATGGCAGATAATGAAATGAAAAATATGGAGCAGGATCTGGAAAGGGCCGAAAAAAGCTTCGAGGTAAATAACGGCCATAACAGTGAGGACTATGATGCCTCTCAAATACAGATCTTGGAGGGGCTTGAGGCTGTCAGAAAAAGGCCCGGAATGTATATAGGCTCCACAGCCATATCCGGACTGCACCACATGGTTTATGAGATAGTTGATAACGGTGTGGATGAGGCTCTGGCAGGCTTTTGTGATGAGATAGAGGTCAGGCTTAATGCCGACGGTTCAGTCACCGTCAAGGACAATGGACGAGGGATTCCGGTAGATATACAGAAAAAGGCAGGAAAGCCTGCGGTTGAGGTAGTATTTACCATACTTCATGCCGGAGGCAAATTTGGAAACGGCGGATATAAGGTATCCGGAGGATTGCATGGAGTAGGAGCTTCCGTCGTAAATGCTCTATCTGAATGGCTCGAGGTAGAGGTAAAAAGAGGGGGAGAGATATACAAGCAGCGCTATGAGCGAGGCAAGGTCATGTATCCTCTTAAAAAGATAGGTACATGCTCCCAGGATGAGCATGGTACCACAGTAACCTTCAAGCCCGATGCCGAGATATTTGAAGAGACTGTATTTGACTATAAGACCATAAAGACCAGGCTCAGAGAGACTGCCTTCCTTACCCGAGGCATAAAGATACATCTTGTTGATGACAGGGAGGATAAGCACGACCGCACCTTCCACTATGAGGGAGGCATAAAGGAATTCGTCACCTATCTTAATCAGGCAAACGTGCCTCTTTATCCCACAGTCATTTATTGTGAGGGAGAGAGGCTTGGCATTTTCGTAGAGGTGGCCATGCAGCATACGGATGCCTTTACGGAAAATATCTATACCTTTGTAAACAATATAAATACTCCTGAGGGAGGAACGCATCTGACCGGTTTCAGAAATGCTCTGACAAAGACCTTCAATGATTATGCCAGAAAGATGAAGCTCTTGAAGGACAATGATCAAAATCTTTCCGGAGAAGATATCAGAGAGGGGCTTACCGCTATCATATCCGTAAAGATAGAGGATCCTCAGTTTGAGGGACAGACAAAGATGAAGCTTGGCACCTCGGAGGCAAATCAGGCCGTAAGCCAGGTGCTTTCAGAGCAGCTCACATATTTTCTTGAGCAAAATCCTCAGATCTCCAAGATCATGTGTGAAAAATCCATACTTGCTCAAAGAGCCAGGGCAGCTGCCAGAAAGGCCAGAGAGCTGACCCGCAGGAAATCCGTGCTGGAAGGGGCCGGACTTCCCGGAAAGCTTGCTGACTGTCAGGAAAAGGATCCTGAAAAGTGTGAGATATTTATAGTCGAGGGAGATTCCGCCCTTGGTCCGGCTAAAAACTGCCGTGACATACGCTATCAGGCCGTCATGCCTCTAAGAGGAAAGGTCCTTAACGTGGAAAAGGCCCGTCTCGACAAGATATATGCAAATAAAGAGATACAGGGCATGATCACTGCCTTTGGTACAGGGATACATGACGATTTTGACATATCGAAGCTTCGCTATAACAAGATCATCATCATGACCGATGCGGATGTGGACGGGGCGCATATAGCGACTCTAATGCTCACCTTCCTCTATCGTTTCATGCCTGATCTGATAAAAGAGGGGCATGTGTATCTGGCTCAGCCTCCTCTTTACTATGTGAGAAAAAATAAAAAGCTTTACTATGCATATTCAGATGCTGAAAGAGACAGGCTTTTGGAGCAGGTAGGAAAGGACGCAGACGTACAAAGGTTCAAGGGACTTGGAGAAATGGAGGATCAGGAGCTTTCAGAGACCACCATGGATCCCGAGACCAGGACTCTTCTGCGTGTGAACATGTCAGAGGATTCCCGCTCAGAGCTGGATCTGACCTTTACTACTCTGATGGGTGACCAGGTAGAGCCCAGAAGGCTGTTTATTGAAGAAAATGCCAGATATGTGGATAACCTGGATGTTTAATAGATATAATGTTGACAAATACCTGTAAACGATCTGCGGATATGATCATTGGATCATCTGCGGTTCAGCATTTAAGGAATAAAGGGTGAATGATGGAACCTAATGTTTATGACAAGATAAAGGATGTGGACCTGAAAAATACCATGGAGAGCTCTTATATAAACTATGCCATGTCGGTCATAGTTTCCAGAGCCCTGCCTGATGTAAAGGATGGCCTAAAGCCCGTACAGAGAAGGATACTCTATGCTGCCATGAAGATGGGGGCAACGGCGGACAAAAAAACAAAAAAATGTGCCACCATAGTCGGAGAGACCATGGGACATTATCATCCTCATGGAGATTCCTCCATATACGGAGCTCTGGTCAATCTGGGACAGCCCTGGTCCACCAGATATCCACTTATTGAAAAGCAGGGAAATTTCGGATCCGAGGATGGAGATTCACCGGCTGCGGCCCGTTATACCGAAGGTAAGCTGAGTCGCCTTGCCATGGAGATGCTGGACGGCATAAATAAAAATACCGTGGATTTCGTCCCGAACTTTTCCAACGAGCAGGGCTATGATGAGCCTACGGTGCTGCCTGCCAGGATTCCCAACATACTTGTAAACGGTACCACGGGTATAGCAGTGGGCATGGCCACAAACATACCTCCCCACAATCTGAGAGAGGTCATAGCAGCTGCAGTCAGGATGATAGATAACCGTGTAAATGAGGACAGGGATACGGATATCGACGAGCTCCTTCATATAGTCAAGGGACCTGATTTTCCCACAGGTGCAGAGATCATTGGCAGAAGAGGCATAGAGGAGGCATATCGTACCGGACGCGGAAAGATACGCATGAGGGCCATCTGCGAGATAGAAAAGCTGCCCAACGGAAAGGGAGTAATAACCGTAAAGGAGCTCCCCTACATGGTATTCCGTTCCAGGGTGATCGAAAACATAGCCGAGCTGGTAAAGGATAAAAAGATAGATGGTATCACGGCCATAAATGATACCATGGGTAAAAATTCAGATTCCAAGATAAAGATAGAGCTTAGGCGTGATGTAAATCCTCAGGTCATACTCAATCAGCTCTATAAGCATACTCAGCTTCAGGAGACCTTTGGAGCCATACTTCTCTGCATAGTAAATGGAGAGCCCAAGGTGCTTAATTTAAAGCAGATACTGGAAGAGTATTTGCGTCATCAGGAGGATGTGGTCACCAGACGTACCCGCTTCGATCTTCATAAGGCCGAGGACAGGGCACACATCCTGCAGGGACTTTTAAAGGCTCTTGAGCATATAGATGAGATCATAAAGATCATCAGGGCTTCAAAGGACGGTGACGAGGCAAAGCAGAAGCTCATAGAAGCCTTTGCCTTTACCGATGCCCAGGCCCAGGCCATAGTGGACATGAGGCTTCGCGCCCTCACAGGACTTGAGCGTCACAAGATAGAATCCGAATATAAGGAGCTTTCCGAGAAGATAGCATATTACAATAGGATCCTTTCCGACAAAAACGAGCTGCTCAGGGTCATAAAGGAAGAGATACAGCTCATAGCCGATAAATACGGAGATGACAGACGTACCTCCATCAGCATGGACGCAGGGGAGATACTGGATGAGGATCTGATACCGGATGACGAGATAGTCATTACCTTCTCTCATCTTGGATATGTAAAGAGGATGAACCCTGATAATTTCAGAGTACAGAACAGAGGCGGAAAGGGCATAAAGGGAGCAGCAAACATAGAAAACGACTATGTTGAGGACCTGCTTTCCACAAACAATCATGCCACCATCCTGTTCTTTACCAATATGGGCAGGGTATACAGACTAAAGGCCTATGAGATACCCGAGGCAGGCAGGACAGCCAGGGGCACAGCTCTGATAAATCTCCTGCCCTTCATGCCGGATGAGCATCCGACGGCAGTCATACCCATAAAAGAATTTGACGATGACAGATACCTGATCATGGCCACAAAGACAGGCATGGTAAAGCGTACACCTCTTTCCTACTTCAGCAATGTGAGAAAGACCGGCATCATAGGCATCACGCTCAAGGAGGGAGACGAGCTCATAGAGGTCAAATATTCCGCAGGCAATGAGGATATTTTCATGGTCAGCAAATGCGGTATGGCAATACGCTTCAACGAGCAGGATGTCAGGGTGACAGGCCGTTCCTCCATGGGAGTGACCGGCATGCGCTTTGGAAGGCCTGACGATGAGGTCATAGGCATGCAGATGGACAGCCAGGGCACAGAGCTTTTGGTCATTTCAGAAAACGGTATGGGCAAGCGTACACCCATAGAGGAATTCAAGACCCAGGGCAGAGGCGGCAAGGGCGTGCTCTGCTACAAGGTCACGGAAAAGACCGGAAAGCTGATAGGGGCAAAGCTCTGTGATGGAGAAGGAGATCTTCTGCTGATCACAAACGAGGGCATAATCATGCGTACCCAGATAGCCTCCATATCCCTGATAGGCAGGAATACCAGCGGAGTGCGTGTCATGAACATAGATACTGAGCAGGGAGTATATGTGGCAAGCATATCAAAGACCAGGGCCGGTGATGACAGCTCCGAGGAGGAAACAGAAGAAGTAACCGAGGACGAGGCCGACGAGATACGGGCCGAGGATGAGGAGGAAGAGGATACCTGAGGCTGATATCCTCGAGGATCAGTAAAAATTCAGACAGCAAAGGAAAGTTATAGGATAAAAATTGTTGGTAAAAACCCACTGAGAGCCAAGTATATAAGGCTCACAGTGGGTTATATCTTTTTTCAGGGAAGATACAGGGTGGACAAAACGTGTTGGTGAAAATAGGCTTAGAGCCTTGATTTATGTTTATTCCTGTTCCTTTGAGGAATAGACTATGCGCCCGTCCATAAGGGTAAGGAGAGCATGTCTTTCAAGAAGCTTTTCCGGATCTTCATCGATCACCCTGCCGTTTATGACAGTTATGTCAGCAAGCTTTCCAGGCTCCAGGCTTCCGAGCCTGTCCTCTGCTCCCATGGCATAGGCACCCATGTAAGTATAGGATTCTAAAGCTGTAAATATGTCTATACTTTCCGCTAAATCTCCGCCTATCTCTTGTCCCTTTAGGTCAAGCCTTGTAATGGCCACATAGATGTTTTGGAATGGGTCTATGTCAACAATGGGAAAGTCGGTGCTAAGAGATACAGGGGCACCCGCTTCATAAAGGGATCTGAGGGGATGGCTGTGGAACCATCTTTTATGTCCCAGTGCCTTTTCCATGAAGCTTTCAGTACATAGATAATAATGGGCCGGCTGCTTATTAGCCATAACATGAAGCGCCGCAAATCTTGGAAGATCCTCTTTGGCCGTAAGCTCTATATGCTCTATACCGTTTCTAAGTCCGTGATACCCATTTTCCCTTATGGACTCCTCAAAGGCATTTAGGGCCATGTGGGTGCTCCCGTCTCCGGTGCAGTGTATCCTGACGGGAAAGCCCTCTTTGTTTGCTTTTGAAACTATAAAGTTCAGCTCTTCTTGGGAAAAAATGGAGTCGGCGTTTTTGTTGGGATCTTCGGGGTCGTCCAAATAAGGCTTCATTAGCACCCCCGTATGTGCATCTATGACCCCGTCACAGTAGGCCTTGAGCCCAGGCATGATCACATAACCCTGGCTATATTTTTCCATTAGCTCTCTGGCCCTGGTAAAATCCCCTGTCTTTCCGATTGAGGGATAGACAAACATACGGACGTCAAGCGCTCCGTCATCCTCCATCTCCTTAAATAGCTTAAAGCCCTTGGGCTCTTTATTTATCTCAAGCTCATTGGAAACATCTCCCGCAGATGTTATACCAAAGCTGCTGTATACGGAAAGAGATCGCTTTAGCATGGCCTTGGCTATTTCCTTATCAATGTTGAGCAGCATGAAAAATACGGGATCCGAGCCTATATGATAAAGCATGCCACTAAGCTCGCCATTTTCATCCTTTTTTACATAAAGCTCCTGTTCCCCTTTAATGCTCTCTTTGGTATAGCCGAATATTTCCAAGGCCTTGGAATTTACCCAGCAGTACCAGCCGTCAGCGGATTGCAGGCAGATAGGTATGTCTTTAGAGATCTCATCAAGCATTTCCTTTCGGGGAAGCTCGTCCTTCTTCCAGGCCGACACCATCCAGCCTGAGGCCAATAAAAGACTAATATCAGGATGCTTCCTTAAATGTTCACTGACTATTTCCACACATTCCTCCGGAGACCTGGTCCCGCTAAGGTCAAGGCCGCTGTCATGGATCATGGCTCCCATGGTCACATGAACATGGTCGTCAATAAATCCAGGCATTACGAGGCAGTCTCTGTACTCAAGAATCTCTGTATCACTGCCTATATGTTTTTCCAGTTCCTCGTCGCTTCCCACGGCAATTATCTTATTGCCCTTTATGGCCACGCCACCGCTTATAATGTTGCTGCCTCTTCCGATATATACTACATTACTTTTTATGATTCTGTCAGCTTTCATGCCTTTGTTCCTTCCTTATTTAAAGGGTTACAGCATATTTTAAAATAAGCGGGCCTGGGAATCAACATACAGTAAAGAATATGTTAGGGATATGGACAGGGAGCAGTCTATAAGCTTTCATATTTTAGTTTTTAATATCATAAGTTTTAAGTCTTAAAACCTCAGTATCATTTAATTTCTTAGTCATCCATACTGAGATAAAGCAATAAGCGGTATAGTGGATCATGTTTGCCCTACAGTCTTGACAAGCGTGTCAAAAACAAATATAATTCATAAAGCACTCCATTGGCGAGGAGCTTGCAGAAGTACTCAAGAGGCCGAAGAGGCGCCCCTGCTAAGGGTGTAGGCTGGGCAACCGGCGCGAGGGTTCAAATCCCTCCTTCTGCGTAGTGAAGATTTAGCGGAAAGTCGAGCGTATAAAGACTTTCCGCTATTTTTATAGGTTCAGTAACAAATGCTGGGGCGTTTAATAAACGTTTTAACATTATAAAAGGAGGCAAATATGAGGATATCTTTAAAAGCTTTAACTTTGGCCGGAATAATAAGCACGACTCTGCTTGCGGACCCTGTCTTTGCGGCAACTGTCAATGGTGTTTATGACAAGAGCTTATCCATAGAGACCCCTGGCGCCTTTGAAGTTACAAAGGAGTTTTCCAAGGAGCATAGGCGATAACTATGTTGCGGAGGACATTCTTGAAACATATATGTTTAGTCAGGCCTCTCCCGAAGAGGTAGAGGGCACCTGGAACATATTTTATGGAGATATAGCAAACAAATATGTCCATGAGACTCTGCCTTTGAATAACAGCGCGGACAGCTGGATGATAGCAGGGGGCTATACTCTTATCCGAGTACCTGATCTTACAAATGAAAAAGCTATTATAGTGGCACAGCTTCCTCTATGGGATGATGGAAATATAAGTGACAGTATGTTTGACGAAAGACAGGTATATGCAAGGCACAATATATCTGCGATAACGGAAAGAGCCATAAAGGCATTGCTTGGAGATAACACAGGTCAGCAGTTCTTTGATTACATACGCAATACCCATAATTATGTGGACAGGAGCTTTGCCGAGTGGCAGGGCGCAACTACGGATTATGGCAAAAAATTTTACATTGCCGTGACGGACTCAAAGACCAGTGACTTTGACATCATCATCTGCGATTAAGTAAGCTGTGGAGGCAGTAGCGAAAACTAAATATTGTAGCGTAAAAGCTCTGAAAAAAGCATATATTGTATAGGTAAAAAATAGTTGAAAAATGGCTTAAAATCAGCTTGACAAACGGCTTTTGAGCAAATATAATACGGTCAGCACTCAAGAAAAGACGGAGGAGTTATGCTCTATGATTGAGTAAAGGAAGTATAGGTTTTCTACATTATATATAGATACTATTCTTCTGCTTTCGGGATCGTTTAAACGGCCCGAATAAAAAAACCAAAAAACTACTTGACATCAGTATATGAAATGTGATAAAGTAGTTAAGCTGTCACTCAGCGAGAGGGTGAAGCGAGAGAACCTTGAAAAGAACAACAACGATTAATGCACAGACCCTGAATATTCCAAGAAGTCTGAGGGGAACCAAGGACGAGAGATATTCAAGCGAAAGCTTAAAAGAAGACAGTAAATAACGGACGAAGCTAAGAGAAATAGCTGGTGTTCAGAAAAAGGTGAGTACTAAATAGGAGTATAAAAGCTCTTATTGAGGATCTAGTGAGAGAGTTTGATCCTGGCTCAGGATGAACGCTGGCGGCGTGCCTAACACATGCAAGTCGAACGGAGCTGATATGACGGAGATTCGTCAAAGTCATAGAAAGCTTAGTGGCGGACGGGTGAGTAACGCGTGGGTAACCTGCCTCATCGAGGGGGATAACAGAGAGAAATCACTGCTAATACCGCATAAGCGCACGGAGCCGCATGGCTCTGGGTGAAAAGATTTATCGCGATGAGATGGACCCGCGTCTGATTAGTTAGTTGGCAGGGTAACGGCCTACCAAGACGACGATCAGTAGCCGGACTGAGAGGTTGAACGGCCACATTGGGACTGAGACAC
>CALWET010000030.1 GCA_944377385.1 uncultured Lachnospiraceae bacterium | reverse complement strand
CAGAATTGTCCGATGTCATCCTGCAATTAGCAACAGGCAACATTCAATCTTCTGATTTACTGAACTGGATACTCACACATCAGATTTAACAACAAGTGATTACATTTTTTTCTGAACATATTATCCGTAACCTATCTATGCCTTCTTCCTCATAAGCTGTTAACTGAGCACAAAAAAGCCCATGCCAGGAAGCATTTTCTGATCCCGGCACAGGCCTTGTTTTATCCGAGTGACACGATTCGAACGTGCGGTCTCCACATCCCAAATGTGGCGCGATACCACCTTCGCTACACCCGGAGTTATTTATGAAGGATAACACGATACGCCCAAAAATGCAAGCATACACTGATAGGCATGACATATCCTGATGGGCGGGACTCACAGCTACGATTATCAGGGCTTAGCGCATCGATCGGCAGGGCTTACAGCTGCGATCATCAGGGCTTACCGTATCGATCGGCAGGAACTTACCGCAGCAATAAATAAGACTCACAGCCTTTTGCCCATACAAATCGATTCCTCATAATCCTCATAGGGAGGATAATTTGGAATGACAATATATCCAAGCCTCTTGTATAGCTCCATGGCTGCGCCAAGGCGTTCGGCAGTCTCAAGGATCATCTGACCATAGCCCTCGGCCCTGGCCAGATCCTCAAGGAGCCCCACAAGCTTTTTTGAAAACCCTCTGCCCCTGTAGCCCTCTCTTATAAATACCCTCTTGAGCTCGGCACGCTCATCATCATACCTTTTGAAGCTGCCGCAGCCAATAGCAACATCATCATCACATATGAGCACCACATCATGTATGTCATCCAGCAGATTATACTGATTGTAATGAGCCCTGTTTTCCTCACCGCCAGCCGTCTCATTTAAAAGCTCATCAAGCTCCCTGCAAAGTCCTACAAAATCCTGATCTCTTCCATCCGTATACTTAAATCTCAGCATCCAGCCTCCTTTGAAAAAATATCGGCAAGGCCCTTAAATACCGCATCCAGCCTTATGCACTCTTTGCAGATTGCAAACACAGCCTTGTTACTGCGATCCGTTTTCAAACACTGAGGAAATCCTGCCTTGCCTCATCCTCAAGTGCCTGGCGCTTGTACTCTCCCATGATATCGGCATAGGAGGAAAGAGCCCTGTCCACGATCTGCTGTCCCTTTACGAGCCCAAGCTCCAAAAGGAAGGTGCGGTTCAGAGCACTGAGCAGGTGTCCGCAGTGATAGAGAAAATCCTTTATATTTTCATTTTCCATTGAAGCTTTTTTCATCATGGCTTTTGAAAGCCCTGCTTCATCCCTGAAATCGGCACCGACCCAATGAAAATCGCAGCAATCAGAGCCCTCTGAAAGTTTTGAGCTTAACTCCAGCTCATTATCCGGGCAAAATCCCTTTACCAGACTTTTATCTATATAAGCACAATATATCCTGCCATATCGCATAAGATCATATTTCTGCCATGTATCACACCATCCGCAGCGCAGGCTTTTCGTTCGGTATTCAGGAGAGAGCGCCTCCACCTTGGACATGCTCATGCCTCGGTCATCCTTCCACTCTGAATAAATAATATAATTTTCAGGACTCAGACTGTCTCCATTTTTAATGGCCCTCATGGCCATGCGAAGTCCCCTCTCCTTGCCGTAAAGGATCGTCGCCTTTTTAAGCGTCGAAAGCCCTGTATCCCCGCACAACTCTTCTGCCTCCCTGCCCATGAGTCCAAAAAGCAGGGCGTGATCTTCGATATAAAAGCTGTCTGCCAGTTTTCTATCACCCATGACTGTCCTTCTCCAAAAAGCCATCTCAAATTTTGTTTAAATTATACCATAGTATGAGCCTTTTTTCTTGAGCATTGTTCATGTACATAATAAAGAGTTTATATTTTTCAATAGTTTTTATCAGATTTAAGTAAAAACTTGTCTAATATCAAAAGTTTTTTCCTATTTAAAACAAAAACTATCCGGTAAGAAAGAATTATCTATCGCAGCACATAAAAATTGCCGCCCGGTCATCTCTCCGGACGGCAATGCAGCTTTTACATTATTTTTGACTTTTCCCCTGCTTTGGAACTTCTGGATAGGTAGCCCGTGACTGCTTCATCTATGCTGAGCAGCATATCCGGAAGCCTTTTTCTATCATCCTCTGACAGCTCCGACAGGCATACATCCCTGAACCTAAGCATTGCCTTGTCAAGCTCCTTCATCAAAGGGATGGACTCCTCCAGGAACTCTGCTTTAAGCAGTCTCGGCCCAAAAAGGCTGTAGTCTCGATCTGAGGGAACAATATCTTTATAGCGTATCAGCTTCTTCAGAGACAGTGTCGCAAGGCTCTTTGTGATCCCTATCACTCCTGTATCGGTTATCCCGCCAAGCTCTGCCCTGGTAAAGCTTTCATCCTTTATATCCCTCAGGCATATAAGCAGCCTGATCTCATCCATGTCCAGATCATATCGCTGCCTGATCTCCTCTGTAAGCTTTTCAAAAAGCTTGAGATACCTGTAGGACCTGAGAAATATCCCCTCACCGCTGAGGGCTGCCTCTGATACCGGCTCAGCCTCAAGCTTTCTGGAGCCTATCACCGGGCTGAAGCCGTCCCCTGCGGAATCTATCAAAAAGCTGTAGACCTTTATACGTGCCTTTTCATACTCCTCTGGAGTAAATATGTTTTTATAAAAGTCATTGTAGTATTCAAAGACTGCTGCCTTCATCCTGACCAGCTTTGGCAGGCTCATACTCTGGGACACCAGAGAGCCCTTGGTCTTTACATAATAATACAGGGGCTTCTGGACTGCAAAAACTGTTTTTACATGGAGCAGATATTCCAGGTTGAACATGAAATCCTCGCACCAGCTCACATCCTTCTGCATCCTGAGCTGATGCTCTTCTATGATGTCCCTTCTGTAGAGCTTGTTCCAAAGCACGCCGTAATAAAAATCTGCCGGGTTCTCCATCATGTATGAGGCATACTGCTCCCTGGAAAAGACTCCGCCCTCATCGATACTGCCCTTTTGCTGGATCCTTTTCCCCACGACCCGGTAAAAATCAGAGATGACCATATCGCAGTCATGCTCCTCTGCCGCCATTACAAGCTCGTAGCTTGCATCATTGGATATCCAGTCATCACTGTCAACGAATTGTATGTATTTTCCCCGGGCCTCGGAAAGCCCAAGATTTCTGCTGTCTGAAACGCCGCTGTTTTCCTTATGAATGATCCTGACTCGAGGATCCTTTTTTGCATATGTATCACATATTTCAGGCGAGCCGTCAGTGCTTCCATCATCCACAAGGATCAGCTCAAGCTCCCCAAGCTCCTGCCCCAGGATGCTGTCCACGCATCGTCTGAGCGCTGCCTCAGCATTATATACCGGCACGATCAAGCTCAATATCGGATCTATGTTCGGCATTATTCCTCCCCTTGAAGAATCATCTAATAAGTCATTTAACGAATCATTTATCAGGACATTTTGATTTTCTGACATGCCTTTCCTTCACCTCACAGCTCATCACAGACCTGAAAAATGTAAAATTTAAGATAATACGATTCATTTGCGGCCCACAGTATGGGATGATCTGGAGCCTGCTGCCGAAATTCCACCTGCCTGAGCCTGCGGTGGCCCGCGCCTGAAGCTGCCTCCCTGATGGTCTTTTCCATGAGCTCCGGTGTAAGGAAATGCGAGCATGAGCAGGTCACAAGGAAGCCTCCATTTTTGACCAGCCTGATGCCCCTCATATTTATGTCCCTATAGCCCTTTACTGCCTGCTTCAGCGTCTCTCTGGACTTTGTAAATGCAGGGGGATCCAGTATGACCACGTCAAAACGCTCGCCATTCCTTTCAAGCTCGGGAAGCAATTCAAAAACATCCTCGCATCTGAACTCAAGCCTGTCAGAAAGCCCGTTTCGCTCCGCATTTTTTTTGGCTGTGGCTATGGCATGCTCTGATATGTCCACTGCTGTCACAAGCTCCGCTCCGGCAGCTGCTGCATTTAATGCAAAGGTTCCTGTGTGGGTAAAGCAATCCAGCACACGCTTTCCGGGACAGAGTCTGCGTATCGCAGCCCTGTTTTCCTTTTGATCCAGGAAATAGCCTGTCTTTTGGCCATCCTTTACATCCACCAGGAAATGAAGGCCGTTTTCAACTATCTCTACATCGGTATCGAAGGGCTCTCCGATAAAGCCCTTCCTGGGCTCCATCCCCTCCTTCAGCCTGACCCTAGCCTCGCTCCTCTCGTATATTCCCCTGATGCTTATCCCGT
The DNA here is from genome assembly GCA_944377385.1 of uncultured Lachnospiraceae bacterium. Lineage (GTDB taxonomy): Bacteria > Bacillota > Clostridia > Lachnospirales > Lachnospiraceae > Avilachnospira. The sequence continues at coordinate 1,922 of CALWET010000030.1, read as the reverse complement.
CCTCAAGGAGCACCTTTTTGACGGCATCAAGTATCTCCGGCTTCATCCTGTCTATACCGAGAGCCAGGGATTCCACCACCAGTACATCCGAGAACTTGTCTATGACTATGCCGGGCAGAAAATCCGCCTCACCAAATATCAGGCGACAGCTCGAGGTGTCGATGACATTTTTCCTGTATTCCCAGGCAGCTCTGACCCTGCGCTCTATCAGCTCAGGCCCTGGCACGTCCTCCTTCCATCTGGAAAGCCTCCTGACCCTGATCTTTGAGTGATCATTTATATAGCCATAGCCCATAAAATAATCATCAAAATCCCTGATCTCGACTATGTCACCATTTTTATAGTCTCCGATCACTTCTTCGATCTCATTGTCATAAACCCAGGCTCCCCCGGACTTGAGTCCCAGGCCCCTGCCCTTTATCAATTTTACTGCTGCTCCGCTTATCCTTATCATCCCGCCAGATACTTCTCAGCCTGGAATGCTGCCACCGCTCCGTCAGAGACCGCTGTGACCACCTGTCTGAGCTCCTTTGTCCTTATATCTCCTGCTGCAAATACGCCTTCTATATTTGTCTTTGTGCTCTCATCGGCATCTATATATCCGTTTTTGAGCGAAATACCGCTGTCCTGCAGCATATCCGTATTCGGTATCATGCCCAAAAATCCGAACAGCCCGATCATACCGTCCGCAGGATCTGCTTTTATGTAGGTCAGCTCGTCTGTCTTTACATTTTTTATGACTATCTCCTGCAGCACACCGTCACCAAGAGCCTCGTCCACCACACTGTCCCATATAAAATGTAGCTTTTCATTTGCAAAGGCCTTTTCCTGTATGGACTTTGCAGCCCTGAGCTCGCTGCGCCTGTGTATGACCGTGACCTTCCTGGCAAACTTTGTCAGGTACATGGCCTCCTCCAGGGCAGAGTCGCCTCCACCTACCACGTATACCTCCAGGCCCTTGAAGAAATTGGCATCACAGGTAGCGCAGAAGGATATGCCCATGCCCTTATATTTTTCCTCATTTTTACATCCGATGCTGCGGTAATGAGCACCCATAGCCAATATCACGGCCTTGGCCTCATAGACTGTTCCGCTTATGCCTGTCAGCCTTTTTACCTCACCTGAAAGCTCAAAGCCCGTAATATCGTCTATAGCTCTCTCCGCTCCGAACCTTTTTACCTGCTCAGTCATGCGGTCGGACAGTGTAAGACCTGTTTCCTGTATATCAGTGCGGAGTCCCGGATAATTTTCTATCTCCGCCGTCTGAGATATCTGCCCTCCGTCCTGGGCCCTCTCTATGATCAGAGTTTTGAGCATATATCTGCCGGCATATATCCCTGCTGCAAGTCCGGCAGGGCCTCCGCCAACTATGATAAGATCATATATCATATGTTTTCCTCCTGTAATGTCGGTTTTCATATAGCTTCTTTGCTGTTAATTTACTATAGCAGAAATTTAATCAACAAAAAAGCATTACTGATACTTGACACAAATATTTTTTTCAGGTATACTATCGCTTGTGCTGACGGACAAGCAGGAACAAAGCGGCATACGCTCGAGGCGTGGCTCAGTTTGGTAGAGCGCTGCGTTCGGGCCGCAGAGGTCGCGTGTTCGAATCACGTCGCCTCGATATATGGCCTTGTAGTCAAGCGGTCAAGACGTCGCCCTCTCACGGCGAAGGCCCGGGTTCGATTCCCGGCAAGGTCATCCTTCAAAAACCTGGCAGATGAGCTGCCAGGTTTATTTTTGTTTGTCAGGCTATATGCAGCTCTTTTTTCAATGCCTCCTGTAAAGTTTTGGATACATTGATATGAGCTTTTTCCGCTTCCCTGTTAAGCCAATTAGGAATACTAACGTTTCTGCGTATGCTTTTATTATCTATGCTGCGTCGATACTCAATAAGATCAACATCCACCATAGAA
>CALWET010000029.1 GCA_944377385.1 uncultured Lachnospiraceae bacterium | reverse complement strand
GTGATGTGACATTTACACCAAATTCAAAAAGTTTCGACCTTTCAACTATTTCACTGGAAGAACATAGAATATTGGATATGAAATACCGCTATATGAAAAATGCAAATTACAGATATAAAGTGCAGGCGGTAGATGCTTCAGGAAAAGAAATAAGTGCAGAAACTGACTATTTTTATATAGAATGCACTAAAAAAACTGTGATCGAATTAGATGGATATGAAGATATGGAAAGGGAGATGACTGAAGGTACAAGCTATAAGTTAAAAGGGACACTAAGGTCAAATTATCCTATTTCTTGGTTAGGTATAAGCTTACGCAATATGAAAACAGGGGAGTATCTTGTAAAGGAAACAATTACAAGCGGAGAATATGAATATGATATTTCAGAGCTCTTTGGAGAGTATTCAGACTTTTCCAAACTTGATCCCGCCAGCTACAATATGGAAATTACAGTGAATAGCGGTAATGAAGTCGCTAAGACAGTAAAACATAAATATTTCATTATAAATGAAATTCCGGGTACATATATGTTTGCTATAAACTGTGAGTTTGGCGTAGTTAAAGACGGACATGATATAGTAACGGCCGGATCCAGAAAATTTACGGAAAGAATATTGTCAGATTCACCTAATAGGATCAGGTTTAATTATAAGAAATCTACAGGCCTTAAAACTGGAAACAGTAAAGAGGACTTCTTTATAAATGTAATTTATGCTCATTCATTAGGGGAGGTAGTAGAAGCAGATACTCGTAATGGAAGTATAACTATAGAGCATAAGGATGGGATAAAGATAAGGTATAGTAATATTGATCCGGATGAGATGTATGTAACAGATGTTGGCACTTGGGTAGATGAAAATACTATGCTTGGTCAGATAAATAAGGCCCGAGGATATCTTAAACTTGAGCTCTTTGACAGTGAAGGAAATGCAATGGACATAGCTCCTTATCTCGATTCAGAACTTCCTGATTAAAATATATGTTCTCTGAAGTATTAAAAGCAATATAAGCTATCCCTTGAGTAAATATATTTTAAAGAATATCGAGGATATTAAAATGAAAATAATAGGATTGACATTTACGATATCTGCGCTTTTGTTTTCATTTAATGCGCAGGCTATAGATTTTAATAATACTTATACTCAACAGGAATATAGTAAAACTAGGAATGGATATAGTGCAGTACATGGATATAATGAACCTGGGGATATTAATTTATCAGCCACAACAGGGCTGAGTAATAATGCCAATAAAATAAAAAAAGATACAAATGCCCATGTAGAAGGTTTTTATAGTGATAACGGTCATATATATTACCGCAACGGGAGTGGATATAATGTAACTGGATGGCAATTCCTTACAAGAGATGATGGGGTGGATTGCTGGTATTATTTTGATGATAGCGGGGTTATGACGACAGGATTTAAAACTATAGATGGTCAGCTTTATTATTTTAAGGATGATGGAACTCTAACACATAGTGAAAAATTAAAAGAGATCGATGGATTATTATATAGTTTCAGCAATGACGGGCATGCTAATGTTGGGTGGCAGTCCATAGATGGAAATTGGTATTATTTTGACAGATATACCGGAGATGCTTTTGAATCTAATGTTCATGGTATAGAAGGTGATGATTATATATATATTTTTTGGGATGACTATCTTACGAGAAAAGATGGAAGCATGGGGAAAAGAGGTAGTCTGGTAATAGGAGATCCCTATGAATATGTTTATTCAGGAGGGGACCTCAGATTTGTAGTAGATGAAAATGGACATGCTCTTAAAAACCAGAATATAACCGTTGACCGTGTTCATTATTCAATACAAAATAACGGTGAAGTTAAGTTAAGCATATTTGATGAAAAAGTTAAACAAATATCAGATATGTTTCCGGAAAATGCTTGCTGGAATCATACTGGAAATAATTCTCCGCTAAGCTATACATGGGGTGGAGGCACAGGAAACATGTTCGATAGTTCATGGCAATGCAACGGATTTGCAAAATATCTTTATTATTATGTATACGGTGAAGTCTCTACTAATGTTTATGAGGTGGGAGCACCATATATAACAATAGATAAAGTTAGAGTTGGAGATTATGTTGCGCTTAATGGTCCATATTCACCCCACTCGATTTTTATTACAGATACATTTGAAGAAAACGGAATAACTTATTGGGAAGTAGCAAGAGAAGTTTGGGGTGGTTCAGATAATAAGATAGTTTCTCAGACATACATGGTAAATGATATTACTCATGTTAAAGGATTAAAAGATGGACGTATGTATACTATAAAAGGTATCAGAAGAGCAAGTAATGATTTAAGGAATAAGGTGGGACTTTCTGACGCACCTGCTTTATAAATTCACAAAGGTAGTTGTATCATTAGTTGTTGTAGGAATAGTAGCATATTTTGTCGGTTACTTAGAAGAATTAATTAGCTAAGTTTATGGAGGAAAGATGAAGGTAAGAATTTTTTTTACTTTGGTAGCAGCAATCAGCAGCTTATCTGCAATTTGTACAATGGCGTTTGGCTGGCAAAAAGATACAAATGGCTGGTGGTATGAGCTTAGTGATGGAAGCTATCCGCAAAATGAGTGGGCTTATATTAACGATGGAACGGGCCAATATTATTATTACTATTTCAATCAGGATGGATATATGTGTGCCGATATGATTACTCCTGATGGGTATTATGTTGGAGTTGATGGACGTTGGATAGAAAGCACTTCGGCATCTACAAATTATACAGAAGAAAATCTAAAAAATATTATTATGAGTCAAGCTATAGGAACATTAAGAAATAGCATTGTTGCAGACTTTAATGGCGATGGAAAGATTGAAATGGCTGCAGTTGTAGTAGATACAGGCGGGAATGAAAGGGGATGTACAGCTTATAGATGGTATACAGATGGTATAAATACATATTGCTATGAAACAAGTAATTATTGGTGGCTCAAAGAAGACAACTTTTACATAATAGAGGCTGATGATGGGTATCATCTGGGAGAAACAATAGTTGATAGAACTGCAGCTGATATATGCAGAAGTACTGTTGTTTCATTTAACTCTGACGGGGCAGAAAAATTTTATGATGAGTATAATATTTATTTTACGGGAACATCCGGCAGAAATATAAATTATGAAAGACGGGAAATTGACAATGCGGAAGCAGGATTGATGAGTCTTAAGACTACCGGAAGTGGGACATTGGCATTAATAAATGGCAGGTATCAGCAGATAGGTGAAGAAGACAGTAGAACCATATATGAGAGATATGGAAAAAAGATTACAGTATATTGTGAAAATCCACGGGATATGGATGATTATTATGAATATGATGCCCAAATATATCCTGCGATGGATTATGTTCCTCCGGAAATAACTCCGCATTATACAACTGTAAAAGTCAGAAAAGATGCATTAGTAAGATTTTATACAGACAAAATGGAGTTAAAAACTTTGGATGAATATGGAATACAATATTTAAGGCTTTTTAGTAGTATAGTTCAGGATGAAAACGGATGTGTAATCTCATTTGTGGATGTACACGCCGGATAATATGAGAATCTAAAATACTGTAGAAGAAAGGAGTGTTTTAAAGTCATCAGTCACTTGATGATGTTGTAACACTCCATCTTATTTTTATCAAGCCAGGCTGCTGAAGAGGTGTCTCTTCTGTATGGCCTTATAGAGTATGTCGCCGAATATTCCGCAGGATATGACTTCTCCCAGACCTACGGTGCCCACCAGGAAGAGATAGCTGTCGGGGCTTCCGTATACTGTCCTCAGGACTATGGGTACCACTTTCATATTTACTATGATGGGGAAGAGGGGAGCAGTCACGGGATATTTGTGCCCTATGTACCTTGTGCCCAAGGCTCCGGCAAATAAGGAGGAAAGGGAATACAGCATAAGATCCAGTGTCTATATGGCAATAAGGGATATATGCGTCAAGAACCTTTGTCCTTTTTGTTTCAGAGAGGATCTTAATGGTATGGTAGGGATTACTACAGATGCCATTAGCTCTGCAATAAGGAATCTCGTTAAATCCGGATATATCCTTCAGCTTGGCGGCGGGACCTATGGATTTCATCCACATGATCCGGACGAGGTGGCTTACAGAAAATACATATTCAGAAACGGGCATACCGAAGGAGTATATGGCTATGACTCCGCAGCATATAATGAGGGGATAACCGATGAAAAACCGGAGGTCGGATATATATTCACCAATCTTGTCAGCCATGATGATGCCTTCAGGGTAACTATCAACGACAAAATTTTCAAGGTGAGAGCTCCGTTATTCCCTGTGAATGATTCCAACAAAGATATCCATACAGCGCTCAACCTTTTAATGTATGCAGCGGAACATTCGGAAAAGCCAGGCGAAGTAAGGCATTGGATCGATGAAATGCTGCTGACCACACAGAAGCTGAATACCTTTGTCGGCAGCTATCTTATAAACGCAGCAAAGGAATTCAGTATCGTTTGGCGGTTACAATGCAGATTGACGTTTACACAACGATTGTGAATCAAAAGTGGGTGTGATAAAATGAAGCATACCACAATTAGCTGCTTTGGACAGATCATTGCAGATAGTTGTAAATAATTATCTCTGACGATCCTCATATATTTGAGATTCAAATACGAATGAAAAATCCATGATTTTTGAGTGTATATTACGGAATCAAATGTAATAAAACATATGAAAAAGAGTTTTATTCTAATAATTTTAACTGTCATATTCATTATTTCAGGCCTGTATTTCATAAATTTAAGTGAACCTTTGACCATACCTGCATATCCTTTAACATCGGATGTCATAGATTATGCTCAGTTGAAATACGGGTTTAGCTATGATATAGAAGCGATCGATATGATTGGGGAGGATATTCAAGCTTATTCACTGAAGGAAGCAGGTTATGAGTATCAAATTTATGCATATCTAAAGTCAGAGTTTGGATTTGCATAAATTTTATTGACATGAATGATCATTGATGCAATAATTAAACCAGATCTGAAGATTTTTTCATGTTTATCATATCTAACTGATGACCGTATTTCTTTAGATAAAGGAGCCTGCCATGTATTATGAAAGGAGTATTGAGCCAAGCATCAGAAAGATCAGCGAGACCTTTCCCGTGCTGATAGTAACAGGACCACGTCAGGTAGGAAAGACCACACTGCTTACAAAGATCGCTGAAAAAGACAGGAAGGTCGTTTCTCTTGATAATCCTACGATACGTGCCTTTGCAAAAAATGATCCCGAGCTTTTCCTTCAGAGGTATGCGCCTCCAGTCCTTATTGATGAGATTCAGTATGCCCCTGAGCTTTTTGATCATATAAAGGTATATGTAGACAGGGAAAAAAGGTGCGGAGATTTCTGGCTCACGGGATCACAGACCTTTCGCATGATGAAGCATGTTACAGAATCTCTGGCCGGTCGTGCCGGTATCATTCAAATGGAGGGCCTGAGTAACAGCGAGATCAGAGGTGTTCATCTTCCTCCTTTTTGTGTAGATATACCTGAGCTTATGCGGCGTATGTCACAGGTCAAGCCTATGTCCTTATCAGAGATCTATGAAAGGATATTCAGAGGCTCAATGCCGCGTCTATACGAAAATACGGATGTGGACTGGGCTCAGTATTATGAATCATATCTCGAGACCTACATAAGCCGTGATATAAAGGATCTCTCGCAGGTTGCCGACGAAATGTCGTTTTTAAATTTTATGAGTGTTGTTGCTGCAAGGACGGCTTCCAATGTCAACTATGAGGCAATGGCAGGCGAGGTCGGAATCTCAGCCCCTACAGCAAAACAGTGGCTGTCTGTATTGGTATCTTCAGGTATCGTTGCGCTTATCCAGCCTTATTCAAATAATGCGCTTAAACGTGTCATAAAGGCACCCAGGATGTATTTTCTGGATACAGGCTTATGTGCTTATCTGACAAAATGGACCAGTCCGGAAACTCTTGAGTCCGGAGCCATGAGCGGTCAGTTTTTTGAAACATGGGTGATATCCGAAATATATAAGAGCTATTTAAATGCCGGCAAAAGGCCTCCGCTGTACTTTTATCGTGACAGCAATAAAAAAGAGATCGATGTCATCATTTATCAGGATGGCACATTGACTCCCATTGAGATAAAAAAAGGCTCTGCACCTAAAAATGCAGTCAAGAATTTTTCAGTTTTAGATCCGGTAGAGCAGGAGCCGAGTGCAGATGAGATTTTTTCAGGAACAGCCCATTTGAAAACCAAGGTCGGAACAGGAGCTGTCATCTGTTTGGCTTCGGATATGATTCCTATCGACAGAAAAAACTGGTATATACCTGCATGGCTGATATAATATAGCTTGTATAGGCATCATTTTCCGCTTGCTTGAAATATAGGCTCCGCAGGCGTTATTATTTTATCAAGAGGATTTTTTAATAAAATATCTTGAATCATAAAACCTTTTGCTTATTATCCGTATCTTTATAATCAGAGGTAAAGATACCGGAGGATATAAAAATGGATAAAACAAAGGAAACATCAAATATGCAGGATATCGTAAGCCTGGTCAGAGCCGTACGTTCAGGAGACGAAGCGGCCTTTACCGGGCTTTATGATCGTACAAAGAGTATTGCGCTTCGTGTGATACGCAGATACTGTGATACCCCCTCGGATTATGAGGACATACTCCAGGAGACCTATATCAGGGTGTTCAGATCCATAGCCGAGCTTAAAAACGAGGAGACGGTACAGGCCTGGATAAACAGGATAGCCGCAAATACCGCCATCAGGCACAATATGAAGAAAAAGCCGGTCCTTTTCACTGAGATGGCAGACGAGGAGGGCAACATACCCGACATAGAGGATCAAAACGAGGCTGTGGATCCCGAGGCCGTGGCGGACAAAAAGGCTGTGACCGATATCATCATGGAGGTCATGAAGGGGCTTCCCGAGGATCAGAGGGATGCCCTTTGGATGGTCTATGGACAGCGTATTCCCATAAGGGAGATGGCAGAGAGCCTTGGTATATCTGAAAACACCATCAAATCAAGGCTTTTCCAGGGCCGAAAAAAGCTGATGGCCAAGAAGGAGGAATTCAGAAGGCTTGGCATCGAGATCAGCATCATACCTGTTTCCGTGCTGGTCGGTATCGCCTTCAGGGAGGATGTATACGCTGGAAGCCTTGGTGCAGCGGCTTTTGCTGGGGCGGCAGCAACTGCTTCAGGCACGGCTGCGTCCACAGCAGCAGGAGCAGAGGCAGCAGGGGCAGCATCAAGCTCAGTTGGAACCTCTGTCGGCGCAGCAGCTTCAGCTTCAGGCTCAGCAACATCAGCAGGAGCGGCTTCGGCCTCGGCTGGCTTGGCATCCCAGGCAGGTACGGCGGCCCTTGGTGCTGCGGCTGCTTCCTCCGGAGCTTCCGGAGCCACGGCAGGAGCTGCCTCAGCGGGCCTTGCGGGAGCAGCGGCGGCTGGAAAGGCTGCGGGTATTTTTGCCAGCCTTTCCCTTGGAACAAAGCTTGCGGCGGCAGGTGTCGCGGCAGCCGTGGTAATAGGAGGCGGTGCTGCCGTATCTACTGCCATCAGCGAAGGAGGCTCTGAAAGCCAGGCCATAGAGACGAGCGCAGAATCAATAGAATCAAGCTCAGAGGCTGAGCTCATTGTATCAAGTACAGATGTCTCGTATGCCTATGACGGCCCTGAAAACGAGGCTGCGATCTCAGCTTACAAAGAGGTCATTGAGACCTGGCCCGAGTTTACGGAAAATGTCTCTTATTTTGATGGGATATGGCTCTTTGATATAGATCAGGATGGTATAAAGGAGCTCTTTGTCAGCCTGTACCGCTACAGGGACGACAGCTATTTCTACTGCCTGAGCTTCAGTGATGGCAACATACACATGGATGAGCTTGATCTCTTTGAGCCCACCTCCATGGCGGTCATACCCGAGGAGGGTCGTGTGATAGTGTCAAATGGCGGCCCCTCGGCCTGGAATGGATACATACTTTCCTATGACGGAAGCACCTTCATAAATGAGCAGGAGCTTTTCTGCTCCATTGGCTTTGAGGATGATGAAAGCCAGGAGGCCCTGCCTTGGCTTGAAAAGGCAGTATACATAGAGCCCATCGACCTTAATCAGCTTGATACGGAGCTTTCCGGAGCCGGCAAGGAGGCAAAAAGCCTTGAGCTTAGGTATGACGAGCTTACAGGCAATATGATGGCTGACAGCCTGTATCATGATTCTGAGCTCTATGTAAGGCCTGCCATGGATTGGATAGATGACATTCCTGAAAAAGCGGAGCTCAGCATAGATGGCACCTATACGGGATATTATGGAAGCATAAGCATAAAAAAGGACGGAAATGAGATAGAGGCCACAGGGCGTCTGCCTGTGGGCTATACCGAGGATGGCAGCGAGATAGCCTATGAGGATACTACCTTGAGGCTTTCAAGGGTATATTTCCCCTACATCGGTGATGCCGAATTTTATATGTACAGCTTTGGAAGCTATGTATGGGATGCATACCTGCTTGGCTTTGACGGAGAAAGGCTGATGTTCATCTTTGAGGATGAAAATGATCTCAAGGCTCCCACCTGGATGGCTGTAAAGGAAGGCTCTGAAAGCGATCAGGAGGAAGCTCCGAAAATAGATGCCGAGGGCAGCAGAGCAGCACTGGCACGCTCCGTTTCTGACACAGATGAAAGGCTTGCGCAGGGGCAGGATGTCCGTTACCTTTATGATGAAAATGATTCAGGTGTATCCATATATTCCGATATGGAAGGGCATATCCTCAAAAAAGAGGGCAGCATAAGCGATTATGCCGGAAATCAGATCATGGATCAGTTTACTGTCTACTATGATACTGAGCCCAATTCAAAGGGCATATATATGCCTCTTTCCATCAGCGGACATATAAACCTTGGGAATGCAGACTTTGAGATACTCATTGACCGTGAGACGGGACGTGTGTACAGCTACAGAACTACCTGGCTTGGCACACAAAACTATGAGGAGGAGGGCATCTCCATAAATACGCTCTGCTGGACCAGCTATGATTTTGGCTATGCTCTGAGAGTTGCCTTTGAGGGCGTGGCAGGAGTAAGCTACTGGGAGAGCCTTGGCTTTACGGCCTATGATCTCAAGTATTCAGAGGATAATTATCTTCTTTGATACTTTCATTTTTTATCATTTTAATTTATATTTAATCTATCCATAAAACTGGAAGGGAGGTGGCCTCGGTGCCGGACAGAGATCAAACTGATAAAGCTTACAGAGCGCAGGAGGCCATCAGGCTCACCAGCTACATGATGCACAGGCATTATTGTGAAAATGATGTGGAAAGTATCATAGAGCTTTTTGACGAGGATATACACTGGATAGGCTGCGGTGAGGCGGAATATGCCATGGGCAGGCAAAGCCTCTCTGACATATTTCGGGGCTTTGATGGCCAGGTGCCGAAATGCATCATCGAGGATGAACAGTATCAGGCTCTTGAGCTTTATCAGGATGCCTATCTTTGTACAGGAAGGCTCTGGATATCCACGGATCCCTCGACGGGAGTCTACATACGTGTACATCATCGTGTATCCATGGTATTCAGATGGAGAGGCGAAAAGCCTCTTTGCTGTCACATACATATCTCAAATCCCTATATAGAGATGCAGGAAGATGATGTGGGCTTTCCCAAGGCCATGGCCCAGCAGACCAGAGACTATATGCAGGAGATCGTGGAAAAGCAGAAAAGGCAGATCACGGCTCAGGCTGCTGAGCTTGACAGCATATATAATACTGTTCCCTGCTTTATCATCAGGATACTGCGTACATCCGAGGGCTGCAGGCTCCTTACCTTTAACAAGGCGCTTTCGGAATTGCTTGGGCTTTCGGATGAAGAGATGAGGTCCCTTGACTGGTCAGAGGGCATAGCTCCCTTTGTATATAGCGACGACAGGCGCCGGATCCTGGCTGCACTGCAGAAGCTCAGTATGCCCGGAGACTTCAACTACGTGGATTACAGGGTAAAGTGCCGTGACGGCAGGCTCATGTATCTGAACTGCAGCAATTCCCTGATAAGCGAGGATGAAAATGGATCCGTCATCCAGAGGATAGCCTTTGACATCACAAAGCGCATAGAGCTTGAAAACATACTTACCCAGATGAGCTTTGAGGATGCCCTTACCGGCCTTCTTAACCGCAACAGGCTTAATTATGACATCAAAAACAGTGAGCTTCATACAGAGGGCCTTACTGCTGTGGTATGCATAGATATAAACGGCCTCAAGCATATAAATGATACAAGGGGACATATAGCCGGCGACGAGCTTATAAGGCGTACAGGCGACATGCTTCTTTCCTCCTTTAAGGGAAGGGTTTACCGCATGGGAGGAGATGAGTTCGTGGTGGTCAAGGAAATGGCTGATGAGACTGAATTCCAAAGAGAGCTCAGGCTCCTTTTTCAAACTGCTGAAAGAGAGGACATAAGCATATCCATAGGATATACCTGCGGACATACAAAGGATATCATGAGCCTCATAAACGAGGCTGACAGGCTTATGTACAAGAATAAGTCTGAATATTACAGCAGGGCGGAAAACGACAGGAGAAAGCATTGATCCAGATCAAAGCCATCAGGATATGTTAAAGCACAGACATGATCAGATTAAATCAGATAAAGCTGTCTATTTTTGAGGCGGCAGACAGAAAAAAAGAGCAGTTTTTGCTCCGGGAAAGAGCAGCCAGGCTCCTCAGGACAGAGCCGGAGGGCATCAGGAAGCTTAGGGTACTCAGGCGCTCCATAGATGCAAGGGACAGATCAGACATTAAATATGTATATACCCTCAGCATCAAGCTGAGAGACAGTATAGCCGGAGGCACCAGGGACAGAGAAGAACAATATATAAGGCGCCTTGGGATCAGGAATGCTCAGATAGAGGAATCTGTGCCCCTTAGTATAGAGCGTCTGCCTGAGGATATCCTTGACGGGCTTTGCCGTGAAAAAAGGCCTGTGATAGTAGGCATGGGGCCCTGCGGGCTTTTTGCCGCGCTGGTCCTTTCAAGGGCCGGGCTCAGGCCCCTGATCATTGAAAGAGGCAGCACTGTCAAAAAAAGGCAGGAAAGTGTAGATGCCTTTCTTTCCGGCGGCAGGCTGGATCCTGAATGTAACATGCAGTTTGGAGAAGGCGGAGCCGGGACCTTTTCCGATGGCAAGCTGGTCACCTCCATAAAGGGCAGGGATGACTTGATACGCTTTGTGCTCTCTGAATTTTACAGGCACGGAGCTCCAGAAGAGATACTTTATGAGCAGAAGCCTCATGTTGGTACGGATATACTGACCCAGGTGGTGGCCTCCATCAGAGAAGAGATACTTTCCCTTGGGGCTGAGGTCCTGTTTGATACCAGGCTTTATGATCTTGACATACAGGAAGGAAAACTGAAGGGCCTGATCCTGAAGCAGGGCAAAGAGGCCGATCACGGTAAACAGTACAAAGCGGATGAGCATGGCTCAGGAGAGCCTGCATGCCTAAAGCCCATCGGAGACGGCTGCTTTTATCTTCCCGCCTCCTGCCTTTTGCTTGCCATAGGACACAGCGCCAGGGATACCTATGAGATGCTTTATAAGAGGGGCATACCCCTTGAGCCAAAGGCCTTTGCCATCGGCGTCAGGGTACAGCATCCTCAGAGCATGATCGATACCGAGCTC
>CALWET010000028.1 GCA_944377385.1 uncultured Lachnospiraceae bacterium | reverse complement strand
GAGGAAGCTTACCCTTGAGCTTGGATATGAGCCCAGCATACCGGAGCTTGCAAAGGCTCTGGACATGACCGAGGAAAAGGTCATGGAGATCATGCAGATCGCCAGGGAGCCTGCATCCCTTGAGACTCCCATAGGTGAGGAGGATGATTCCAATCTTGGAGATTTTGTGGCAGATTCCAATGTGGTGACTCCGGAGCAGAACGTGGAATCCGTTATGCTCAGAGAGCATATAGATACACTGCTTGGAGATCTCAAGGAAAGGGAGAGACAGGTCATAGTGCTCAGGTTCGGACTTGAGGACGGCCATCCCAGGACCCTTGAGGAGGTTGGAAAGGAATTCAATGTCACCAGGGAGCGTATCAGACAGATAGAGGCAAAGGCTCTCAGAAAGCTCAGAAATCCTGTAAGGTCAAAGCGCATCAGGGATTTCCTTCAGTAAGGCTGCCTTCAGGAGCAGGATATCTGAGGGGGATATGGACAGACACAGGAACTATCAAAAGGAGCTGGATAAGCTTATAGACAAAATACAGAAGGCGGGCATAAGGCCACGCCTTCTTTTGCATGCCTGCTGTGCGCCCTGCTCATCCTATGTGCTGGAATATCTGTCACAGTATTTTGACATCATCATTTTTTATTATAATCCCAATATAGACAGCAAAGAGGAATATGACAAAAGGGCAGAGGAGCTGAGGCGCCTGATAGGGGACATGGGGCTTTCCTCGGTGGAGCTCATCATAGGAGAGTATGAGCCAGAGGTCTTTTACCAGACAGTGAAGGGTCATGAAAAGGATCCCGAGAGGGGAGAAAGATGCAGGCTCTGCTATGAGCTCAGGCTCAGGAGGACTGCTGAGCTTGCAAAAAGCCTCAGTTCAGAAGGCAGGGGCATCGACTATTTCTGCACTACCTTGAGCATAAGTCCCTTAAAGGATGCAGAGGCTCTCAATGATATTGGAGAGGAGCTGGCAGATGAGCTTGCCCTAAGGGACGGTTCTTGTGGGGAGGGGCCTTTAGGAGATTCTGATTTTGAGCAGCGCTCATTAGTTTATCTGCCCTCCGATTTCAAAAAACGGGAGGGCTACAAGCGAAGCATAGAGCTGTCCAGGGAATACGGGCTTTACAGGCAGGATTACTGCGGCTGTGTATATTCCAAGAGAGGATGCTTTGAAGAAGCCTCCTTACAAAAGGATATGCAGGCGGAAGATGTGCAGGCGGAAGAAAGGCCTTATTGACAGCAGTGGACTGCGACGTTAAAATATTATCATACATGAAGATCATACAGGAGGCGGAGATATGGTAAGTAGGGAAGTTACGATAGTTAACCCTTCGGGGCTTCATTTGAGGCCGGCAGGCAATCTCAGCCAGACAGCCATGCGCTTTAAGTCGGATATAGTGATCACGTTTCAGGAAAAGACCATCGTGGCGAAATCCGTGCTGAATGTGATGGCAGCAGGCATAAGATGCGGAGACAAGATAAACATAATGTGCACGGGAGTCGATGAGGATGAGGCTCTCAAGGTCATGTGTGAGGCCATACAGAGCGGACTTGGCGAAGGCAAATGATCTGATGTAAGGTATTTTTAAGCAAGCCCCCATTGCAAAATACTGCATATGGGGGTTTAATATTATTCAGAAGGATGGATACAGATATGAGTGAAGAGTGCAGCGGAAACTGCAGTGCCTGCGGTGAAAATTGTCCCAGCGCAGGATCAGGAACACAGCAGCAGGCGGATTTCAGGGCAAAGCTTGCGGATGTAAGCTCGGTAAAGCATGTATATGCCGTAATGAGCGGAAAGGGTGGCGTTGGAAAATCTCTTGTCACTTGCCTTATGGCTTCGGCATTTCAGAAAAAGGGCTACAGAACGGCCATACTTGATGCAGATATAACAGGTCCCTCCATCCCTATGGCCTTTGGCATAGAAGGTGAGCCCCTGGACGTGACAGCAGACGGAAAACTGATGGTCCCGGTAAAGAGCATGAACGGGACTCAGATCATTTCCGCAAATCTGCTACTGCAGGACAACACGGATCCCATCATCTGGAGGGGAGCCCTGATCTCAGGTGCGGTAAAGCAGTTCTGGACCGATGCCTACTGGGAGGATGTGGACTACATGTTCGTAGACATGCCTCCGGGAACAGGAGACGTACCTCTGACCGTGTTCCAGTCATTGCCCGTGGATGGCATAATAGTAGTAACAAGCCCTCAGGAGCTGGTGTCCATGATAGTTACAAAGGCCGTCAACATGGCAGAGCGCATGAACTTACCCATCGTAGGCATAGTGGAAAACATGTCCTATGTGGAGTGTCCTGACTGTCATAAAAAGATATATGTTTTCGGTGAGAGCCATATAGATGAGATAGCCGGCAAGCACGGGCTGCCCGTACTTGCAAAGCTGCCCATAGATTCAAGCATAGCCGAGCTTACGGACAGCGGCAAGATAGAATATGCAGACACCTCATATATGGACAGGGCTGTTTCAAATATCATAGCCATAGACAAGGCTGTGGGGAAATAGGCTTTGAAAGAGCTTGAAATATGATCAGATATAATTTGAAAATCTTTTTGGCTGCGGTTCTGTGCTGCGCCGGCATGAGCTTTCATGCCGCTGCGGCAGAGCCGCAGGTTTTATATGAGGCCTTTGCCGGAGAAAATGTGATCGAGGCCGGGAATGGCGGCTTCAGCATGCCGGGGATGGAGCAGTTTTCAGGCAGCTCCCAGCTTGGCAGTATTTCTGCACCCCAGGTATTTGACAACAGCTATGCGGCATTTTCCATAAGCATTCCCGAAGGCTATGAGGCCGAGCTTGGTGCGGACGTGCTATATGATCTGGATTCTGCATTTACGACCTACGGCTATGCTCCGGATCTGGTACTGTCCTCATCCTGGTTCTTTACCAGTGCTGTGCCGGATCCAGAAGCCGAGGACAATGATACCTCGGTGCTCATGAGCTTTTTTATGCCAAAGACCGGGACAGACGGAAGCCCGATGGATCTGAATGCCTATATGCTTGGAGTCATAGGAAGGCTCACACCTGTAAAGGAGCTGACAGCTTATGTACAAAAGGGCATGAAGCAGCTTGGCAGGAACGAGTATCTTATGTACAGGCTGGACTATACGGAGGCCCTGCAGCAGTATTATCACAGCATCTATGCAGGAGAAAGCGAGCATCCGGCCTTTGAGGAAAGCTTTCCCTTTGCAGTAGAGCTGTATTGCAGGGAGCTTTCTGACAAATACTATATGATCCTTTATGTAAAAAACGGAGAAAGATTTGAAAGCCAGCCAGAGCTTACTTCGTATATATTTTAGATGAGTGGTGACAAAACGGTAAAAAAGCATAAAAAGCCTATCATAGAGGTCCGGGATCTCTACAAGATATACAGGCTGGGAGACACCAGGGTGCATGCCCTGGACGGAGTCAGCTTTGATATATATAAGGGGGAGTTCGTGGCCATAGTCGGTGCCTCGGGCTCCGGAAAGTCTACCCTGCTCAATATGCTTGCCGGACTTGAGCCCCCTACAAAGGGAGAGATAAGCATAGCCGGAAAGCGCATAGACAGGCTTTCGGAATCAGAGCTTGTAGCCTTTAGGCGCAGCAATGTGGGTTTTATATTCCAGAGCTACAATCTGCTCAACACCATGGATGCCGAGGAAAATGTGGCCATGCCACTTATGTTCAGGGGTGTGCCCAGAGAGGAACGGCTGAAAAAAGCCAGGAAGCTTTTGGAGCTTGTAGGAGTCCTGTCCCAGGCAAGGCATATGCCAAACCAGATGTCGGGAGGACAGCAGCAGAGGGTGGGCATAGCCAGGGCCCTGGTATCAGATCCCAGGATCATTTTTGCCGATGAGCCCACGGGAAACCTGGATTCCAAAAGCGGCATGGAGGTGCTTTCGCTTATGCAGAGGCTTGTCCGGGAGGAAAAGCAGACTCTGGTCATGGTCACTCATGACAATACCATAGCAGGCTATGCCGACAAGCGTATCAGGATATCCGACGGAAAGATCATAGACGTGGAGTACGGCGAGTTCGCAAAGGAGCTGGAGGGAAGGGATGCGTAAAAATATATTGTATAAGCTCAGATCAAAGATGTTGAAAGAGAAAAAGGCAGGGAAGTCCATGATAAAGAAGCTGGGCTGTCTTTGCCTTGCTTTTTGCATGCTCTGCGGCATGCTTCCGGGACTTGGGCTGACTGCCCTTGCAGGCTACAATGATACAAATCTCAATACCTTTATACATAATGGGGAATCCATACCTGAGGGACATCCTGGAATGCCGCTGACCATCAACTTCCGCTTTGGCTATGACGGCATACAGGGACTTTACAATCCATCCTCTGACTATATCCAGGATGTAAACATCTCCCTGTCAAACGACCAGACCTACCTGGGAGTCCAGCTTGAGGTGGGCACCAGCAAGTCTGCCTTCCTTGAGCGCCTTGAAAACATATTCGGAGATGATTTTGACAGCGAGATGCTGGATCAGTATTATCAGGGATATCTGGACGGCTATCATGATACCTCGAACGGTACCGTGCTCTATAACTATCCCGTGGACAGCGGCTCCTATCCCTTTGAGGTGGACGGACAGCTGTTCAGGCAGAATGTCCACTTTGATCAGGTAAAAAAGGGTGAGTACAAGGATGTCAGCCTGACAGTGACGGTCCGCAGGGATACAAAGGAGGGCTATTATGCCATTCCCATTGCCTTTACCTACAAGCTCCCCCATGTGACCTATTCAAGCGGGAAAAGCCATCCCACCCATGTAGAATACATAAATGTATATATAAGCAGTGAATCCACTGATGGAGGAAACAGGGTCGAGGCAGAAAACCAGTTTGTCATGGGAGAAAACCAGATGACCCCCTCCGGCACCTATCCTCAGGTCATGAACTATGCCATCAATCTCAGAAACAAAAAGGAGACGGTCTACGATGTGACGGTCAGCCTTCAGATGAGCATTGGAGAGGCTGAGATGGTGCCCACGGCAGTATCCAGGGCATCGGCAAACAGAGGCTATCCTTTTGATATAAATGAAACGAATTATGACAGGCATTATGATAAACTTGAAAAGGACGAGACCGTCAGTGTGCCCTATTCCATGGCCATAGCCCAGAGGACGGCCAGCGGGTATTATCCCCTGAGCTATGTCATAACCTATCGCAAGGTAAAGGACGGTCCCCTTTATACTGAGACCCATACCTCCTATGTGAGGGTCAGGAATGCCTCCATGGAGACAGAGGACAGCGAGGACAGCGGAGAGTGGAATGCAAATACCGCCACAAAGGCCAGGATCATCGTAAAGTCCTATTCCACGGTGCCGGAAAAGATATATGCCGGAGAGACCTTTGACCTGATAGTTGAGTTTCAGAATGCCTCCTCAGGCATAGATGCAAGCAATATACTTTTCACCTTTACCTCAGAGGAGACTGCGGAAAAATCCGCCGTATTCTCAGGTGAGGGCGGGGCCAATTCCGCAGTGGTAAACAGCCTCAAGGCGGGAGAAACGGCTACTGTCAAAATGAAATATATTGCAAAGGCAGGCATAAACGAGGGCTCCTATAAGCTGACTGTAAAGGAGCAGTATGATTCTCCTGAGTTCAAGAATGCAGAAGAGGATGTGACCATAGACATACCCGTATATCAGGTATCGAGATTTTCCACCTCCTCCTTTGAGGTGCTGCCCTCGTCCCTGACAGTGGGCTCTGAATCAAATGTCATGTTTGGTATAAACAATACGGGCAAGGTCAATCTGTATAATGTTTCCGTCAGCTTCAAGGCAGACAGCATAAAGGAAAACACTGCCTATATCGGAAACATAGAGCCGGGGCATACCGGCAATGTGGATGTGATGCTTAGTGCTGTTGCACCCACCACGGACGACGGCACCGTAACAGCCGAGATAAGCTATGAGGATGTAAACGGCAATGTGACCACAGAGGTAAAGGAGTTTGAGCTTTTTGTGACCGAGGCCGTGGACATGGGCTACGAGGACATGTATATGGATGAGGGCATGTATGAGGAGCAGGCTCCCGGCATGCTGGATCTGCTTAGGGCCAATATAGCCTGGGTGCTGACTGCAGCAGCTGCGGTAGTGATAATTGCCTTTATAGTGATCAAAAGGATAAGGAAGAAAAAGCTGGAAAAGGAGCTTGAGATAAAGGACACTGGGACCGGGGAGGACGATGACGAGTACTGATGAGGTTTACGGATCTTCTGCTGCTAAGCATAAACAATCTGAAAAGACGTAAGCTGCGTACCTTTCTGACGGTGCTGGGAGTCATCATAGGCACGGCATCCATAGTGGTCATGCTGAGCCTTGGAATAGGTCAGTCGGAGGCCAATAAGGAGATGATAGAATCCTACGGATCCCTGACCACCATCAGCGTGTATTCAAACAGCATGTACGGGTCTCAGGACAGCTCGACGGATCCCCTTTACCTGACCGATGAGGTCATAGAAAGCTTCAAGGGCATAGAGCATGTGACAGGAGCGGGGCCTTTGCTTCGCTATGGAGCCATAGCAAAGCAGGGGGTCTATGAGACCTATCTGAGCCTTCAGGGCGTGACCAGGCAATATATGGAAAACATACCTCTGGCGGAGGGACATTATCCAAAGGAGACGGACACGGAGCTCAGCATCATATACGGAAACCAGGTGATCAGGGATTTCACCAACTCAAAGACCGGAGAGGGCTTTTGGTCAAATGGTGAGGAGGTAGATGTGGACCTGATGGGGCGCTCAGTATTCATCATATTTGATACGGATGCCTATTACAGCCAGGGAAGCACGGATGCAGACGGCAATGTGATAGCTGCGCCTAAAAAGTATATAGTACCTACGGCAGGCATAGTGGACGGAGGAGAGAGCGGCTATGGAAACTATTCCTACGGGGCTTATTGCGACATAGACCTGCTCAAGGAAAAGCTCAGGTCCATATATAAAAAGAAGCCAATTCCCGGACAGCCCACTAACTCAAAGGGCAAGCCGCTGTCTTATTTTGTATATGACAGTGCCGAGGTCTATGTGGACGACATGGACAATGTGGCCGAGGTACAGGAGGCTATTAGCTCCATGGGCTTTCAGGCCTCATCCAACATGGAGTGGCTTGAGCAGTCTCAGGACAGCATGCGTATGCAGCAGGCAGTGCTGGGCGGCATAGGAGCCGTATCCCTGTTTGTGGCTGCCATAGGCATAGCCAACACCATGATGATGTCCATCTACGAGAGGACCAAGGAGATAGGGGTCATGAAGGTGCTGGGCTGCGACATGGACAATATCAGGGATATGTTCCTGATGGAATCAGGCTTTATAGGACTTACAGGAGGGATCTGCGGCATAGTGCTGAGCCTGGCCATATCAAAGATCATAAACACGCTATATATGCAGAGCGAGGCTGCCATGTACAGCGCAGGAATGGGAGACATAAGCCGCATTCCCATGTGGCTTGTGATCCTGGCTCTTTGTTTTGCCGTGCTGGTGGGCATGCTGGCAGGCCTTTTCCCGGCCCTGAGGGCCATGAGGCTCAGCCCATTAAGCGCCATAAGGAATGAATGATATGTTTAAGTCTGAACTTAAAAAGATTCCCATAATAGTTTTGGGCAATACCCTGTCCGCCTTTGCGGTGGCATTTTTCATACAGCCTGCGGGTCTGCTTGCAGGCGGGTGCACAGGTATAGGCCTGGTGCTCAATTCCATGTTTGGCATACCTGTAGCGGCTGGCCTCTGGGCCGCCAGCATAGCCTTTTTCCTGATAGGCTATATAAGCCTTGGCAGGAGCTTTGCCATAAAGACGCTCATAGGCTCCATCACCTATCCTTTGGCCTTCAACATACTGTCAGTGGTGGCGGAGAGGACCGGAGCCCCTACGGAGGATATACTGCTGAGCGTGGTTTTTGCGGCGGCCATAAACGGAGTAGGAGTGGGTCTCCTGCTTCGCAGCGGAGCCTCCAGCGGAGGTACGGACGCCATAGCTGCCGTGCTGAAAAAGAAATTTGACATAGCCCCCTCCATATCCCTGAATCTGCTGGACGGCATCATACTCTGCCTTCAGATGCCCTTTTCAAAGATGGATCATATACTGTACAGCCTGATCATGCTTTTTATCGCTTCAAATATCATAGACAGGATCATCGTATTTGGCAGCGACAAGATACAGGTCCAGATACACAGTGAAAAATATACTGAGATCAATGAGCTCATACTCAACAGGATGATGAGGGGCAGCACCCTCGTACATATACAGGGAGGCTATACAGGCAAGGAGACCTTTGCAGTCCAGACCGTCATAACAAGGAGGGAGCTGTTCAATCTGCGCTCCATGATACTTGCCACGGATCCCCAGGCCTTTATAGTCATAAATCCCGTATCTGAGGTCAGCGGGCGGGGCTTTACGATGTCATAGCGCCCGTGCACAGCATCAATATGGGCAGAAGCCTTATGACACAAAGAGGAGCATATGAGTGAAATTTTTATAAGCTATTATGAATCGCCCCTTGGCAGGATGCTTATGGCAGCCTGTGACAGAGGACTTACGGGACTCTAGTTTGAGGGGCAGAAATACTACCCTTATGAGCTTGAAGGGAAAGCAGAGAGGCTTTGCACTCCTGTAATGGAGCTTGCGAAGCAGTGGCTTGACATATATTTTTCAGGCAGGGAGCCGGATATAAAGGTGCCCCTTTGCCCCGATGGCACTGAATTTCAAAGAGAGGTATGGAAAATACTGCTGTCCATAGGCTACGGGCAGACCACGAGCTATGGAGAGATAGCCAGGAAGCTTTCCAAAGGAAGGGACCGGGGCCCCATGTCAGCCCGGGCAGTGGGAGGGGCAGTGGGACATAACCCCATTTCCATCATAGTGCCCTGCCACCGTGCGACAGGTTCAGACGGAAGCCTGACGGGGTATGCAGGCGGTATTGAAAAAAAACGCAGGCTCCTTGAACTTGAGGGATCCGGGCTCAAACTGATCGGGAGGAGATGACAGGTGAAGGATATACTGTTTATAGATGCCTGTGTAAGACCGGAATCCAGAACAAGGTATCTGGCAGAAGAGGTGCTGAGAAAGCTTGATGGAAAGGTCACGAGGCTTGATCTTTATAAAGAGGACCTGAGGCCCCTGGACCTTGATACGCTAAGCAGACGAAATGAACTGTCTGCTGCCGGTAATTTTGAGGATCCGGTATTCAGATATGCAAAGCAGTTTGCCGCAGCAGAAAAGATAGTGATGGCAGCTCCCTACTGGGATCTGTCATTTCCATCCATACTGAAGGTATATATGGAGCATATCTCAGTGGTGGGGATCACCTTCAGATATGATGAAAACGGCATTCCCCGGGGACTTTGTTCCGCAGACAGCCTGATATATCTGGTCACTGCCGGAGGACCAATATATCAGAACCTTGGCTATGAATATGTAAAGGCCGTATGTGAGGTGTTTTACGGGATCAGCCCCATAAGGTGTTTTTCCGCTGAAGATCTGGATGTGATAGGGGCTGACACGGAGTGCATCCTTGGGGAGGCTGTGCAGAAGATAAGGGAGGCAGTGATTTAAGGTTTAAGGGATCATATTTGACTCCATAGCCACACTGCTCGGCGCCATGGGCACCAGATATATAGGCAGAAGGCTCCCGCTTAAAGCTCCCCTGTTTCCAGTCGTTTCAAACATGGCTATAGTACTTCTGGTGCTTCAGCAGGTGTATGGGAGCACGGACAGCTACTTTTTCCTGCTTTTTACAGTGGGCCTTGGAGAGTTCATCTCCTGTGTGCTTTTTGGCGGCATACTGTATCAGGCGCTAAAGCGTAGTCATGTGTTCATGTATGGCTGATATGAGAGTGCTGTTTGTATCTTAAAGGTGCGTAGCTGATACGCACTTTTATTTTTTACACAAATATTAGTTAGTATCTAAATAAAATTTATGCAAAATGATATAATTATGTTGACATATAAGGAGTTTTTGTGTTAAATTATAGACTATAAAATACGTTAGGAACTAAATAAAAATAAAACAGGCCTGTTTTATAATATGAACTGGAGGTTATTTTATGAAAGGGGAACGTGAATTTGCAAAAACATATTTAGGTGTCTTAGGAAAGTTTTTGCCTATGATGAGTATGATTGCGGGAATACTTATCATGTTAATAATGGGCATGCGAGGCATGAGCAATATGCAGGCAGCCTGTTTTATTGCGATGATAGTAGGGTGGCTGGTCTATAAAGACAAAAAGGCTTTTCAAAATTCAGTCATAAAGGGACTTCAAAGCCCTGTGCTCGCTAATTTGATACCCATAATGCTGCTTTCCTGTGTCTTGGGAGAGCTTCTTGTGGCAGCTCATTTGAGTGAAGGACTGTTGTATTGGGCTACAAGGATCAACCTGTCGCCTGCTTTCATGCCGGTGCTTATATTTTTTATGGGTGCTATAGTCTCTCTGGCAAGCGGAAGCAGTGCTGCTGCCATAACTGGTCTTAGGCCGATACTTCTTCCTATGGCTTATGCCATGGGCTGTAATCCGGCTCTGTGTACCGGAGCTCTGATAGCTTCCGGTCAGGTCGGAGACAATCTTGCGCCAATATCTGATTCTACGATCACATCTGCAATGACTCAAGAGGTAGATGTTACAAAGGCTTTTCGCTATAGAATAAAGTACAGTGTCATATGCAGCATTCTTTCAGCGGTTTTATATATTGTTTTCGGATATATCTATAATCCTGGGAGCTTGTCTCAGCATGCGGCAGTAGATGCATCCTATGCCTCCTCTGCAGTATTTCTTGTAATACCGGTGCTGATCATGGCTATCATGCTTAAAACCAATAATTTCTTCAATGCTGTTTTATCAGGAGAACTGGTATGTGTGATCATGCTGCTTGCCTTTGGATATGTAGCTCCAGTTGATATTTTTTCTGCGGATGGCCTTATAGCAAGTGGGCTTGCTTCGTCTTCATCTACGATCATATTCCTGCTTTTGATATTTATCATCCTGTCAATAAGCAGCGAAGCAGGGTGTATGCAGGCTATTCAGGACATGCTTTCTGCTAAGGCGGGAAATTCTGTTCGTAAACGTGAGATAGCAGCCAGCCTTACAGCAACTGCCAGTGTGTGCATGATCGGTGCTGGAAGCTCCAGCATAAGCTTTTGTGGACCGCTTGTGCGAGACATCATGCGTTCGACAAATGTAGCCCGAGCCAGGACTGCAAGTATAATCGGCGGAATATGCTCAGCAGGAGGATCGGCTCTTCCTTGGAGTGCCATGATAGGTGCAATGCCAGGACTTGTTATTGCCTGCGGAGGTGCGCCGGAAGGTTTTTCAGGCATAGAGATAGTTCCTTATATTTTTTACTGTATTATCATGTTTATTGTATATTGGATCATAACCCTTACAGGATGGGACATGAAAACAGAGACAAAGGAAGAACTGTTAGCTGATGGCATTAAGTTAGATGAATGATATATCTCAAGTTTTTGAAGGAGTCAAAGTGCTATGAAATATGATTTTACATCGATCATTGATCGTCATGGAAAGGATTCATCGGCAATCGAATCTGTAGGAATCAGCACTCATTGGATGGTGCCCACAGCTCCAAAAGAAGGCTTTGATTTTATACCCATGTGGGTAGCAGACATGAACTTTGCTACCTGTCCTTCCATACCAAAAGCAATAATAGAAAGAGCAAAGCACCCTCTTTATGGTTATTTTAATCCACGTAAGGAATACTTTGATGCCATTATAAAATGGCATGAGAAGCAGTATGGTACAAAAGGGCTTTTAAGAGAGCATATCGGGTACGAAAATGGGGTCCATGGAGGTAATTTGACTGCGCTGAAGGTGCTGTGCTCACCTGGAAGTAGTGTGCTGCTCAATGTGCCTGTATATGCAAGCTTTATAAACAACCTGAGATCCTGCGGATACAATGGCGTGTTTTCCCAGCTTAAAAAGGATGAAAAGGGAATATATCGCATGGATTTTGCTGATATGGAGCAAAAGATAAAGGATAACAGGATACATGCCATGGTATTTTGTTCACCTCAAAATCCTCTTGGAAGAGTTTGGGAATGGTGGGAACTTGAGGAGCTGATGGAACTTTGTAGAAAATATGACGTATATGTTGTTTCTGATGAGATATGGGCAGACCTGACCTTTGAAGGACATCCTCACATACCTACACAATCAATCAGTGAGGATGCAAGGATGAGGACAATAGCCATGTATGCTCCTTCAAAGACCTTCAATCTGGCGGGGCTTATCGGAAGCTATCATGTGATATACAATAGGCGATTAAGGGATCTTGTAGATCATGAATCATCTCTTACCCATTATAATAATATGAATGTATTATCAATGCACGCATTGATAGCTGCATATGGAGATGAAGGTTATGAATGGGTCGATGAACTGAGACAGGTCCTTAGTTGTAATACGAAGTATGCGTATGAATATGTACGCGATCATTTTTGTGGAGTAGAGGCACCAAAGCCGGAAGGTACATATATGTTCTTCCTGGACTGTACAAAGTGGTGCCAGGAGCATGGAAAGGATGTATCAGACATACTTCATGCAGGCTGGGATGTAGGAGTTGGATGGCAGGATGGCCGACAGTTTATGGGACCGAATCATATACGCATGAATTTAGCTGTTCCTTTTAAACGTGTCAAGGAAGCTTTTGACAGACTTGACAAATATGTGTTTAATATCTGATCTTAGTTTATAAGAAGCTGCCACAGCTGAAGCCCCCGCTTTTAAGCTGTGGCAGTTTTGAAAAAAAGGATATTATGCTATATAATAAGATACAGTTATAACAGGGATCAAAATGATACCATACAAAGGGGCTGTCTAATGGTAAAAAAATCTGGGCATGAACCAGCAACATATGAATTACTGACAAAGAGAGTGGATGATCTATATACTTTTGCAGTGAGATTTTTAAAATATATGAATCAGCCAAGGGATTATCTTGCAGAGGCAAAGATCACTCCTGCTGAGGCACAGGTAGTGACGATGATATACTATCATCCTGGAATAACGATCACTGAAGCAGCTGATAATAGATGCAGCACAACAGGTGCGATATCGCAGATAGTAAGCAAGCTTGTAAAAAGGGGTCTGGTATTACGTAAAAAAGAAGATAATAATGCTAAAAATGTACACCTTTATCTTACAGAAAATGGAGTATTTCTGGCAGCAGCACACAAGAATTACAATTTGCTGCATATGTCACAGATCAATCAAGGGCCTATTGGAGACTGTTCTCTTGAAGAAATAGACACATTTTACAGGATATTAAATATGCTGAGCGAATTATACAAATGAGCTTGACTGGCGGGCAAGTTAAGGAAAATTGAATATCATATCAATTCTATCTAAGTCCTTACAAAGTCTTGTGCAGACAGAGATTTTATGATATATTCAACAAACTGCTTACAGCAGTATTGCAGGTTCAAAAACCAAGGTCGACAGAGCCTGCCGGCGGTCACCGCCGTTAAATGTGCCGAGTGTTCGGGACCTTCCACTCGTAAAACAAAACTAAAGGAGTAAAACTGAATGAAAGAAAGTATGTCAAGGACCACCTTCATCACGGTGGCAGGGTTGATCGCAGCCCTCTATGTGGTGCTGACCTATGCGGCAAATATGCTGGGACTTGCAAGCGGAGCAGTCCAGCTTCGTTTTTCCGAGGCTCTGACCATACTGCCGGTATTTACAGGGGCAGCAGTCCCCGGGCTTTTTGTGGGATGCATGCTGGCAAATCTGCTGACGGGCTGTGCCTTCTGGGACATCATCTTTGGCTCCATAGCCACACTGCTTGGTGCCCTGGGCACAAGGTATATTGGCAGACGCCATCCGGCTACGGCGCCGCTTTTTCCCGTCGCTGCAAACATGGCCATAGTGCCGGTAGTGCTTCAGCAGGTATATGGGAGCACGGACAGCTACTTTTTCCTGCTCTTTACCGTGGGGCTGGGCGAATTCATCTCCTGTGTGCTCTTTGGAGGCATACTTTATCAGGCGCTAAAGCGCAGCCATGTATTTGGACACATGGCAGTATAAGTGATTTACAGTATTTATAAAGGCAAAGGCTTCCTTCGCTGCAGAAACGGCGCAGGAGGCCTTATATTTTTGGAATTTTTACATAAATCATACATTTAAGAACTTTGGAATGATTGTCCGCATAGAATCAATGTGTTAATCTTATTATTAAGATGCACAGGATGTGCATGGTCCACATGAAAAGGAGAAAGCCCATGACAGATGATCATAGAGATGAATTTGAAGCCCAAGAAAAATATTATTATGAAAAGGGACCCCACAGCGATGAGGATGACAGCGAGAACTGGCGTGATCCATGGAAGGATGTGGAGCAAAAAGAATATTACAGCCAGCTGGAGCTGGAGCCTGATACCAAAAGAAAAAAACGCTATGGTCTTATAGGAGAGGATGACAGACGAAGGCCAAATACTATCGGATATGCAGGACTTTCGATGCTTATCTGCGGGATACTGTTTTTTGATCTTGAGCTGAAAATAGTTTTATTTACTCTTGCCTTTATATTTGGCATCTGCGGTCTTGTGATGAAAGTAAGACAGAAGGCACTTTCTATAGTGCTGATGATCATTTCAGCCATATGCCTGCTGTTTTCAGCCGTTGTTTTGATCAGCTATATAAGCTATGTCTCAGGCCATGGCGGGATAGGAATGATGTATGAGGAGCCAGGCTGGGAGGGTGAAGAGTCATATGCTCTTGAGGCAGACCAGTACGCAGGAGGGTCTGATGAAGCTGAAGGAGACTCTGGAGTTCAGGAGCTTTCAGAGCAGGTAGAGCTGACAGCCTGGAAATGTCCCACAGAACTGATCGTCATATGTGAAAACAATTCTGACAGCGTTGTCGATGTGGATATAAAAGTTGTCTTCTATGATGAGCAGTCTGTCATGATGAGTGTGGAAGAGAGTTATATAAGCTATTGTCCCAAGGGGCATAAGGGAGTGACCTATGTGATGGGACCTCAAAATGAGGCTTATGAGCCTGTAGCCTATGATCATTATGAGATCAGGTACAGCGTGACGGAGTCCTATGAAAATGAATCCTATGAATATTACGGGGACGAGCTGATACTTAACTCCAACATAGGGATCAACGGCACTGTGCTTCTTGATGTACAGAATCCCACAGGAATCGTATTTGACAGTGTTCATTATTACTGTATCTTTTATGAAGGTGGACAGGTGGTAGGTATGAACCAGGACCTGAGCACGCAGCTTGGAAGTTCTGGGGATGTGCTTGAGCTGGGAGCTCCAATGGATGAAAACTATGAGCCTTTGAGCTTTGATGATTACGAGATAATAGTGGGGAGCACTGTATGCCACAGCTTTTGAGTATACATGAGGCCTTTAGTCTGCTATAATTGAAGGCGGAAAATACAGGTCCATAGAACTGATATATTGAAGGCAGAAAATTCAGGGCCAAAGGACAAATATCGTGAAATCAAAGGACGGCACATAATTGCTGTCCGGATGGGAGGATCTTATGAAAAAGATACTGGTTGCAGGAGGCGCAGGATATATAGGCAGTCATACCTGCGTTGAGCTCCTTGAAAGCGGATATGAGGTAGTCTGTGTTGATAATCTCTATAATTCCTCAAAAAAGGCCATAGAGCGTGTAGAGCAGATCACCGGCAGGAAAATGAAGTTCTATGAGGCTGACATGCTGGATGAGGCTGCCATGTCCGCCGTATTTGACAAGGAAAAGCCGGAGGCCGTCATCATGTTTGCCGGCTACAAGGCAGTAGGTGAATCCGTAGCAAAGCCCATAGAGTATTATTACAACAATATTGCTGGCCTGCTGCTGACCTGTGATGTGATGCGAAAGCACGGCTGCAAGAATATCATCTTTTCCTCCTCAGCTACAGTATATGGGGATCCCAAGGTCATACCCGTTACAGAGGACTGCCCAAAGGGAGAAATCACAAATCCCTATGGACAGACAAAGGGCATGATAGAGCAGATACTTACGGATGTTCAAAAGTCGGATCCCGAATGGAACGTTGCCCTGCTTCGTTATTTCAATCCCATTGGAGCTCATGAATCCGGACTTATCGGAGAGGATCCGAAAGGCATCCCCAACAATCTGGTGCCTTATATCGCTCAGGTGGCCATAGGCAAGAGGGATGCGGTCCATGTGTTCGGCAGCGACTATGACACTCCTGACGGAACGGGAGTCAGGGACTATATCCATGTAGTAGACCTGGCAAAGGGCCATGTATGCGCCCTTAAAAAGCTGGAGGAAAAGCCCGGCGTATTCATCGTAAATCTTGGGACCGGACACGGCTATTCAGTCCTTGATGTGATACATGCCTACGAAAAGGCCTGCGGACATGAGCTCAAATATGTGATGGATCCGAGACGTCCGGGAGACATTGCCTGCAATTACTGCGATCCTACAAAGGCCAAAAATGAGATGGGATGGGTCGCTGAACGAGGTATAGAGGAGATGTGCAGAGACAGCTATAACTGGCAGTCCAAAAATCCTGACGGGTACGGAGATCAGTCTGCCGTAAAGATGTGCCTGAGCTGATCTGAGGGCAAGAGCCCAAGAATAAATAAATGCGCTGAAAACATGAAAAGGCGCAGTAAACTCAAGGATAAAAATGATGACAGATGTGATAGTCATAGGCGGAGGAGCTGCCGGCATGATGGCTGCTTATGCAGCTGGATGCAGCGGCTGCTCCGTCCTTCTTTTGGAAAAGAATGAAAAGCTTGGAAAAAAGCTATATATTACCGGCAAGGGACGCTGCAATGTGACCAATGCCTGTGATCTTGACGGTTTGATCAGGAACCAGTGCCGAAACGGGAGATTCCTTTACTCAGCCTTCAGAAATTTCTCAAATGAAGACTTACAAAGCCTCCTGGAGGCCGGAGGCTGCCCCTTAAAGATCGAGAGGGGAGAAAGGGTATTTCCGGTATCGGACCATGCCTCTGATGTGACAAAGGCCCTGGCCGGGCTTTTGAAAAACTGCGGCGTAAAAATACGTCTTAAAACCGAGGTCAGTTCCATCAATGTACAGGATGAGCAGATTTTTCGGGTCAGGACGACAGCCGGAGAAAGCTTCGAGGCAAGAAAACTGATCGTTGCCACGGGAGGGCTCAGCTATCCGACCACGGGCTCCACAGGAGAT
>CALWET010000027.1 GCA_944377385.1 uncultured Lachnospiraceae bacterium | reverse complement strand
TCTGCCTGAAATGGTTGAGTATATAAGGGAGCTTGACATAGCACAGGGATTCTATGGTGCCTATGCGCAGGCTTCCGCAGAGCTCGTCCTCATCCTTCATGGAGGCCCTTGCCTGATTGGACAGGTTAATCATCTCATAGGCATATTCTATGAACTGCCTTCCCTTGGAGGTAAGGCTGACATGCTTGCCCATACGGTCAAAGAGCCTTGTGTCCAGCTCCTCCTCCAGTAAGCGCATCTGTATGGTGACAGCAGATTGGGTATAGCCAAGGGCCTCGGCCGCCTTTGTAAAGCTGCCGTACTGAGCTGCTGTGATAAATGTGGTTATCTGCCTTAATTCCATGGGGATATGATCATAAATTATTTTTATTAAATATATAAAAACAATAAATTTGATTTGTTGATATAGACAGGATAAACTATAGAAAATGATCAGTCAATAAAATTTTATATAAAATAACCAACTACAAGCATAAGGAGCAAATATGGCTTTTATAAGTGTTTTTGATGTGCTGGGGCCTAATATGATAGGCCCCTCCAGCTCACATACCGCCGGAGCCTGTGCCATATCGAGGCTTGCCGGAAAGATGATGGGGAAAAAGCTTGCATCCGTAAAATTCATACTTTATGGTTCATTTGCAAAGACCTATCACGGACATGGCACCGACAAGGCCCTTTTAGGCGGCATAATGGGCTTTGATACCGATGACATACGCATAAGGGATTCCTTTCAGATAGCCAAGGAAAGGGGCATAGCTTTCAGCTTTGAGACAGGAGAGGACGATGCGGATATCCATCCCAATACCGTGGACATCATCATGAACGATACGGAGGGCCGCAGCCTGAGCATCAGGGGAGAGTCCCTTGGTGGAGGAAAATCACATATCACCAGGATAAATAATGTGGAGGTGGACTTCTCTGGAGAATACCCATCCATCATAGTCGTGCAGCGTGACAGGCCGGGCGTGGTGGCACACATAACGAATTATCTGAGTGAGAATGATATCAATGTGGCTTTCATGAGGCTTTTCAGGGAATCCAAGGGCGAGACTGCCTATACCATCGTTGAATCCGACGACAGGATACCTGAAGGAGCTGCCCAGGAGCTCATGAAAAACAAAAATATCTATGAAGTCATGACTCTGCAGATGTAGCAGGGATCGCGGCGGACATAGTGCGTATCGTGGCAGATCATATGCAGTATTCAGGGAGATAAATGCTATGGATTTTAAAAGCGGAGAGGAGCTCCTGCTTTGCTGCAGGGAGCATCATTGCAGGATATCCGATGTGATGAGAAAAAGGGAGGAGGAGCTTTTTGAACAGCCTCCTGACATAATAAACGACCGTATGAAAAAGGTGCTTGAGATAATGCGCAGCTCTGCCAGAAAGCCTATAAAGGATCCGGTAAGGTCCATGGGCGGACTGATAGGAGGGGAGGCAAAAAAGCTCAGCCTTCACCATGAAAAGGGGCGCTCCATCTGCGGCAGTGTGATAAGCAGAGGAATAACCTATGCCATGGCAGTCATGGAGGTAAATGCCTCCATGGGGCTTATAGTGGCTGCGCCTACGGCGGGATCCTCAGGTGTAGTGCCGGGAGTGCTCCTTAGCCTTCAGGAGGAATATGGCATATCTGACGATCGTATACTGGATGGGCTTATGACTGCCGGAGCCATAGGCTACCTGGCAATGAGGAATGCCACAGTGGCCGGAGCCGTAGGAGGCTGTCAGGCAGAG
The DNA here is from genome assembly GCA_944377385.1 of uncultured Lachnospiraceae bacterium. Classification (GTDB taxonomy): domain Bacteria; phylum Bacillota; class Clostridia; order Lachnospirales; family Lachnospiraceae; genus Avilachnospira. The sequence continues at coordinate 13,173 of CALWET010000027.1, read as the reverse complement.
ATAGGTGTGGCAGCGGCCATGGCAGCAGCCGGGGCGGTGGAGCTTATGGACGGCACACCGAGCCAATGCCTGGATGCGGCTTCCATAGTTCTCATGAACATGCTGGGCCTTGTATGTGACCCTGTGGGAGGTCTTGTGGAATATCCCTGTCAGAACAGGAATGCGTCGGGAGTTGCCAATGCCATCACGGCAGCTGAGATCGTTTTGAGCGGAGTCAGCGAGCTCATATGCTTTGATGAGATGCTTGAGACCATGTACTCCGTAGGAAAGCGTATACCTTATGAGCTGAGGGAAACGGCCCTCGGCGGCTGTGCTGCGACCAAAAGTGCCTGTGCCGCCTGTGGGGCCTGCAAATAGATTTTTATTTTGACAATTTACTGACCTTTAACTATAATGTCCCTAATAGATTTTTATAAACTTTTTAACTGTCAGTAACTTGAATTTTTAATCGCCGCAGGCTTTGAAACATAGTAATACCTGCGGCTTTTAAATTCACGGAGATGTAAAAATGGCAAAAGAGATCATCGATGCTATAAAGGAAGCGGAGCTTAACGGCAGATATAATGTGGAAAATGCCAAGGACGAGGCAGAAAGCAGGGTGACTGCTGCCAGATCAGAGTTTGAGGCGGATCTTGAAAGACGGGTGTTTCATGCCGAGAAGGCTGCACAACAGCTCCTTGACGAGGCCAGATCTGAGGCAATGAGCATGCTAGAAGCAGCTGAGCAGGAGGCTGCGGGAGAGCGTGACAGGCTGTTTTCCCTGGGAGCCGAGAGAAAAGATCAGACTATCGACAGTATCATAGCTTATTTGTTCAGATGACAGTTGGGAGGATTTAAAATTGTCAAAGGTTCCTATGAAACAAATCTTTATCTGCGGGCTAAAAAAGGATCGAAAGCAGATCCTTGAGCTTTTGCAGATGGAGGGCATAGTTGAGATCCGGGATTTTGATCCAGAAGATGAATACTTCAAGACCATGGATGTCATGTCACAAAAGGCTCAGTTCGATAAAAACTCCAATGTGGCAGAGCAGGCCCTGAGCGTTCTTGAAAAATATGCTCCTGAAGAAAAAACTCTTCTTTCATCCTTTGAGGATGTAAAGGATATGGCAAGGAGCGAGTACGACAGATATATAGTCCATGTGGACACTTATATAGATATGGCTGCCTCCATCCTGAGACTTGAAAAGCAGATACAGGATGCAGAGGACAGGATAACATCCATAGAAAACAGACAGGCGGAGCTTGGCCCCTGGATATCATTTGATCTTCCAATGGATTTCAGATGTACGGAGCTGACGGAAGCCTTTATAGGGACTGTGCCCTTTGCTGCGGATCAGGAGGACCTTGGCTCAAAGCTTTCGGAGAGCAGCGAGGGAGATGCAGAGCTGCCGGTGGCCGTAAGTGTCATCAGCTCTTCAAAGGAGATGAGCTGTATATTTTTGGTCTGCCTGAAAAAGGACGTTGAGACCATAAAAGAAAGGCTGAAGGACATCAACTTCAGTATGCCCAAGAGCAGCACTCAGTCCTGCATCCCCTCTGAGGAGATAAAGCAGCTGGATAAGCAGAAGCAGAAGCTCAGAGCAGAGATACAGTCATGTAAGGAAAAGATCGCTGCATATTCATCGGCAAGGGAGGACCTCAAGCTTTGCTCAGATTATTTTACGATGAGAGCTGAGAAATATACTGTTCTTGATGGGCTGCCCCAGTCAGAATCGACCTTTTTCATAAACGGATATGTCCCTGCTCATTGTGCGGACGTGCTTTGCCAGAGGATAACAGGGCTTTACGATGTATATATAGATATAGAAGAGCCCGGGGAGGACGAGGATGTGCCTGTTTTGCTTACCAACGGCACCTTGTCTGAACCCATAGAGACTGTGGTGGAAAGCTATTCTCTGCCTGGCAGAAATGAGATAGATCCATCAAAAATTACGAGTATATTCTATTATATTTTCTTTGGAATGATGCTTTCGGATGCGGGCTACGGAATCCTTCTTTCTTTGTCTACAGCCTATGTACTTTTAAAGGTAAAGAACATAAAGCCGGGTATGAAAAAGATGATGAAGCTTTTCTTCTATGGAGGCATCAGTACCATATTCTGGGGACTTGCCTTTGGAAGCTTCTTTGGAAATGCGGTCAATGTCATCGCTACTACCTTCTTTAACAGGCCGGATATCAAACTCAGGCCTCTTTGGTTCGAGCCCATGAGCGAGCCAATGCGCTTTTTGGTATTTGCCTTTGGCTGCGGCATAGTCCATCTGTTTACCGGACTTGGCATAAAGTTCTACCAGTGTGTAAAGCAGGGAGATTTGATGGGAGCCTTCTGCGATTCCGTGCTTTGGTTCATGTTTGCAGGAGGAGGCATAGTTTATCTTCTGACCATGCCCATGGTCACAAACATGCTTGGACTAAAGCTCAGCCTGGGCAGTACCGTGGCCACGGTAGCGGCAGTCGTGACCATAGCAGGCTGCATAGGAGTAGTGCTGACAGGGGGCAGGGAATCAAGGAACTGGTTTAAACGCATACTCAAGGGAGCTTATGCCGCCTATGGAATAACCGGCTACCTTTCGGACATACTGTCATATTCAAGGCTCCTTGCCCTGGGACTGGCCACGGGCGTCATAGCTCAGGTATTCAATCAAATGGGATCCATGCTTGGAGCCACCTGGTACGGGGCCCTGATATTTATAGCTATTTTCCTTATCGGACATATACTTAACATCGGTATAAATGTGCTTGGCGCATATGTACATACAAACAGGCTTCAATTTGTCGAGTTTTTTGGAAAATTCTATGACGGCGGCGGAAAAAGGTTCGAGCCGTTTACTGAAAAAACCAAGTATTTCAAGGTCAAGGAGGACAAATAATTATGGAAAATATGGGATTGTTGTTTGCGCTTTGCGGAGCAGCTCTTTCGGCAGCCATGGCAGGTATAGGCTCAGCCATAGGTGTAGGCATTGCGGGGCGCGCTGCTTCAGGTGTGGTCACGGAAGATCCTAATCAGTTTTCTAAGGTGCTCGTGCTTCAGCTGCTTCCCGGTACCCAGGGAATATATGGGCTCCTGATCGCCTTTATTACCCTGACCCAGATCGGTATCATGGGAGGGGACAGCAATGTCAGCCTGCAGGAGGGACTCCTTTACCTGGTATCCTGCCTGCCCATGGCTTTTGGCGGACTGTTTTCAGCAGTAGCCCAGGGCAAGTGCTCGGTAAGTGCCATTGGGCTTGTTGCAAAGAAGCCGGATCAGTTTGGTAAGGCCATGATATTCCCTGCAATGGTAGAGACCTATGCCATACTGTCACTCCTTATCTCCATCCTTTCCATATTTGGAGTATCAGGACTGGGACTTTGATATGCAGCCTTAAAGCAGATAAAAGGAGTGAGTTCATGAGTGGACTTCAGAACATCATAGCCTATATAAACAGTGAATCTGAACAGCAGATAAACGGTATAGTCGCCGAGGCCAGAGCCAGGATAGATTATCTGAAGGAAGAAAGCATGGAGCGTGCTGACGTGGAATGCAGCAGGATCGCTGAAAAGGCAGCCGAAGAAAAAGCTACGATAATCGAGAGAGGCAAAGCTTCGGCAGAGCTCAGAAAAAAGCAGAGCATACTGGCTGCAAAGCAGGAGCTGATCTCACAGGTCATTGCAGACTGCAAAAAAAGGCTTGTGGAAATGGGTGAGGAGGAGTATTTCTCCCTTCTCTCAGGACTTCTGGAAAAGCATATGCCTAACAGTGACGCTATACTTTCCTTCAACAAAAGAGATCTTTTGCGCATGCCGGATTCCTTCAGAAGATCCGTGCTTGAGCTTGCCGAAAAAAAGGCCATAAAGGCAGAGATAAGCGATGTACCGGCTGATATCGACGGAGGCTTTATCATAGGCCTTGGCGAGATAGAGGAAAACCTGTCAATAGAGGCTCTGATAGAGGAAAACGAGGCAGACATAAGGGATATATGCGGAAGAGAGCTTTTTTAAGCTCCTTCCCTGTGAACTGATGTCAGTATAAGCCTCTCATAACAGGAGATATACAGGCTTAAAAATGTCTATGTCATATATCGATAAAAATTACATATATGCGGTATCCAGGATAAGATATGCAGAGCTCAGGCTGCTGGATGGCTCCGTTTTTGACAGGCTCATAGAGGCAAAGGACGTTGCAGAATGCATAACGATACTTGCGGAAAAGGGCTTCGGAGGGGAATACAGAGACCCTGAAGGCATGCTGGGATATGAAAAGAGCAGGCTGTGGGAGCTGATAGCTGAGCTTGTGCCGGACATGTCCGTATTTGATGTATTCAGGCTGCAGAACGATTATTCCAATCTCAAAGCAGCCATAAAGGAATCTGCCCTTGATCTCGATATCCCTGGTATCTACAGTCAGGAGGCTGTAGCGGATCCCATGCTTATCAAGCAGGCTGTCAGAGAAAGAAGATATAAGGAGCTCCCCCTTGAAATGGCAGACATAGCTGAGCTTTGCCATGAGCTGTTTTTAAGGACAGGAGACGGACAGCTATGTGATATCATGATCGACAGGGCTGCGATGGAGGCTATCCTCAGGGCGGCAGAGGCTTCAAAGGAGCCTGTGCTTATTGAGTACTCAAGGCTTACCGTGGGGGCATCGGATATAAAGATTGCAGTGCGGGCGATGCTGACAGGAAAGGATGATGAGTTCCTGCGCAGGGCCCTGGCCCCCTGTCCCCTGCTTGACACTGAACTTTTGATCAGGGCTGCGCTTTCCGGAATGGATGAGCTTTGCGCTTATCTTATGAATACGGATTTCAAGGATGCGGTGACAGAGCTCAGGAAGTCTCTGGCAGCCTTTGAAAAATATTGTGATGATCTGATCATAGAGAGGCTTGGAACTCAAAAATGGAATTCCTTTGGCCTTGGCCCTATAGCGGCATACATATTGGCCAGAGAAACGGAGATCAGATCGGTACGGATACTCCTTACTGCCAAGCAGAACGGATTTTCTGCGGAAAGCATCAGGGAAAGGATGAGAAGGACCTATGTATAAGATAGCGGTCATGGGAGACAGAGACAGTATATATGGATTTGCTGCCGTGGGCCTTGAGCCTGTGGTGGCGGAGGATGCGGCCCAGGCCACGGAAAAGCTGAGAGAGCTTGTATCAGGGGAATATGCCGTCATATACATAACTGAGGCCCTGGCCGGAAAGATAGATAAGGAGATAGCCAGGTATGCCGACCGTGAGCTTCCGGCCATCATACTTATACCGGGGATATCAGGAAATACCGGAAATGGATTGGCTGCCGTAAAGAGATCAGTGGAGAGAGCCATAGGATCGGATATAATTTTTGGTGAGGGATAAAGGAGCTTATATGAGCAAAGGTATTATAAAAAAGGTTGCAGGTCCTCTGATAGTGGCAAAGGGCATGCGTGACGCAAATATGTCAGATATGGTAAGAGTCTCAGAGGAGCAGCTTACCGGAGAGATCATAGAGATGCACGGTGACGAGGCCTATATCCAGGTGTACGAGGAGACTTCAGGCCTTGGCCCCGGAGCGCCGGTAGAATCCACGGGCATGCCCATGGCCGTGGAGCTTGGCCCCGGACTTATCAGCAGCATCTATGACGGGATACAGCGTCCCCTTAACAAGATACTTGAACTTACCGGCTCCAACCTTCTTCAGAGGGGCGTTACGGTATCGGCTTTGGACAGGGACAGAAAGTGGCATTTTGTGCCGCTTTTAAAGGCCGGAGATGAGGTCAGTGCAGGAGACATTATCGGAGAGGTCCAGGAGACTGCCGTTGTCAGCCATAAGATCATGGTGCCTTATGGCATGAAGGGACGCATAGCAAGCATTTCCGAGGGTGATTTTACCGTGACCGATGACGTTGCAGTGCTGGATACGGAAAAGGGCAGTGCCTCCATACAGCTTATGCAGAGATGGCCGGTAAGAAAGGGCCGTCCTTATCAGAAAAAGCTAACTCCGGATATGCCTCTTGTGACGGGACAGAGAGTCATAGATACACTTTTCCCCATAGCAAAGGGCGGTGTGGCTTCAGTTCCGGGTCCCTTTGGATCAGGAAAGACGGTGGTGCAGCATCAGCTGGCAAAATGGGCTGACGCTGATATAGTTGTATATATAGGCTGCGGAGAGCGTGGAAATGAGATGACGGATGTCCTGAATGAGTTTCCGGAGCTGAAGGATCCAAAGACAGGCAGATCTCTGATGGAGAGGACAGTGCTGATAGCAAATACCTCGGATATGCCGGTTGCTGCCCGTGAGGCCTCTATATATACAGGCATAACCATAGCCGAATATTTCAGGGATATGGGATATTCGGTGGCATTGATGGCTGATTCCACCTCCAGATGGGCCGAGGCCCTGAGGGAGATGTCCGGACGTCTGGAGGAGATGCCCGGAGAGGAGGGCTATCCTGCATATCTGAGCTCAAGGCTTGCCCAGTTCTATGAAAGAGCAGGACGGGTCGTGACCCTTGGAGCGGATGGACGCATAGGAGCATTGTCAGTCATAGGAGCTGTATCTCCGGCGGGCGGAGATATATCGGAGCCTGTAACTCAGGCTACACTTCGTATCGTAAAGGTATTCTGGTCACTGGATTCAAGCCTGGCATACAAGAGACATTTCCCGGCCATAAACTGGCTGAATTCCTATTCTCTTTATCTTGACAATATGGAGAAATACTTTAATGAAAAGGTCGCACCTGACTGGTCGAAGCTCAGAGCCAGGATCATGAGGCTCCTTCAGGAGGAGGCAGAGCTTGATGAGATCGTAAAGCTCGTTGGTATGGATGCTGTTTCGGCAGCAGACAGGCTGAAGCTTGAGACGGCAAGATCCATAAGAGAGGATTATCTTCATCAAAATGCCTTCAATGAGGTGGATACCTATACCTCACTTCAGAAGCAGCATCTGCTGATGCAGCTTATCCTTGACTATTATGATCAGGCCTCTGATGCCCTTTCAAAGGGTGCTGGCATAAATGATCTGGTGGGGCTCCCCTGCAGAGAGGCCATAGGCAGGTTCAAATACGTACCGGAGGATGAGACTGAGGCCGAGTACGAAAGCATAGAGACCAACCTCAGGAAGGAATGTAAAGAGGCTGTGGACAGGAAGGAGGACTTCTGATATGCCCAGAGATTATAAGACTATACAGGAGGTCGCCGGCCCCTTGATGCTTGTTCGAGGAGTAGAAGGGGTCACCTATAATGAACTTGGCGAGATAGAGCTTTCAGACGGAAGCAGGCGCCGCTGCAAGGTGCTGGAGATAGACGAGGGCAACGCCCTGGTACAGCTTTTCGAGGTGTCTACAGGCATAAACATGAGCTCCTCCAAGGTCAGATTCCTGGGTAGATGCATGGAGCTTGGTGTATCTGAGGACATGCTGGGACGCATATTTGACGGATTGGGACGTCCCATAGACGGGGGCCCTGAGATACTTCCGGAAAAGCGGATGGACATCAATGGCCTGCCCATGAATCCGGCAGCAAGAAGCTATCCTGAGGAATTCATACAGACTGGAGTTTCGGCCATAGACGGCCTCAATACCCTGGTCAGAGGACAGAAGCTGCCGATCTTTTCCTGTTCTGGTCTGCCCCACGCAAACCTTGCGGCTCAGATCGCAAGACAGGCAAAGGTCATAGGCTCGGATGAGCCCTTTGCCGTAGTATTTGCCGCCATGGGCATAACCTTTGAGGAGGCTGATTTCTTCATGAGCTCCTTCAGGGATACCGGAGCCATAGACAGGGCAGTCCTCTTCCTTAATCTGGCAAACGACCCGGCAGTAGAGAGGGTGTCCACACCTAAGATCGCCCTTACGGCAGCTGAATATCTGGCTTTTGAAAAGGATATGCATGTCCTTGTCATACTGACGGATATAACGAATTTTGCAGATTCCCTGAGGGAGATATCCGCAGCCAGAAAGGAGGTCCCCGGACGAAGGGGCTACCCCGGCTACATGTATACAGAGCTTGCCACGATATACGAGAGAGCGGGCAGACAGAAAGGGCACAAGGGCTCTATTACCATGATGCCCATACTTACCATGCCGGAGGATGACAAGACACATCCCATACCTGACCTTACGGGATATATAACAGAGGGGCAGATAATATTGTCCAGAGACCTGTACAGAAAGTCCATAGCACCTCCCATAGATGTTCTGCCGTCACTTAGCCGACTTAAAGACAAGGGCATAGGAAAGGGCAAGACCAGGGAGGATCATGCAGACACCATGAACCAGCTCTTTTCAGCATACGCAAGAGGAAAGGATGCAAAGGAACTGAGCCTGGTGCTTGGAGAAGCCGCTCTGACGGACATGGACAAGCTTTATGCAAGATTTGCGGATGAATTTGAAAAGCAGTATGTTTCTCAGGGCTATGATACGGACAGGAGCATAGAGGAGACTCTGGACATAGGCTGGAAGCTGCTTGGCATACTTCCAAAGTCAGAGCTCAGACGTATCAAAGACGAGTATATCGAGAAATATTACAAACCATATAAGGATAATTGATCATTTATCTCAGGCATGGCTGTGATTTCCCATGCCGACTGTGGTATAATCATGTATTAAGGAGATCATATGGCGCAGGCAACACAGAATCCCACGAGGATGGAGCTGACCAGACTCAAGAAAAAACTGGTCACAGCCAAAAGAGGACATAAGCTGCTTAAAGATAAGCGAGATGAACTTATGAGACAGTTTCTCAGCCTTGTCAGAGAAAACAAGGAGCTGAGGGAAAAGGTCGAAAAGGGCATCAGAGCCTGCAACAGCAACTTTGTCCTGGCCAGGGCATCCATGTCTGCCGAGGCACTGAATGTGGCACTTATGGCTCCAAAGCAGGAGGTCTATCTGGAAACAGGGACCAAAAACATCATGTCCGTGGACATACCCAGCTTTGACTTCAGGACACGGACCCAGGATGCAAATGATATTTATTCCTATGGGTATGCCTTTACCTCGGCAGATCTTGATATGGCAGTGAAAAGCATTGCTGATATACTTCCTGACATGCTCAGGCTTGCTGAGTGTGAAAAAGCATGCCAGTTAATGGCAGCTGAGATCGAAAAAACAAGGCGCAGGGTAAATGCCCTTGAGCATGTGATGATACCTCAGACAGAGGAGAGCATAAGATATATATCCATGAAGCTGGATGAAAATGAAAGAAGCTCTCAGGTGAGGCTGATGAAGGTCAAGGATATGATGCTTGAGGAGGCACACCATTATAAGGAAAGGATCATGACGGAGTGATATTATGAAAAAGACGGCGCTGGTGATCATGGCGGCAGGTATAGGCTCAAGATACGGCAAGGGCATAAAGCAGCTTGCAAAGGTAGGCCCCTGTGGTGAGATCATAATGGAATACAGCATCTATGATGCCCTTTCTGCTGGCTTTGACAAGGTGATATTTATCATACGCAGGGATATAGAGGAAGAGTTCAGAAGCACGATAGGAGACAGGATAGCAAAACATGTCGATGTGAGCTATGCCTATCAGGAGCTTTCCGATCTTCCGGAGGGCTACAGCCTTCCGGAAGGCAGGGTAAAACCCTGGGGAACGGCTCAGGCCGTGCTCAGTGCCTCAAAGCATATAGACTGTCCCTTTATCGTGATAAATGCCGATGATTTTTATGGAGCAGACGGTTTCAAAAGGATACACGAATATCTGGTGAAGGAGCAGCAAGCCTCAGACGGCAGACTGGATCTCTGCATGGCAGGCTTTGTGCTGGGCAATACCCTCAGTGACAATGGTACTGTTGCCAGGGGGATATGCAGTGTGGACCAAAAGACCGGAGAGCTGATCTCCGTTACAGAGACCTATGAGATAGGAAGAAGGGACGGAGGGATCTTTGGCAGAGATAAAAATGGCAATGAGGTCAGGCTCAGTGAGGATACCAGGGTATCCATGAATATGTGGGGACTGCCTGAAAGCCTGCTCTCAGTGATCAGAGATGAGTTTCCGCTGTTTCTGGACAGGCTTGATCCTTCGGATATAAAGTCAGAGTTTCTGCTTCCCAATGTGATAGATTCTCTTGTAAAGGAGAAAAGAGCCAGAGTCAGGGTCCTTGAAACTGAAGGAAAATGGTATGGCGTGACCTATGCCGAGGACAGGCAATATGTGGAGGAAGCCATACGCCGCATGACAGAACAGGGCATATATAAGGAGAGATTGTTTGACTGAAAGACAGGTACAGAAAAACAGGCTCAAGGACAGCCTTGTTAAGAATACAAATGATGAAGAGCAGCCGATAAGGAAAAAGCATTTTTCTCTGAGGATCGCTGCTCTTTCCTTGATTCTGCTCATATTCGTTGCAGGAGGGATATATCTGTTTATAAGCACCAGGCATATGACTGAGTATACCATTGCCTGGACAAAGAGTGCTGCCGGAGAGGGGACTCAGGGAGGGACCTTCAAGGGCTATGAGCTGTTCAATGGAGGAGTCATAAATTATTCCAAGGATGGAGCTGCCCATGTGGATAAAAATGGAGAAGCCGTATGGGAGCGCAGCTATCAGATGAATCAGCCCAGGGCGTTTGTGAACGGAAGCTATGCAGCTATCGCAGATATCGGGGGAACGGATATATACCTTTTTGATGATGAGACAAATACCGGATCGGTAAAGACCACTCTGCCGATAATCACTGCAACTATCTCCAGACAGGGAGTCATATATACTTTGCTTTCAGATGGCAGCTCAGAATATCTGAATGCCTACAGGATAGACGGCAGCGCCATTGATCTGACGGTCAGATCCCTGATCACCGGAGATGGATACCCCCTTGATATAGCCACTTCACCGGACGGCAGCCAGCTCATTACGGCTTATATGAGCATAGTGGGCAGCGATATCAGAAGCCAGGTCATATTCAGGAATTTTGATGAGATAGGCCAGAACGCTGATGCCAGAAGGATAGTTGGCGGATTTGCTGATGAATTTGATGGCGGCTTTGTGGGAAGGGTAAACTTTTCGACGGAGGAATACAGCCAGGCCTTTTATGACGGAGGGATAGTTTTCTTTTCAACAAGGGTCCTTACCAGTCCTGAGGTGATAGCAAGGGCGGACTTTGACAGTGAGATACTTTCCGTAGCCTGTTCTGACCGCTATGTGGCTGTTATAGTGGATCAGGGTACGCCTCAAATGCCATACCGCCTGGAGATATTCAATGCGGACGGCGGAGTGGCAGGAGAAGCCACCTTCGACATGCAGTATACTGGCTTTGATATATCAGGCAGAGAGATATTCATATACAACAATTCCGAGCTCAGGATCTTTTCGCCAAATGGACATGAAAAGGCATATATAGTTGCTGATGATTTTGAGATATCAAAGGTCATACGCAGGGGATTGCCTGCGGCATATACTATCGTTGACGGAAATGATTATATAGGGATAGATCTGAATTGATATACAAGGCTGATGAGTTGATATTTAAGCCTGGATATAAAGCTATTTCGGGCCATGGCTTATGAAGGAGAGGAAATGAAGTATTACGCGGGTATAGACATAGGGGGGACTACAGTCAAGATAGGAATGCTTGATGAGACAGGACGGCTGCTGTCAAAATGGGAGATACCTACAAGAAAGGGAGAGAATGGGCAGCTGTTTATTAAAGACATAGCCGGGGAGATCAAGGGATATGTTGAAGGCAATGAGACCATCAGGCAGTCAGGGCTTAATGGAGTCGGTATAGGGATCCCCGGGCCTGTGCTGCCGGATGGCTATGTGGAGATCTGTGTAAATCTGGCAGTGAGGGAACTTTATCCGGCCAGGCTTTTAAGTGAGCTTTTAGGCGGCGTACCTGCAAGGGTTGCCAATGATGCCAATGTAGCTGCGTTGGGCGAGATGTGGCAGGGTGCAGGAAAGGGACACGATTCCATATGCATGGTCACTCTCGGCACGGGAGTAGGCGGAGGCATCGTAAATGAAGGCAGGATAGTCTCTGGCATGCATGGAGCCGGAGGCGAGATAGGGCATCTGAGGGTCGAGGAAAATGAGAGCGAAAGATGTAATTGCGGAGGCTACGGCTGCCTTGAGCAATATACATCCGCCACAGGCATAGTAAGGGTGGCAAAACGAAATCTTGAAGCCTCGAATGAGCCCAGTAGGATGAGAGATATCGCATATCTGAGCGCCAAGGATGTATGTGATCTGGCAAAGGAAGGGGATGCACTGGCACTCAGGTCTTTGAGCTATTCCATGGACAGACTGGCCTATGTGCTGTCCCATATAGCTCTGATCATGGATCCCCAGGTCTTTGTTATAGGAGGCGGGGTCTCAAAGGCGGGCAGTCTGCTTACGGATATGATCAGAGAGGCCATGGGCTCATATCAGAGCATAGTGGATGTCAGCAGATACGATATTGTCCTTGCAAAACTGGGAAATGATGCAGGTATCTACGGAGCGGCAAGACTCATGCTCTCTGACTGATTCAGCCTGTTAAGCCAGGAAAGCCCTGTTGATATAAATAAACTGTGATCAGGATCTATCAGAGATCTCATCTGCGATCGGAAGCGAAAATGTAAATTCGCTTCCGACTTTTTCTGTTGAGACCACATCTATATTTTCACCATGGGCCTGTATGATCTCCTTTACTATGGACAGGCCAAGCCCTGTACCGCTTCGATCCCGTCCCCTGGAGCTGTCTGTCTTATAAAAGCGCTCCCATATCTTTTTTATGGAATCCTTGGGTATGCCGCAGCCAGTGTCCCTGACAGATGTAAAGACCTTGCGCTGGCGGACAGCCGTGGAGATATAGATCGTTGAATCTGTACTGCTGAATTTTATGGCATTGTCTATCAGATTATAGAGCACCTGCTGTATCTTTCCATAGTCAGCATATACCATTTCGCTCTCATCTTCAAAGGTAAGCTGGAAATTTATGTTTTTCTGCATGCAGGCATTCTCATTTGCAGCGCAGACCTCCTTGATGGTACGATTTATGTCAAATCTGCTTCGCTTGAGCTGATAATTTGCATCCAGATAATTGAGTGTGAGCATGCCCTCTGTAAGCTTATTCAGCCTCTCTGTTTCGGAGATGACTCTCTTTATGTATTTTTCCCTGAGCTCTTCAGGAACTGTGCCGTCAAGTATGGCTTCCAGATAGCCCTTTATGGAGGTCAGAGGAGATCTGAAATCATGGGAGACATTTGCAATGAAGCTGCGCTGATATTCCTCCTGCTTTGC
>CALWET010000026.1 GCA_944377385.1 uncultured Lachnospiraceae bacterium | reverse complement strand
GGAATCCTTTGCTATGACCCTGGCAGCGACCTTTGGATACTGCATGTATTCTGTATCAAGCTCATAAAGCTCCCTGAGCCTTTCAAGCTCCTCTGTCTCGGAGCTGAGCCGGTTGTTTACCTCAGACAGCGAGGCGACTCTGGCCCTGAGCCTTTCGTTTTCTGCATAGACATTCCTGAGCTGGGTAAATTCATGCACTGAATCGTAGATGGCGCTGCCCGCTGTGTTGACTCCGCTCTGTATGGGCACGAGCACATGCCCCACGGCGCTGCGTACAGGATCAAAGGCCCCGCTGGATATGGAGCTGAGCACTATGAGTACGGCACAGATGACCGTAAGTATGATAAAGATATATTTGGAAAACTTATTATCCATTCAGTGATCTAAAATGACTGCACAGAACTGTCCCTGAGCAGCCCGGCCTCAGAAAAACTGAGGAATTCATTGTCTCCTATGATGATGCAGTCCAGAAGATGAATGTTCATCATACGTCCCATGACAAAAAGTATCGATGCAAATTCCCTGTCTGCTGCTGAGGGACTTATGCATCCGCTGGGATGGTTATGCACCACTGCAAAAAATGCAGCTCTGTATCTTATGGCCTCATAAAAGATCTCTCTTGGAGATATGAGGGAGGCATTGACCGTGCCCTGAGAGATGGTCATGCTCCTTATGAGACGATGCTTTGAGTCAAGCAGCAAAAGCATGACCTTTTCCTGGTGACAGTATCTCAGCTCCTCCTTGAAGTAATCTGCTATGGAGGAGGGAGTGGGAAATGCAGTGCTGTGTACCGCCCTGGCCTTCCAGATGCGCTTTGAAAGCTCGGATATGGCACATAGCTGAGCAGCCTTCACCGGCCCTATGCCCTTTATGCTCTGGAAATCAGCCTGGGAAAAATACATCAGATTCAGAAGTCCGTCCCTGTTGCCGTAAAGAGTAAGGAGCTCCTCTGCAAGCCCAAGGGCATCTCTGTCCCTTGTGCCGCTCCTTATTATGATGGCAAGCAGCTCGGCATCACTGAGCCCCTCGGCTCCAAGCACAGCCTGCTTTTCATAAGGCCTCATAAATGCATGGGGCTGGTCCTTTGTTATATGCTTATTCATCCAGTCCTTTCCCCGGACAGGAAGCTCGATCGCATTTTGTTATTTTACCATAAAAGAATGAAACTGTGCAAAAAACAGCAAGCCTTCAGAAAAGCTTAATAATTGTGTCCTTTTTACAGATCAAAGGCTGCTGACAATCCATCATGAGGTGCTACATAAAGCCTGGGGATGATAGGTGAATCCTCTCCAAGCACTGAGGAAAGCTCCGTTTCCACGGTCTGCAGGGCCAGCTCCGGAGTGTTGTTTTCCCTGCTCAGATGTCCCAAAAGAACGTTTTTAAGCCTGTCACAGGCGATCTCCGAGATCAGCTTTCCCGTCTGATTGTTGCACAGATGCCCATTCCTTGACATGATCCTGCGCTTCAGATATAAGGGATACCTGCCCCCGGCAAGCATGGATCTGTCGTGATTTGCTTCTATGAGTGCGGCATCGAGATAAAGCATGTGGTCTCTTATATAGTCATCAAAATATCCCGTGTCCGTGGCAACGCATACTGCCCGCCGCTTTAGGCCGCCATCCCCCGGCAACGCACTGTAGGCCTCGGCCCTGTAGGCAAGAGGAGCTGCCGCATCATGATATATATGAAAGGGGCTGATCAGCACATCCCCTATCTGAATGTCCCTGTCCGCACTTATACCGTGCATCAGATCAGCTCCGGAAAACCTGAAATAATCATCCCTGGTAACGCTGCTTAGGGCATCAAGAGTGCCGTCAGAGCCGTATACGGGTATGCCATATACTGACATAAGCCTTTTAAGGCCCTTTATATGGTCACTGTGCTCATGAGTAAGGAGCACTGCATCTATATCCTCCAGGCTGATGCAGAGGGCACGCAGCGCCTCGGCTATACGCCTTGAGCTTATCCCGCAGTCTATCAGCAGGTTTGTTTTTTCAGTATGTATCAGGGTGCAGTTACCGCTGCTCCCGCTTGCAAGACTTATAAACAGCATTAAGCTCTTTTTTTATCCTCTCCTTTAATTCGTCCAGACTTCCATTGTTTTCGATAAGGATATCTGCATAGGCTCGATAGCCCTCGTCAGACAGCTGCCTCTCATTTATGTCCTGAAACAGCTCCGAATCATAGCCTCTTTCCTTATAAAGTGTATCCCTTCGCTTTCCTTCATCCCGGGAAAACACTATTATAAGATCACAAAGCTCTCTGAAGCTTTTTGAAGGAAGCGCAGTCTCTATAAGGGCCAGCAGGCCCTCTTTTTCAGCAAGCTCTGCCTCTTTTTTTGCCAGATCCCAAACCGCAGGATGTACTATGCTGTCCGAAAGCTCGGTATTTTCAGCACTGCTGTATAATATATCCCGGTAAAGCTCTCTGTCAAGTCCTCCCGAGGCGCTGCGCAGGCTCCTGCCAAAGGCTGTCTCCAGTCTGGAAAGAAGCTCATCCTTGTCCATGAGCTCCTTTGCCATATCGTCTGTTTTCAGGATACGTACCGGCCAGTTTTCAGCCATGTATTCAATGGCAGTGCTTTTTCCGGAGCCTACGCCTCCTGTTATCCCTATGATCATCGATCCACCTCAAGCTTTTTATTAAGATAGTCTATGAGCTCAGAGATTCCCTGATCTGAAAAGGGAAAATCAGCCTCATCCATGAGCCCGGGCTCCGTATGCTCAAAAGCCAGCGGACCCCTCCAGGAAAAGCAGTGGATCAGCTTTTTGCTTCCGATCTCGGCTGTCTCGTCCGTCCTTTTTTCCAGTCGAAAGCGCAGCCCCCTCTTCTGTCCCGTATAGGGGGACATCTCAAGGAAGGAAAGGGGAAGCAGGTCTGATGCCGTTATCCTCTCGCTTAAATAGCTATTCTTAATGACACTCATACCAGCTGTCTCCTACCTTGATATCACAGGAGAGTCTGACCTTGAGCCTGGCTGCTCCCTCCATGCTTTCCTTTACGAGCTGGCAGACCTCATCGACCTCATCTTTCCTGGCTTCGATGAGCAGCTCGTCATGGACCTGCAGGACTATCCTGGATCCATAGGCTTTTCCTATACTGTTTCCTGACCTGTCCAGTCCGGAAAGCCTCATGTTTACGCTGTTCATGGCGATCTTCATGATATCGGCAGCCGTACCCTGTATGGGAGAATTCATGGCAGCCCTTTCCCCAAAGGACCTCTGCATGAAGTTTGAGGAGGAGAGCTCAGGGATGGGTCTTCTGCGGCCAAAGAAGGTAGTGACATAGCCATGCTCTTTGGCAAAATCCACTGAGCCGTCAAGATATTCCTTTACTCCCGGATAGGTGGCAAAATACCTGTCTATATACTCCTGGGCCTCTGCCCTTCCTATGGAAAGGCCCTCTCCTAGCCCAAAGGCTGAGATGCCGTATACTATCCCGAAATTTACGGCCTTTGCATTCCGCCTCATTTCAGGGGTAACCTCAGAAAGGGGTACATGAAATACCTGGGAGGCTGTCATGCTGTGTATGTCCTCTGCATGCTCATATGCAGCTATAAGCTTGTCGTCCCCGGACAGAGAGGCAAGTATGCGAAGCTCCACCTGGCTGTAATCTGCGTCCACGAATACGCAGCCCTCCTGGGGAATGAATACCTTTCTGAGCTCCTTTCCCTCCTCGGTCCTGACAGGTATGTTCTGCAGGTTTGGATCTGTGGAGGAGATACGTCCGGTGGCCGTCACGGTCTGATTGAAATGCCCGTGTATCCTGCCATCCTCTGAAATATACTGAGGAAGGCCTGCGGCATAGGTGGAATAAAGCTTCATAAGCTTCCTGTAATTCAGAACCTTCATGACTATCTCATGATCGGGGGCAAGCTTGTTCAGGACATCCGCCGCAGTGGAATAGCCTGTCTTTGTCTTTTTGCCGCCCTTTATGCCAAGCTTGACAAAGAGGATCTGAGCCAGCTGGGAGGGAGAATTTATATTGAACATTTCTCCTGCAAGCTCGTATATCTCTGCCTCAAGGCCGTCCATCTGAGCCTTCAGAAGCTCGGCATAATCCGAAAGCTCCTGCTTATCCACAAGTATGCCGGCATTTTCCATGTCATTCAGGCTGTATATCAGGGGCAGCTCTATGTCCTCATAAAGCTTGAGTGCCCCCCTGGTCTTCAGCTCCTTCAGCATGGCAGGGCCTGAAAGAAGTGCAGATGCAGCCTTGTATATGGGTATGCGAAGCGCCCTTGATCTTTCATCCTCATCCTCGGAAAAGGCAGCCTGAAGCAGGGGCTTTTTGCCTATCAGCTCAAGCTCTGTCTCCGAGTTCATGCCCATATAGGCTTTTGATATGTCGTCATAGCCATAGCTTTCCTTCAAGGGATCCAGCACATATGCTGCCACCGAAAGGTCATATATCAGGCTTGACCTTTTTATGGAAGGCAGGGCCTTCAGCTGCTCCTTTAGATCAAGGGTATAAATGCGGATGCCTGCTGCCATGCATCCATGTATCAGAGCCTCAGTCCTTTCAATAAGCATTGACTTTGGAAGCTCCTCTCCCGATACAAAGCAGTACAGCCTGTCCTTTGAAAGTCCCAGGGAAAGCAGCGCATGATCTCCATCGCTGCAAATCCAAAGTCCCAGAGCTTTTTCGCAAAGGGCGTCCTTTAATATGACCTCAAGCATATAGGGATCAAAGCTTATCTTTGCTCCGTCTATATAGCTTTCCTCATCCTTACGCTCACCGCTGTGCTCTATAAATCGAGGAAGCAGGCTCTTAAAGCCAAGCTCTCTGATCATGTCAGTGGCACTGTCGGTGTAGATATTTCCAAGCAGTGAAGCCTCCTCGGAAAAGCTGATGGGCGAATCAGTAACTATGGTAGCCAGCTTCTTTGACAGCACAGCCATATCATAGTGCTCACCAAGGCTTGTCCTTGCTCTGTTGGGTGTGATCTCATCGACATGCTCAAAGGCATTTTCTATGCTTCCATAGGACATTATGATGGCCTGAGCCGTCTTTTCTCCTATGCCGGGCACTCCGGGTATATTGTCCGATGCATCCCCCATCAGGGCCTTGAGATCTATAAACTCGAGAGGAGTGACACCGTACTCCTTTTTTACATCCTCAGGATAATAGCTGAATACCTCCGTATGTCCCTTTGAGGTCTTTGGGATGCTGATCTTTATGCTCTTGTCGGCAAGCTGCAAAAGATCCCGATCGCCGGAAAGTATCGTGACCTCATAGCCAAGTCCCTGGGCCTGCTTTGCAAGCGTGCCAAGTATGTCATCTGCCTCATAGCCTTCAAGCTCAAGCACCGGTACAGCCATTGCCAAAAGCAGCTCCTTCATGACAGGTACCTGCTCAAGCAGCTCCTTTGGCATGGGTTTTCTTTGCCCCTTATACTCAGGATAAAGCTTTGTTCTAAAGAGCTTGTCCCTGCTCAGGTCAAAGGCCACGCTGATATTGGTGCAGGCCTCATCCTCTATGGCCTTCAAAAGGATGTTCATAAATCCGTATACAGCATTCGTCGGCATCCCATTTGAAGCTGTGAGCATGGGAATTCCGTAAAAAGCCCTGGACAGTATGCTGTGTCCGTCCACGAGCAGCAGTTTTTTAGTCATGGCAGTCCTTTCCTGAATGATCACATCGCTAAATTAATAAGGTATCAGAGGCCTAAGATCCCTGAATGATCGAAAAAGAAAACATAGAATGTAAGGGCTACGGCCCAAAAGGTCACTGTACCAACTATATATCTGAGACAGAGCAGAAATTTGCGAAAGCCTATATAGCGCTCTGCTTCCCTTATGGATGCGGCATAGGCCTTTGTCAGATCATAGTCTGATCTGTCCTCATCAAGTATGTTCATACCCTCTATGACGATATAATTTATCTCAAGCTCATCCCTGCATTCATGGCAGCTTTTCAGATGGGCAAGAAAATCATTGAGCTCCTCATCACTGAGCTCAAACTGCATATATCTGTTTATTGATCTCCTGAAGGTTACACAATCCATAAAACGTTCCTCATGGAGATTATAGCAGTAAGAACGGGTAATAACAATACGAAACGAAGATAAGGATATGGGAGAAAGACAAGAATAAGGGACGATAAATAAAAAGGAGCCCGAAAAAGGGCTCCTAAGCTCTCAGCCTGTCAAAGTTCCTTCCGGAGACTGATCTGGCCTTTTACATCACTTCATCAAGCTCATCCGGCTTATTAAAGGGCACCGGATCTCCCCAGCGGTTAGGCCCTGGCTCCGAGGGTTTTACCAGTCCCACAAAGGTGACTATGGAAACGATCAGAAAGCCTATGACACCCACTGCACCAATTATCATTCCCGATCCGAATACCTCGGAGGACATACCAATAGTACCTACAAGCATAAAGATCAGTGAGGAAGCAGACATGATGCAAAAGATGAATTCAAGGATATAGAGCACGACTAAAAAAGCAGTGCTCCGTCCGCAGTCATGGAAGCGTCTTGCTGCCGCAGTAAAAAGCGGAATGAAAAATATCAGGCTGCAGAGGGAGGTGAGTATGTTTCCCTCGACCTGCTGATCCGCCAGGGTGCATATGATCAGAATGATGACATATCCAAGGAAGCCCCACCAGTAGCCGGCCCTTGAAAGTCTGCCGTTTAATCTGAAGCAGTTTTTAAAAAGATCTCCTGTAGCTCTTATCACACTCATAAAGCTGATCTTCTCCTACTAAAATGCCGACCGGAAAAGACCGATCGGCAATGTAGCTATATTAAAATATAGATCAATCCTCTGTCTTGATGATCTCACGCTTGTTGTAAGATCCGCAGTTTTTACATACTCTGTGAGGCATAACCAGGGCTCCGCACTTGCTGCACTTTACAAGATTGGGTGCGCTCATCTTCCAGTTTGCACGTCTGGAATCGCGTCTTGCCTTGGATGACCTGTTCTTGGGACAGATTGACATGTCTACACCTCCTTTACCGTCAAATAAACAACTTAACAAAGTATACACACAAAAGTCTGCATTGTCAAGCAAAAATCCTTTAACGTTAAAGGCCAGGCTTATCTTTTTTCGATAAGCATCTGTGTATCCATGGCGATCTTGAGCTCCTCGTTTGTAGGTATCAGATATACCTTTACCGTGGAGTCATCCGCAGAAATAAGCTGCTCCTTGCCTCTTACGTTGTTGCGCTCATCATCGATCTTTACGCCCATGAAGCTCAGATACTGATCGCAGACGATCTTTCTTGTGACTGCATCGTTCTCTCCCACTCCGGCAGTAAAGGCTATCACATCAACGCCGTTCATGGCAGCTATATATGAGCCAACATACTTTGCAACTCTGTAGCGGAAGGCATCAAGGGCCACCTTGCACTTTTCATCGCCCTCTGCTGCTCCATCCTCGATGTCTCTGAAATCAGAGGATCTGCCGCCGCTCATACCAAGCACACCGGACTTTTTGTTGAGTATGTTGAGCATGTCGTCAACGCTCATGTGCTCCTTGTTGCATATGTACTGTACGATGGCGGGGTCGATATCACCTGAGCGTGTGCCCATGATAAGTCCCTCAAGCGGGGTAAGTCCCATGGAGGTATCCACACATACTCCGCCTATGGAAGCAGATACGGAAGCTCCGTTTCCAAGGTGGCATACTATGACCTTTGCCTTTTTGGGATCAGCTCCGGATATCTCTATGGCTCTGTGGGATACATAGTCATGAGAGGTACCATGGAAGCCATAGCGGCGAACACTGTACTTTTCAAGGTACTCTATGGGCAGAGCATAGGTGTAGGCCTTGGGCTCCATACCCATTCCAAAGGAGGTATCGAATACGGCTACGTTGGGCTTGCCGGGCATTGCATGCTCGCAGGCCTCTATACCCATCAGGTTTGCAGGATTGTGCAGAGGCCCCAGATCAAAGCACTCACGTATGGCTGCCTTGACCTCATCATTTACTATGATGGAGGCTGTGAATTTCTGTCCGCCATGCAGTACCCTGTGTCCTATGGCATCTATCTCGTCAACTGAGGCAACAACGCCATGATCTTTGTCTGTGATGGCTGCCATTACAAGCTCAACAGCTTTCTTGTGGTCAGGCATGTACTCCGTCAGCTCATAGTTGTCATGTCCAGGCACCTTGTGGGTAAGCTTTGAGCCCTCTATGCCTATACGTTCGCAAAGTCCCTTGCAGAGTACCTCCTTTGTATCCATGTTGATGATCTGATACTTGAGGGAGGAGCTCCCGCAGTTAAGCACTAATATGTTCATTGGTATCCGTTCTCCTTAATGATTATGTATTGATACTAAACCAGTTTTTAAGATCCAGGGCTTTTGGCAGATCAGCCGACTATGGTGCCCTTCATGTCTCTGCCGCAGGCAGCAGCATTTGATTCGTCTGTATCTATGTGCATGGCCAGAGCATAGCTTGAGGAAACACGTATGACAGTATCGCCGTATATGGTCTTTCTGCCATTTCCGGCATCAAGGAGCACGTCAACTATCTGTCCGTTCTCAACACCGAACTCCTTTGCATCCTCGGGAGTCATGTGTATATGTCTCTTTGCAACGATCACGCCCTCGCTGAGCTCTACCTCACCCTTGGGGCCAACGAGCTTGCAGGCACCTGATCCCGCTGTATCTCCTGATTCCCTGACAGGGGCATCGACTCCAATGCTCCTTGCATCGGTGGCAGAAAGCTCTACCTGGTCTGCCTTACGGCAGGGTCC
>CALWET010000025.1 GCA_944377385.1 uncultured Lachnospiraceae bacterium | reverse complement strand
ATAACGCTGGAACTGCTTGACTGCGGCCTCTGTTATGGATCCATAATATCCCGTTATATGGCTGCTTGAAAGATAGCCATAATGATTCAGCCTTCTTTGTATATATGTAACTGAGTCAGATTCGTCTCCCACTCTGAGAGCAAAGGGCTTTGCATTTCCGGAATCCAGGGCTGTCATGGTACCGGGGCCAAGATATCCGTCCACTACCAGGTCGTTCCTGGACTGGAACTCTCTTATGGCCTCCTGGGTGGCATTTCCAAAATTGCCATCCACCTCTCCTCTGAGATAGCCAAGGGCTTCAAGCCTCTCCTGATAACGCCGTACAAGCTCGGACTCCTCGCCCAAAGCAATTATGTTTGCCTTGACCTCATCTGAATAGATCAGGTTGATGGTCTCCTTGCCCACTGTTCCATCCACGGCTATGCCGTTTGTCTCCTGCATCTTGCGAACGGCCTCTTCAGTAGTGTCTCCAAAATAGCCAGTTGTGGAATCGTCCGTCAGATAGCCCAGCTGATAAAGTCTTTGCTGGATCTGTACTATGTCCGTTCCGGAATCGCCATTCGATACCTTATAATAAGGCGCACTGTTTGAAAAGATGGCATCCCAGGTCTCGGTACCGCAGATACCGTCCTCGGTCATGTCCAGCTGCCTCTGAAAATGCTTTACCGCCTCGGCCGTGGCACTTCCATAATAGGTAGTGGGTTCATCGTTGTCCATAAATCCAAGGCTCATGAGCCTTTCCTGTATGCGTGCCACTATCTGATGCTCATCCCCGACCTTCAGATAAACGGGAGCCAGCTGGGAATTGTCCGCAGCCGTAGTTACGCCGTCAACCAAGGGAAGCAGTGAGCTGTCTATCCCGGCCCTTACTATCTCTTCCTCAGTGCCCTCCGGCTCGTTTTCTATATTTATGACCGCAGTGGCCTCTGAGGCATCTCCGGGAGTTGCCTGCTGCTGTGCTTCATCTGATGCGCAGCCTGCCAAAATGCCGCAGACAAGTATTGCGGCCATACCTGTTTTCAAAACTGTAAAAAATCTCATGGGGTCAATCTTAACACAGTAGTACTGTCTATCTTTTTCTTTTCCTTTTATTTTTCCTTAAACTTTGCTGCACCAGCATGTCCATCTTTATATTCTGCTGTCCGGTCAGATCCCTTGTGTGTCTGAGCCTTCTCCTGCGGCGGCGCTCCCTGGCCTTTGCCTCACGCTTTTCTATGTGGAGCGTGACTCCAAGCACCGCTGCCACCACAAGGGCAAAGGCAGCCAGTATGACTATGACGATGCGGGTAACTCCCGAAAGCCGCCAGCCCTTATCCTCTGAGCGTACCTCCTCTCCTGTTGCAGAGGTCTCCTGTCCAGAGGATATCTCAGCGTCCTGTCCCTCTGCGTCAGACATAGACTCTTCCGATGCTGTCTCCTCAGAAAGACTGACTACTGTCTCTATCTCTCCTGTCTCCTGCACCTTAGGCATTTCACTGCCCGCAGTCAGGGCAATAAAGAGCGGATCCTCCCTGGCCTCGGCCACAGCCATGCTTCCTCCAAGGGGTATGATACCTATCTGGGCCCTGCCAGCCTGCCTGTCTCCATAATAATATACTATATCAGCAGAGCTCCCGTCATCTGAAAGCTCCAGAGACTTGCTTATGTCTGAAAATTCTCCCCCTCTCGGGACCGTGACCTTGCTGTCATCGTCTATGCCAAGAGTAGTCCCGTCCACCAAAGCTATGCCGGAAATGGACATATCCTCCTCCACCATACCGGCTGTATCATCATAATCACTTATATAAAGGGATTCGAAATTGTCATAGCCGTAATCGAAGAGTCTCTGAGTATCATTGTAATGATTGTTATGGGCATTCATGACAGTGACTATCAGTCTCATGCCGTTTCTTTCACAGGCCGTGACCAGAGTATTTCCGGCACTGCTGGTATAGCCTGTCTTTCCGGCAAAGGCGCCTTCGTAGTACCTGTCTGAATTGCGTTTCAGCATGCTGTGCTTTGGATAAACGGTATTCCAGGGATCATTCTGATCCGGATAACGCTTTATCGGAGCATGGGTCCAGTAGGTACGGCTCTCTATCTCCACAAAGCGCTCATCCCGGCAGGCCTCTGCCATGATGAGACACATGTCATAGGGCGAGGTCCAGTGCTCAGGGTCCGTAAGGCCCGAAGGGTTGTTGAAATGTGTATTTACACATCCAAGCTCCCGGGCCTTTTGATTCATCATCTTTACAAAGACATCCCTGTCGCTCTCCCCTTCTTCCCTGAGCTCCTCATGCTTTGCCCCCACATGCTCTGCAAGGGCATTTGCCACCTCATTTGCAGATTGGAACAAAAGGCTGTAGAGGCAGTCCTGGACCGTCAGCATGTCTCCCTCAGAAGCGCCTATGATGGTGGAATTATCCTCTTCTATGGTCACGGCCTCCCTGGAAAAGGTGACCATCTCCGTCAGGTCCTCACAGTTTTCCAGCGTGAGTATGGCCGTCATGACTTTGGTTATGGAAGCAGGATAAAAGGATTCATGCTCATTTTTTCCGTACAGCACCACTCCGGTATCGGCATCTATTATGCAGGCTCCCTCGGAAGCCACATAACAGCCCTCAGGCCATGGCACCATCGCACCAAAAGCAGTCCCGTGAAAAAACGGGACCACCAATATGGCAGCCAGGACTGCCGCCGTTATGCGTTTCATGAAGCGGGATGCCGCACCCTTCAGGGACACGGCTTCCTTAAAACAGCACGACTCCAAATATATCCTTTCCCATATCCTTTATAAGTGCGATCTCTGACTGCAGCTCTGACTGGCCGCTGACCCGCCTTTGCTCTGCCAGTATGACCGCATCCACTGAAGCCAGCTCCCTGACGGTCCTGGTGGATACCAGAGGGCTGCCTCCATACATGAAACTTACCTCTCCGTTGGTCCTTTCAGTAAGGGAGGAACAAAGCTCCTCCAGATCAGCCTCCCCGGCAAGTCCGGTGATCAGCATTTTCCTTACGGGATGCTCGGCCGCAAGATTGTCCACATTTGCAGCTATGAGTGAAAACGCCTCATCTCTTGATACATGGCTTTCGTAACCAAATATCCTGATGATGAGCTTGTCTATGGGCGCAAATATCCCCTTTGCCTTCCTGAACTCATCCGGCAGCTCTCCAAGAGCTCTGAGCCCGTATCTGGCACTGATATCCCTCATATCCCGGGTCTTGTCGCTCATGAGCTCTGCCACGCAGATCACAAAGGCCGCCACGAAGGCTCCAAGCACAAGCCCCAACATCCCGTATTTCAGACCCTCAGACATGGCATATGGAGCTGAAGGGTAAGCCGGCGGCTCTGCATCCGGCTCTGCGGGCTTTTCCATGGTCCTGAGCTCCTCCATGTCCGCTTCATAATCCCTGCGAAGGAATCTGAGCACCTCAAGCTGAATATAGGCATTTTCACTGCCAGGCCCCTTGCCTGCATCCTCCGTCAGCTTGCTGCCTATGAGCTCATCTATAGTATCGATACGCTCCTGGCAGGCTGCCATCTTTTCATCGGCCTCAAGGTAGGCATCAAGCTCGTTTTGATAATCAGCCATGGTCTTTTCATAAAGGGCCACAGCCTGCTCATACTCAAGCAGAGCCTGATCATCCACAGTGCCCTGTCCTGCCGATATGTATTTGTATCCTCCAAACAAGAGCGCAAAGATCACTCCGCAAAGGATCACTGCCCTCCACCTGATGAATATGGAGAAAAGCAGCTGCTTGAGATCTATCTCTGTCTCATACTGATTCGAGTTATCCATTAGGTCCTCCCGATATATTTTTGACTTAAAACAATATACCACAAAGGGCGGCCCTTAGTCCAGTGCCGGGGCAATAAGCGCCATCACGTGGGCCGCAGCCATTATCTCAGGACATAAAAAGCCCGCATACCTCCTGCTGATGCATGTCAGCCTGTATGCGGGCACAGTAGCTGTATTTTACTTTTCTTTCCGATCAGGGGTATATCTCCACAAGCAGCTCTATCTCGCAGGCAATGCCTCCGGGCAGGCCATTAGTTCCTATGGCGCTCCTTGCAGGCAGGCCCACTTCCTCGCCAAATACCTCCATAAAAAGCTCTGAGGCTCCGTTTATGACCTGGGCCTGCTGGGTAAAATCATCCGTACCGTTTACAAAGGCAAGGACCTTTACAAGCCTGCGTATGCGATTTAGATCTCCCAGCTCCTGCTTGAGATTTGCAAGGAGATTAAGCGCACAGTTGCGGGCTGCCTTCTGTCCCTCCTCAAGGCTTATATCCCTGCCAAGCTTGCCGGTTATCACATTTCCGTCTCCTATATCTGGGCCGCAGCCTGAGCAATAAAGGAAGCAGTCTCCCATGGCCTTTACAGGTGAATAAAGGCCGCCTCTCGGGGGCGGAGCCGGCAGCTTGATATTCAAGGTCTCGAGTTTCTTATTGAAATCTTCCATAAATATTCCTTCCTTATATAATAATAAATCGATCAGATATGATCTGTCGCATCCTGAGAGCATGTCATAAGGCTGCATGGGCCTGTCGGACAGCTCCCTTGAGACGCAAAAGTCAAAATGTCAACAAAAAGTTTATCTTTATCGATCCTGACACCAATAAGATAGCATTTTAATTGGAATATTTCAACAAAAATTTTAGAAATTTTTAGATAAATTGGAGATTTTTTAACAATTAGTTGAAATCTCTTTCAACATTTAGTAGTATTAATTTAAACAAAAAGTTGAAATGTCGACCCAGATCCTGAAATCATCAGAAAGGAGGATAGGATAAGGATGGATCCGAAAACACAGCAAACGATAGATCTGCTCAAGGAGCTGATCAGCTTTGACACCTCCAACCTTCCCGGAAACGAGAGGCCCTGTGCAGAATATATGGAAAAGCTGCTCAAGGATGCCGGCTTCCGCACCAAGGTGCAGGTGCTGCCCGACCATCCGGACAGGGCAAATGTCATTGCCGCCATCGGAAATGAACAGGGCAAGTCTCTCATATATAACGGGCACATAGATGTGGTACCTGCCGGAGAGGGATGGAGCTCAGATCCCTTTACTGCAAGGATAGCAGATGGCAAGGTCTATGGCCGTGGAGCCTGTGATATGAAGGGAGGCGTGGCCTGCATGGCCTCTGCTGCTCTCGCACTGGTAAAGGAGGGCTTTTCCTTTGAGAACGGACAGCTGATACTGTTGTTTGTCTGTGACGAAGAGCTCCACGACATGGGGCTTAAACACTACATAGCATCACCCGATTTCGTAAAGGCCGATTACGGAGTGATCAGTGAGGCAACAGATGGTCATTTCTGCCTTGCCCACAGGGGAGTTGCTCGCTACAAGCTCTCCATCCTTGGCGTCAGCTGCCATGCAGCCATCCCGGAAAAGGGAGTGAATGCCATGACAAATGCCGGCTATGCCCTTTTGGAGCTGGAAAAGCTGGCAGAATCACTGAAGGACAGAACAAATGACATACTGCCTCCTCCCTCTCTTGCCCCCACAGTCATAAAGGGCGGCATGAAGGACAACATAGTGCCTGACATCATCGACATACAGATAGACAGGCGCATGCTGCCGGGCGAAACAGTTGAAAGCTGCATGCAGGAGATAGTGGATGTCCTGGATGAGCTGAAAAAACGCAGGTCCGTATTCGACTACAGGATAGAGCCCTATGTACGCCTGAATGCAGGCTATGTATCCAGAGACAGCGAGATAGTAAAGATATGCAATACCGTATATCGGGACACCTTTGGCAAGGAGCCCGTAAACACCTATTTTGACGCAGGCAACGACCAGAATTTCCTGGTGGATGCAGGTGTTCCCACACTGGTATTTGGCCCCGGCAGCCTGAGCCGTGCCCATACGGTGGATGAATTCGTCCCCATCAGTGATCTTGAGGAAAATACGATCTTCTTTTATGAGCTTGCCAAAAAGCTTCTTGGGTAAGCCCTGATCGGATAAGTCCTGATCTTTGGTCAAGCCTCAGTTCATTAAATCTTAGTTAATGGAGGAAAAAATGAGTAATACAAAAGCAAAAGAATCCTGGCTCGTGAAGCTTGAAAGAGCCGGCAACAAGCTGCCTGATCCCGCAGTATTGTTCATCGCACTTGGTATAATCATACTTCTGGTCTCAGCCCTTGGCGAAGCCCTGGGATGGCAGACCGTAAATCCCTCTACGGGAGAGCCCGTTATCGTAGTCAGCCTTCTCAATGCCGATGGCATAAGGAAGATAGTCGATAACATGCTTACAAACCTGTCCACCTTTGGCCCTCTGCCTTCAGTTATCGTCATCATGATAGGTATAGGAGTAGCCGAGGGTACAGGACTCCTTAAATCCCTTTTGACAGTCAGCGTTGCAAGGCTGCCGGAAAGATGGGTACTGATGGCCCTTATATTCATCGCCATCAGCTCAAATGTAGC
>CALWET010000024.1 GCA_944377385.1 uncultured Lachnospiraceae bacterium | reverse complement strand
TCGGAAAGCCCATGGAGGGCCGCTTCGGAGAGACCGTCCCCGGTCTTACCGAGCAGGAGATACGGGAGGCAGCCCATCTTGCTTGGGAGGAGCTCATTCAGGCAAAGAAGGACACTGAAAAGAAGGGTGAGGAAGTCCTCTCATGGATGGAAAAGACCGGTCACAGAGGCATAGTCCTTGCAGGCAGGCCTTATCATGTGGATCCGGAGATAAATCACGGCATCGCCGATATGATCACAAGCTACGGCTTTGCCGTACTTACCGAGGATTCCGTAAGTCATCTTGCCGAGGTGGAGCGCCCCGTCATAGTGACTGACCAATGGATGTACCATACCAGGCTCTACCGTGCTGCCACCTTTGTAAAGCAGAGGGACGACCTGGATCTTGTGCAGCTCAACTCCTTTGGCTGCGGCCTGGATGCAGTCACCACCGACCAGGTCAGTGACATACTTACAGGCTCTGGAAAGATCTATACCGTCCTCAAGATAGACGAGGTCAACAACCTTGGCTCCGCCCGCATACGCATCAGGTCCCTGATAGCGGCCATCCGGGTCAGAGAGCAGAAAAAGATACATCGCATCGAAAAGTCGGCTGCCTATGAGAGAGTCATCTTTACTCAGGACATGCGCAAGGACTATACCATACTCTGTCCTCAGATGTCCCCCATACATTTTGATCTTTTGGAGCCGGCCCTCAACACCTTTGGCTATCATATAGAGGTGCTTCAGAACGATAACCGTTCGGCAGTGGATACAGGGCTCATGTATGTAAACAATGATGCCTGCTATCCTTCCCTGATAGTCATAGGCCAGATCATGGACGCCCTGCTCTCAGGCAAATATGACCTTGACCATACGGCTGTCCTCATGTCCCAGACGGGAGGCGGATGCAGGGCCTCAAACTATATAGGCTTTATCCGCAGGGCTCTTGAAAGGGCTGGCATGGGACATATACCCGTCATATCAGTAAATATGAACGGCATGGAGACAAATCCAGGCTTCAAATTTACTGTGCCCCTCATCACAAAGGCCATGCAGGCCGTGGTCTATGGCGATGTATTCATGAGAGTCCTCTATGCCACAAGGCCCTATGAGCTGATTCCGGGATCTGCAAATGAGCTCCATGAAAAATGGAAGAAAAAGGTCACGGAGCATCTGAAAAAGAAGTCTCCTGCCATGGGAGAGTTCTCCAGGAACCTCAGAGGCATCATCAGGGATTTCGATGAGCTTCTGCGTACTGACGAGAAAAAACCCAAGGTGGGTGTAGTAGGCGAGATACTGGTAAAGTTCTCTCCCCTTGCAAACAATCATATAGTGGAGCTTTTGGAGCACGAGGGAGCTCAGTGCGTCATGCCTGATCTGATGGACTTCCTGCTCTACTGCTTCTATAATACAAACTTCAAGGCAGAAAATCTCGGAGGCAAAAGATCCACGGCAAACTTTGCAAACATAGGCATCTCTCTCCTTGAGGCCCTGCGCTCCACTGCCAGAAAGGAGCTCCAAAAGTCCAGGCATTTTGACCCTCCGTCAAATATCCGGGAGCTGGCTCAGATGGCCCGGGAATTCGTTTCGGTGGGCAACCAGACCGGCGAGGGCTGGTTCCTTACCGGAGAGATGCTGGAGCTCATACACGAGGGAGTAAACAATATAGTATGTACTCAGCCCTTTGGCTGCCTGCCCAACCACATCGTGGGAAAGGGAGTCATAAAGGAGCTGCGCAGGCACTATCCCGAGGCGAACATCATTGCCGTGGACTATGATCCCGGGGCCTCTGAGGTAAACCAGCTGAACCGTATCAAGCTCATGCTGGCAACTGCCCAGAAAAATCTTGCAAAAGAGATCCAAAATACCGCCCAAGGGCGCTGATGAAAGGAAAGCTGCACGATGCCATCCAAGGAAAGAAAGATATTCGTGATAGGACACAAAAACCCCGATACTGATTCCATCTGTTCTGCCATAGCCTATGCCGAGCTCAAGAACAGGATCAGGGAGAGGGACCTGCTCATTCCCGAATCCAAAAAGTATGTACCCATACGCTGCGGCCATGTAAATCAGGAGACCCAGTATGTGCTTGAATATTTCAATATCCCTGCACCCAGGTATCTGACCGATGTGTCGCCCCAGGTCGCCGATATCGAGATACGCAGGATACCCGGCATCAGCGAGGACATATCCCTCAATACCGCCTACCGCTTCATGAAGGAGCAGGAATGTGTAACACTGCCGGTCATAGACGAGGATCAGTTCCTCAGGGGAGTCATCACCATAAATGATATTGCCGAATCCGATATGGACATGTTTGACAATCATATCATCGGCAAATCCGCCACACCCATCAAAAATATACTTTCCACCATAGACGGCAGGCTGCTCTGCGGAGACAGCTCCTCCTGCATCACAAAGGGCAAGACCACCATCGCCGCCTCCTCCAGTGACGTGATGGAAGATTTTATCCAAAAGGACGATCTGGTCATCACTGCAAACCGGGGCAAGGCCCAGGCAATAGCCATAAAGAGCAAGGCAAGCTGTCTTATAGTATGCGGCCCTCACGGCGTATCAAAGGAGATACTAGAGCTGGCTGAAAAAAATCATGTAACAGTCATAAAGACCGCCCATGACACCTATACCACGGCACGACTCATAAATCACTCCATGCCCGTAAAGAGCTTCATGGCCAGCGATTCCCTGCTTTGCTTCCACCTTGCGGACAGCGTTGAGGAGGCCAGGGAGGTCATGACCAAGCACCGTGTCAGGGACTATCCAATACTGGATTCAGAGGGACATTATGTGGGCATGATATCCAGACGTAACCTCCTGGGCCTGAAGAAAAAGGAGATCATCCTTGTGGATCACAACGAGATGTCCCAGGCCGTGGACGGAGCCGATGATGCCGACATCCTGGAGATCATAGACCACCACCGTCTCGGCACTATCGAGACCATGCAGCCCGTATTTTTCCGCTGTCAGCCCCTTGGATGCACGGCGACCATCATATACAGGATGTATAATGAAGAGCATATCGACATAGCTCCGGCTACTGCAGGGCTTCTTTGCTCTGCCATCATCTCAGATACACTTATGTTCCGCAGCCCCACCTGCACCGAGCTTGACCGCATGGCGGCAGAAAAGCTTGCCTCCATATGCGGCATAAACATAGAAAGCTTTGCAAAGGATATGTTCAAGGTGGGCTCAGACCTGAGAAATAAATCCGCCGAGGACATATTCTTCCAGGATTTCAAAAAGTTCAATGTCGGAGAGGTCAGCTTCGGAGCAGGCCAGATAACCTCCATGAGCGAAGAGGACTTCCCCGAGATCATTGAAAAGCTCCGCCCCTACATGGAAAAGGTGCTTCCCGATCTCAGGGTGGACAGTCTGTATTTCCTGCTTACCGGCATACTCTCAGAAAGCTCAGATGTCATCTGTGTGGGCCACGATGCCGCAAAGAATGCCGAGGAGGCCTTTGGGCTCAGCTCAGAAAACGGTGTCATCCATCTGCCCGGAGTAGTAAGCAGAAAGAAGCAGTTCATACCTCCCATGGCCATGCTGCTTCAGCAAAAATAAGCTTTCTTTAACAAAGGTCAAGTAAGGCAATAAAATAGCCAGAGCAATAGGAATAAGGCAAAAACAGCCAAAGCAATATAAATAGGCAAGGCAGGACTGAACATGAAAAGACCGATCATAGGCATAAGCTGCAATTTCGACCAGGAGGACATATTTGCAGGTCCCTGGGAGACTGGCCGCATGAGCCGCTACTACCATTACATATCTGAAAACTATCCAAGATCTGTGGAGCGGGCAGGAGGCATACCCCTGCTGCTTCCAGTATACGAAAACGAGAGCCTTCTTTATGAGGCCCTGGACAGAGTTGACGGCATACTACTTTCCGGCGGAAATGATATGGATCCCCTGACCTATGGTGAGGACGACCGGGGCAAATGCGGAAGGATCATACCGGAGCGGGACAGGCAGGATCTGCTCATTGCAAAATATGCCCTTTCCCACAGTGAAAAGCCCCTGCTCTGTATTTGCCGAGGCATACAAGTGCTTAACGTGGCTCTGGGAGGAAGCCTCTATCAGGATCTTGAGGCCGATGGTATGGGGACCCACCATTCCAGGACGAATTACCCCATAAACGCCGTTTCCCATCAAGTCAACGTCGAAAAGGATAGTCTGCTCTATCAGATCACAGGCAAGGAAAAGCTGGGAGTCAACTCCCTTCATCACCAAGCCCTGAAAGCCCTTGGAGCAGGACTCAGGGCTACGGCCGTGGCTCCGGATGGAGTCATTGAAGCGGTGGAGCTCAGTAAAGACCATGCTTCTGAAGGATGCTCCCTCTCCAAGGAGTCCTTCCTGCTTGCCGTACAGTGGCACCCTGAAAAGATGTATGACGATGTCTCTCAGCAGGAGCTGTTCAAGGCCCTTGTAAAAGCCTGTGATTAAACTATAAAGGCCTGTGATCAAATCATGAAAAAGATACTGCTTTTGGCCACAGGAGGCACCATAGCCTCAAAGCCCTCGGAAAAAGGGGCCTTGACCCCGGCCATATCCGCTTCTGAAATACTAGAATACGTTCCAAGAGCTTTGATGCCTTTTCAAGCATTGATTATCCCGAAACGGCTGTTTTCAGAGATGACAGACTCATAAGCTTTATCAGAGCTCCATTTTATGAAGGAGCTGTCAGCTTTTCTCCAAAAGTCTGTCTTTGAGATAGAGCACGGCTCTTTCATAGCCCTTAAAGCCCTCTCCATAAAAGGTCTTTTCAGCCACCAGGGATACATAGGAGTGATGCCGGAACTCCTCTCTCTCATAGATATTTGAAAGATGCACCTCACAGCAGGGGATGCTGACCGCCTTGAGGGCATCCAGTATGGCCACACTGGTATGTGTATAGGCTGCCGGATTTATGACTATGCCATCTGCCTCTCCCAGGGCCTGCTGTATGCGATCCACTATGGCCCCCTCATGATTGGACTGGAAAAACTCTGCTTCTATGCCATTTTCATCACATACTCCCTTGATATAGCTCAGCAGCTTCTCGTAGCTCTGATCTCCGTATATGCCCTTTTCCCTTATGCCCAGCATGTTTATGTTGGGTCCGTTAATAATCAGCAGCTTCATATAAAGCCTCCTTTATGCTTTCAGCAGCCTCCGTCGGGCTGTCGTCATTTCTGATCTCAAGGTCTGCATAGGAGTGATATTTATCTATCCTCTCAGCATATATCCGTTTAAGGGCCTCCCTATCCTTTGAAAGAGGACGCCCTCCCATGGCCAGCCTTTCAAGCTCTCTTTCAACGAACACCACAGGGCCGTTCTGCCTGAGCTCGATCATGTTGTCGTCCCTGAGCACCACACCGCCTCCGGTTGCTATGACCGCCCCGGTAAGCCTTGAAAGCTCACAGCAGGCCTCATGCTCCAGATCTCTGAAATATTTTTCTCCATAACGGGCAAAGATCTCCGGTATGCTCATGCCGGCCTTCTGCTCCACACGCTCGTCCATATCATAAAAGCTCTTTCCTGTCAGCCTTGAAAGCTCCTTTGCCACCGTGGTCTTGCCGCTTCCGGGCATGCCTATGAGGCTTATGTTCATGAGCTCATTTTTGAGCTCCTTGTAGATATCCTCTATGACACTGTCAGGAAGGCTCGTATCAAAAAATTCCTCGTGGGCATATTTGGCCTGAGCTATGAGCATGCGAAGCCCGGAGGCATTTTTAAGCCCGAGCCTTTGCGCCTCCATGATGAGCCTTGTGCGTCTCGGGTTATATATCACATCCATCACGGACGTAAGCTTAGGAAATGCATTTATATCTATCGGACAGCCCTCATTTTCAGGATAGGTGCCCAAAGGCGTGGTGTTTACGATCAGCTCCGTATCCTTTTTTTTGAGGGCCTCTTTGTAATCAAGGGGACCCTTCCTGGATATGATATCCACGCTTTTCGCCCCCTCATCCTCACAGAGCTTGCGGGCAGTCAGGGAGGTGCCTCCGCTTCCCAGGATCAGCACCCTGGCTCCCTTTATGCTTATCCCGGCCGAGGAAGCCATATATCTCATGCCCAGGTAATCTGTATTATCGCCGAAAAGGCTTCCGTCTGGCCTTTTTACCACGGTGTTTACGGCTCCTATGTATGCAGCCCTCTCCGAAAGCTCATCCAGATATGGGATCACCGCCTGCTTATAGGGTATGGTCACATTGATGCCCATGAATTCCTTTTTTTTCATAAAGACATCAAGCTCATCCTCTGAAAGCTCGATGAGCCCATAGCTCTCGTTTCCAAGCATGCCGTGTATCCTTGGAGAAAAGCTGTAGGGAAGCTTCCTTCCCAGCAGTCCGTACGCTGTACTCATAGATCCTGCTGCTCCTTAATTTATTTCGGAATAGCTGCCAAGATAGGTGAACTTTTCAAATTCATCATCAAACTCGCATAAAAGCCTCTGTACCTTGGGATCGTGGATATTTGCCTCCAGGTCAAAATAAAACATGAACTGGAAATCCGTATCCGGCATGGGACGGCTCTCAAGCTTTGTCAGATTGAGGCCCAGAGCCGAAAACCTGGATACGACATGATAGAGGGATCCGGGCTTGTGGGCTATGGAAAACATAAGGCTGGTCTTATCGGCCCCGGGATATATCTCCAGATTTTTTGATATGCATATAAAGCGGGTGTAGTTATTCTGATTGTTCTGTATGCCATCGGCCAGCACCTCAAGATCATAGAGCTCAGCGCAGTTCCTGGAGGCTACGGCAGCCACATCCAGCCTGTCAGATTCCGATACCATACGTGCAGCTGCAGCCGTGTTTTCACATACCTTTGCCTTTGCTCCCTTTATGCTATCAAGGAACTCACTGCACTGCTCCAGAGCTATGTCCTTTGAATATATCTCCTTTATATCCTGAAGCTTTGAACCCTTCCTTCCAAGAAGGCTCTGCTCTATGCGCAGCTTTGCTCCCCTGACTATATAGAATTTATGCTTCTTCATAAGGTCATAGACCTCATTCACTGATCCCGCCGTACTGTTTTCTATTGGCAGGACGCCATATCTGCACAGTCCGCTCTCCACGGCCTGGAATACGCTCCTGAAATTATCAAAATACATGATGCTGGGCATATTGAATATACGGTCACAGGCCAGCTGGGAATAGGAGCCCTCTACTCCCTGGCAGGCGACAACGGCCCGGCTCGGGAACAGTTCAGCTGTCTGTGACAGTGCCCTGCCTATCTCATCGGAAAGTGCCGAGCTTGTGGCCATATCCCTGTGCTGATAGGAACGGCTGACATCAAAGAGCGTGGTATAGAGCACATTTGCATAGGATTCCAGCTCCGGGCCCACCATATCCTCTATACGGTTCAGTACTGCCCTTTCCCTCTCCCTGTCATATACCGGCAGCCTGTGCTCTGACTTATAGGCCGCTATCTCCCTGGACATCTCCATTCGCTCCATAAAGAGCCGTGTCAGCTCATCATCTATCTTGTCTATCCTGCTCCTTGCATCCTTGAGATCCATTTCTGTCAATCCTCCTTATCAAAGCATCATATCGTATATACAAAGTGCTGTCACTGCCTCGACGACGGGCACCGCTCTAGGCACTATGCAGGGATCATGCCTTCCTTTTATGATCAGCTCCCTGTCCCTGCGATCCTTTATGTCCACGGAATCCTGCGGCTTTGCTATCGAAGCCGTGGGCTTTATGGCTATGCGGAAAACTATGGGCAGGCCCGTACTGATGCCTCCCAGTATGCCTCCGGCATGATTTGACAGAAAGCCTATGCTTCCATCCTCCCTCATCCTGTATGCATCGTTGTGCTGGCTTCCTCGCATGGAGGCAGCTGAAAAACCCTCACCGAACTCCAGTCCCTTTACCGCAGGTATGCCAAACAAAGCCCTCGAAAGCCTGTTTTCAACACCGTCGAACATGGGATCCCCAAGGCCTGCAGGCACGCCCAGCACTGCGCATTCTATGATGCCTCCAACAGAATCGCAGTCCATACGGGCCTCCTCTATGAGCGCCCTCATGTCCTCTCCTGCGGATTCATCATTTACGGGAAAGCTCTGCTTTGATGCATACATGAGCTGCTCCCTGGAAAGCCTTAGCGGATCATAGCAGCTGTCCTTTATCCCTCCTATGGCAGCTATATGTGCCCCTATGTATATGCCCTGCCTCTCGAGTATCTGCTTAGCAAAGCCTCCGGCAAAGCAAAGAGGTGCTGTCAGCCTTCCGGAGAAATGGCCTCCTCCCCTGACATCCTGAAAGCCCCTGTATTTTATCTCGGCAGTAAGGTCAGCATGGCCAGGCCTTGGCACTCTCTTTTGTTCCTCATAATCTGCTGACCTGGTATCGGTGTTTCTGATCACGGCGCATATTGGAGCACCGCAGCTTATGAACCTGTCAGCATCACTGTCATCCTCAAGCAGGCCTGACAGTATCTCCGGCTCGTCAGCTTCCTTTCTCTTAGTGGAATAGCTGGCTCTTCCCGGCGCTCTCCTTTGCATAAAGCTCCTTAGCTCCTTCATGCTGAGTGCTTCCCCGGCGGGCACCCCATCCATGACTACTCCTATGCCTGACGAATGGGATTGGCCGAAAACCGATACGACTATCCTGTCTCCAAATATTGAAGCCATCCTTTCTCTCCTTATCCTGATCTGTATAGATATATATCAGTATATTATGCTTATCCGTAACATCACGTCTCAATGCATTATCTCAAGCCTTGCATGCAGTCTTTGAAGCTCTTTAAAAAATCCTGGAAAGGACTTGTCCACACACTCGGCTCCCTTTATGATCACAGGCTCTTCACAGAAAAGAGCCGCCACTGACATGGCCATGGCAATACGATGATCATTGAAGGAGCTGAGCTCCACGCCTCCCCTCAGCACTCCTCCGCTGCCAACTATCCTGAGTCCCTCCGGCTCCTCGGCCACTGTGGCACCCAGCCTGCTGAGATCCTGACATGCAGCGCTCAATCTGTCAGATTCCTTTATCCTGAGCCTTCCGGCATTTATGATCTCATAGCTTCCCCTTGAAAGGGCCATGGCCACTGCCGCTATCGGAACCAGATCCGGTATCTCGGAAGCATCCATGAGCCTTCCGCTTCCCGAGCATATGCCCTCAAGCAAGGCTTCTATCTGCCTGTCTCCCTGTACGGAATCCCTTCTGAGCCCATCTATTTTTATATGGCCTCCGCCCATGAGCCTGTCAGCTGCCAGGAAAAATGCCGCATTGGACCAGTCGCCGTCTGCCTCGTATACGCCAGGACTGACATAGCCGGTGCCCTGCCCTTCATAGCTGAAGAAACCTGTTTCTGTCTCACTAAAGCCTATGTTCACGCCAAAGCGCCTCATGGTGTCTATGGTCATGTCCACATAGGCAGAGGAGCTAAGCTTTGTGGTCAGAAAGAGCCTGGAAGCAGTTCCTCCGGCCCCGGCATCCTCGTGCCCTTGGGTATTGCCATCAACTGCGGCATCCACGGGCCTTTGGCCATTGCCTTCGACTGCGGAATCCCTGGGCTCTGCCATCAGCGGAAGGGCCATCAGCATGCCTGATATGAACTGAGAGCTTTCATTTCCCGGCAGGCGATAGCTACCGGCTTTCAGCTGTCCCCTGATCTCCAGGGGCAGCTTGTCTCCCCTTATGGCCATGCCGTGATCTTTAAGCTCATCAAGTATGGCTGACAAGGGCCTTTCAGGAAGCCTGCCCCTGCCCACATATCTGGCAGCTATGCCTGCGGCAGAAAAAACAGGTATCAGAAATCTCAGGGTCGAGCCACTCTCTCCGCAGTCTGCCTCTATGATGGAGGTCTGTTCCAGTTTCCCTTCCTCCATAAAGGAGCCATGGCCCAAGGCCATTTTTGCATCACAGTTTGCAGACCCTGTTACAGGTATCACGCTGAAGCCGCCCCTGTCCTCATCATAGTTGATCCTGGCACCGGCGGCCCTCAGACAGCCTGCAGTAGCCTCCATGTCCTTTGAGACTGCATTGGACCTGACAAAGGTCTCCCTGTCAGAAAAGGCTGCACATATAAGTGCCCTGTGCACATCTGATTTCGATGCCATGGCCGTAAGCCTGCCATATGGTCTTGATGCATATATCCTTACGTCCAAAGCCTCACCTCTTTACAGCCTCCGAAAGGCTGAATATCTCTCCAAGCCTGTCTGCCTGTGCATCATAAAGCATACATTCACCTATGCGCCTTGGCAGCACCAGCTTCAGGCTGTCTCCCCTTCTCTTTTTATCCGACTGGGCTGCCCTGCCTATCTCCTCTCCCGTAAATGAAGTGCTTATGGGCAATCCATTCCTTGTAAGTATCTGCCTGAGCTCTGCTGCCGAGCCCGGCTCGCATATCCCAAGCTTTTCTGCAGCATCAGTCACTATGACCATACCTATGGCCACTGCATGTCCATGGGTAATGCTGAGTCCGCTCAGCTTTTCTATGGCATGTCCTGCCGTATGTCCGAGATTAAGGAACATACGCATCCCGTTATCAAACTCGTCTCTCTCAACATAATCAGATTTGGTTTTTACAGCTCTGGCTATGATATGGGAAAGCTCATCCTGCACCTTGCCCTTGGAAAAGATCTCTATAATGTCCCTGTCCCCAAGGACTCCGTATTTTATCGATTCCGCTGAGCCGTCAGCAAATATATCCCTTGGCAGGGTAGACAGCGTATCCGCATCGCATATGACCTGTATCGGCTGATGGAAGGCTCCCACCAGGTTCTTTCCCTCTCCCAGATCCACTGCCGTCTTTCCCCCAACAGAAGAATCCACGGCTGCAAGAAATGTAGTGGGTATCTGCACATAGTCCATGCCTCTCAGATAGGTGGCTGCCGCAAAGCCCGCCATGTCTCCGCAGACTCCGCCTCCGAGGGCCACGATCAGATCTCCTCTGCTGAGTCCCTCTTTTAGCAAAAACTCGAGTATGCGTTCATAATTTTTAAGATCCTTGCTCTGCTCTCCATGGGGGAAAACGTACTTTGATACTGAAAATCCCGCCTCTCTCAGGCTCTGCTCTGTCCTGTCCGCATACAATCCATCCACTATGTCATCGGTGATCAGAGCTGTACGGCAGGCAGGCTTTACCTCACTGACCAGCTCTCCGCAGCGGTCCAGAAGCCCTCTGCCTATCACTACCTCATATTTCTTTGATGCTCCAACGCTTATTCGCTCCATTCAGGCCTCCTTTTTGCAGCTTTTCCTGAGCTCTTTTCCAGCTTCCTCCCTGCGGTCTATCAGTTCCTTCCTGATACGGCCTTCCCTGAGCTCATCCTCAAGCTCCTGCTGTCTGCCCTCTCTGATCAGCCTCGAATATGTCTTCAGGTCCTCCACCAGCCTGTCCACCTCATCCGCCAGGGCTTCCCTGTTATCCATGAAAAGCTCTGCCCACATGACCTCGTTCAGCCAGGCGACCCTGGTCAGATCCAGATAGCTGCCTGCAGAATAGCCCTCGTGCAGCTTGGCAGTAGGACTTTTTACATAGGCATTGGATACCACATGGGCCAGCTGGGAGGTAAAGGCTATGATGCGGTCATGCTTTTCCATGCTCGTCCTTACCGTACATCCAAATCCCAGTTCCATAAAAAAGCTTTCTGCCCTCAGTATGCACTCCTCCGATGCCTTTACGGGCACCAGTATCATGGAAGCCCCATCGAACATGTCAGCCCTGGAATTGCCAAAGCCGGTCCTTTCCGTTCCTGCCATGGGATGGCCGCCTATAAAGCTGAAGCTTGTGCCCTCTATCACAGGCATCAGAGGCTTTATGACCGCCGTCTTTACTCCGCAAAGATCTATGATGAGATTTTTTTCTCCAAGGCAAGGGCTCAGGCTCTCTACTGCCTCCACGGCTGCTCTGGGATAGAGTCCTATCAGTATGAGTTCGCAGTCTGCTGCATTTTCCTTTGTCAGCTCTCCGTCTATGACCTCCTCTGAAAGAGCCTCGGACATCACTTCCTGATTCATGTCATATCCAAGCACCCGGGAGGAGGTATGCTTTTTTATGGTCCTGGCCATGGAGCCTCCGATAAGTCCAAGGCCTATGATCCCTATCGTATCGTATATCCTCTCCATATCCTTATCCCAGCTCCTTGCCTACTATGCCAAGTATGGCGCTGATATCCGGCACCAGCTTTGAAAAGGCATCAGGGGTAAGGGACTGAGGCCCGTCGCAAAGGGCATGCTGAGGATCATTGTGGACCTCTATGATCAGTCCGTCAGCACCTGCAGCCGCAGCCGCAAGGGACATGGGTCTGACCATCCTCGAAAGACCTGTGGCATGGCTGGGATCAACTATGACAGGCAGATGTGAAAGCTCCTTTATCACGGGTATGGCCGAGAGATCCAGGGTATTCCTCGTATAGGTCTCAAAGGTCCTTATGCCTCTCTCACAAAGTATGACCTGCTCATTGCCTCCTGCCATGATATATTCGGCGCTCATAAGGAGCTCCTGTATCGTATTTGCCAGTCCCCTCTTCAG
Source organism: uncultured Lachnospiraceae bacterium (assembly GCA_944377385.1). GTDB lineage: Bacteria > Bacillota > Clostridia > Lachnospirales > Lachnospiraceae > Avilachnospira. Next base: position 25,198 of record CALWET010000024.1, on the reverse strand, counting down.
AAGTATGGGCTTGCGCAGCTTTCCAAGCTCCTTTAAAAGCTCGAAATTCTGCATGTTCCTGGCCCCTACCTGAATGACATCCACATTTTCATCAAAGACGGGGATGTGATTGGCATCCATGATCTCGGTAACTATGGGAAGCCCAGTCTCTGCCTTGGCCTCCATAAGCAGCCTTATGCCCTCGTCCCTCAGGCCCTGAAAGGCATAGGGAGAGGTCCTGGGCTTGAAGGCACCGCCTCTGAGCATGCCTGCTCCGGCCTTTTTGACCTCCTTGGCTATATATGTGATCTGTTCCTCAGATTCCACTGAGCAGGGCCCTGCTATGATCTGGAAATGTCCTCCACCAAGCTTCCTTCCTCCTACCTCTATGACCGTGTCATCCGGGTGGAATTTTCTGTTGGCATTCTTAAAGGGCTCTCTGATACGCTTTACCGACTCTACAAAATCAAGGCTTGAAAGCATATCCTCATCCAGTATGGAGGTATCTCCCACCAGTCCAAGTATGGTCTGATATCTGCCTACACTAAGATGAGTATCCACTCCCATACTTTTCAGCCAGATTATAAGATTATCTATCTGGGCCTGACTCGCATTTTCCCTAAGAACAAGTATCATGATCTTTCTCCTTTGCAGCTATTAAAAAAGGCCCCGCGGTCTTACCGCGAAGCCTTAAATAACTTTATAATGGAACTAAAGCTTATTTATTAGCAGCAGCAAAACCAGCAACCCTGTCAGAGTTGGTAAAGTAATAATAAAAGTATGCTGCTGCAAAAAGGTTTGTATGCATCAAGCTTTGCTCCGAAAAAATATTCTTCTGAATTCTATCACATATATTTCTGCCTGTAAAGCAGAATTTCGTGGAAATGATCTCTCCGGCTTTTAAATTCAAAGGCCGCATTCCGCCGCTATGGCCCTCCAGGCAGCTTCGGAATTTATGATGGTCCTTTCAGAAACGCAGTAGGCCGCCCTCATGTGTCCGGCTCCCTCAAAGGAGGCTCCCGGAACTATGAGCACATTGTGCTTCTGGCATATTTCTCCAAATTCCTCGTCAGTATAGCCCTCGGGAGTAGTGATCCATATGTAAAAGGCTCCCTGGGGATAGGCTGCGCTGAAGCCTGCCGACTTTAGTATGCCGTAAAGCAGCTGTCTGTTCCTGTCATAAAGCCTTACATTGTCTGTTATGTCTGTATCTATGCAGCGCTCTATGGCCTTCTGCATGAGGGCAGGCGCATTTACCATTCCAAGTATGCGTGTGGCTGTTGTCATGCCGGAAAAAACCTCAGCATGCATATACAGGCTTTCAGGTACCAGACAGTAGCCTATACGCTCTCCAGGCAGGGACAGGGATTTTGAAAAGGAATAGCATACTATCGTATCCTCATAAAATGAAGCCACCCAAGGCTGTGATGTCCCGTCGTAGCAAAGCTCCCTGTAGGGCTCGTCGCTTATCAGCACTATATGGCTGTCATATCTCTCTTCTGCGGATCTGAGCACTGCCGCAAGCTCCCTTAGTGTCTCCTCGCCATATACGACTCCCGTGGGATTATGCGGCGTATTTATGATCACGGCCTTGGTATGCTCATTTATGGCCTCGGAAAACGCCTTCATGTCAGGAAGGAAGGTCGCCTCATCGGTAGCCACGGGCCTGAGCCTGCCTCCGTAGTTCTGAACGTACTTCCTGTATTCCATGAAGTAGGGCTTGAAGGTTATGACCTCGTCCTCTGGATCTATCAGGGTCTTTAGTATGATATTGAGGCCTGCCGCCGCCCCCACCGTCATGATCACATTGGATTCATCATAGCTTGTGCCGTATCTCCTGTTCAGGGAAGCTGCCACCGCCCTCCTGGTCTCGGGAAAGCCCTCATTTGCCATATATCCATGAAGATATACCGGGTCCTCCTCAGAAAGGGCTGCCCTTATGGACTCATTCACGGCATCCGGAGCCGGGACATTCGGATTTCCTATGGAAAAATCATAGACATTTTCAGCTCCGTATTTTTCAGCCAGCTCCTTTCCGGCCATGAACATGCGTCTGATGGTAGAGTTGCCCGCCAGTTGCTCCTGCATGGATCTGCTTATAAACATAGATCTCTCCTCCTCTAAATAAACTCAGACTACAGCTGCCCCTTCGCTGCATATGCGAAGCTCCATGGAGCTGTGTCCACTGAAGGCCTCAGAAAAGGCTGACAATATCTTTTCAGCGGTCTCCCCGCTGCATGTAGCCGCCATCATGGTGGAGCCCGATCCGCTTATGAAAAAGGCTGCCGCTCCATTTTCAAGGGCCAGCTTCCTGGCTCTGTCATAGTCAGGGATCAGCTTCCTTCGGTAAGGCTCGTGAAGTATGTCCCTGCATGCCATGTCAAGCAGCTCCTCGTCCCCCTCACCAAGGGCTCTGAGCATACCTATCACATGGCCTGTCGTATATATGCTGTCAGACAGGCTTATATCTCTTTTGACTACCTTCCTGGCCTCCTCTGTCCTGACCTCATAATCAGGTATAAGGGTGACCAGACGCCACCTCGGATCAGCCTCAAACCTGCTGCAGTATACCCTGCCCTCCTCGGAAAAGCCTGCCACGACGCCTCCGTAAATTGCCGGTGCCACATTGTCCGGATGGCCCTCAAGCTCTGTGCATATGCTTACTATATCCTTTTTTGAAAGCCCAAGGCCATGGAGCTCATTTGCAGCCATGACGCCTGCGGCTATACATGTGGAGCTGGAACCAAGTCCCCTTGCTATGGGCACTCCGGCCTCCTCTCTGAGCCAAAGGGGCACATATTCCCTGCCGCATTGCTCAAGAGCATGTCTGTAGCTCCTTATCACCAAATTCGATTCATTTTTATATCTGTCCGGGCAGCCCTCTATCTCAAGTCTCTCAGAAAGCTCAAACTCAAAATCCGAAAAAAGTGTCAGGGCTGCTCCCAGCACATCATAGCCCGGTCCTATATTTGCCGTCGTAGCCGGCACACGTATCCTAAGCATCATATCCTCCCTGCATTTTCTCTTACAAAGACCTGAAGCCCATTCCGATCAAGCACAGCTCTGTGTCTGATCTCCTTGGATCTGAGCTCTGAAAGAGCAGCCGGCACAGGCTCCCCGGTCCTTTCCCTGAGACTGTCCATAAAGTCAAAGCCATCCATATCCTGCTGCTCCTCTTTGATGCCAAATATGGCCTCGTATACATCCCTGGCAAATTTATAGGGGCTTGCCGTGGACAATATGACCATGGGCCTTTTTACTCCCAGGGAGTGCATGCGATCCTCATATCCCTGGGCCACCTTATATGCCACTGCCGTATGAGGATCAATGACTCTGTCATATCCCTCATAAGCATGCTTTATGGCCATTTTAGCCTCCTCATCCGAGGCAAAGCCACAGTCAAAGCTGTCCCTTATGCGCTCAAGCATGGGCTTCCCGATCTCAAAGCTTCCCTTTTTATTTAGTTCGCTCATGAGCCAGGCCACAAGCTCGCAGTCTCCATCTGATTCGTAATAAAGCAGCCTCTCCAGATTTGAGGAAACAAGTATATCCATACTGGGAGAAATGGTCTTTTTGAACTCCCTCCGCCTGTCATATACGCCGGTGGTCAGGAAATCTGTCAGGACCTTGTTTTCATTGCTGGCCACAACGAGCCTGCCTACGGGCAGTCCCATGCGCTTTGCCAGATAGCCTGCCAGCACATCTCCAAAATTACCTGTGGGCACACAGAAATCCACAGGATCTCCCAACTGGATCTCAGATCTCATGAGCAGCTGACGATAGGCATCTATATAATATACGATCTGAGGCACCAGCCTGCCTATATTTATGGAATTGGCACTGGAAAGCTGTACTCCGAGCTTGGAAAGCTCAGGAACTATTTCCGAGGAGAAAAGCTTTTTTACCTCAGTCTGACAGTCATCGAAGTTTCCTCTTACAGCTCCGACAAACACATTGCTCCCCTCCTGGGTAGCCATCTGAAGGTACTGTATGTCGCTGACTCCATGATGGGGATAAAATACCGTTATGCCTATGTGCTCTGCATCCCTGAAGCCTTCCAGGGCTGCCTTGCCCGTGTCACCGCTGGTGGCAGTCACTATCATGAGCTTTTCATTCCTTTCCCTCAGAGCCTCGCTCATCAGCCTTGGGAGCATGCACAGAGCCACATCCTTGAAGGCCGAGGTGGGGCCATGATAAAGCTCCAGCAGTCTGTCCCTGCCCAGATCAGTGACCGGGGTGATCAGCCTGCTCCTGAATTTTTCGTCATAGGCTCCGCTTACGGCCCTTTTCAGCTCCTCATCGGTATAATCCGTCAAAAATGTCTTGAGTACGAAAAACGCCTCCTGATGATAATCCATGTCATACAGTGAGGAAAGGGGCAGCCCTAGCTCCTCTATCCCGTCACATACAAAAAGCCCTCCGTCATCACATAGTCCCTTGAGTATGGCTTCCTTGGAATCATATTCCCTGTCCTTAGATCTGGTGCTGTGGTATCTCACACAAGGCCTCCTCTTAAACAAAATTTGCTTTCTATAATAGCACATTTTTTCAGTCTTTTGCTTGTTATTTTGATATCCCTGTGATATTTTTATGAAATAATGATCTTTTCTATAAAACCTTCATGGAGGAACGCTATATGGAAATAGGCATACTCGGATACGGAACTGTTGGCAGGAGCGTTTATCGTCTTCTTCAGAAGGTAGAAGGAGCCCATGTAAAATATGTGCTTGAACAGCCTGACAGGCTTACTGAAGCCTTCATGACCTCTGATGCAGATCTCATATTTGAAGATCCTTCAGTGGAGCTCATAGTCGATGCGCTTCCCGGGATACATCCCTCCTACGAATATATAAAGAGAGGGCTCCAGTCCGGCAAGCATGTGGTAAGCTCCAACAAGGCCGCCATATGTTACGGATTTTCAGAGCTTTCTGAGCTTGCCATGAAAAAAGGCGTCTCCCTGCTCTATGAGGCATCCTGCGGCGGAGGCATACCCATCATCGAAGAGATACTCAGGGTCGGGGCCCTGGATCAGCTTGACCGTGTCAGCGGCATACTGAACGGCACCTCCAACTACATGCTCTGGCAGATGGAAAGCAGCGGGATGAGCTATGACGAAGCCCTGCACCAGGCCCAGGAGCTTGGCTATGCCGAGGCTGACCCCACAGCTGACGTCAGCGGCTTTGATGTACGAAACAAGATCATCATCCTTTCCTCCCTGGCCTTTGATACCTATGTGGAAAAGGACATACCCGTCATGGGCATAGAGCGTATCGGAAAGGAGCTCATGGAGGAGCTTCAAAAGCAGGGAAAAAGCATAAAGCTCATGGGCATAGCTGTCCGGGAGGCAAAGCGCTATGCTCTGGCTGTCACGCCGGTGGTGCTTGACCGCAGGAGCCTTGAAGCAAACGTCTCTGAAAACTTCAACATGATCTCCATAAACGGAGAATTCATCGGAGAGCTCAAGTTCTATGGACAGGGAGCCGGCGGAGACCCTACGGCCGATGCAGTCGTAAGAGACATAGAAAAGGTCCTTTTTTTAGATTCCACAAGATATCAAAGGAGCTTTAAAAACAGCCTGAGCTATGATCCCGACCTCCTCTGCGGCCGCTGCTACATCGGCGATCAGGCATTTGAGGACATGAGGCTTTCCGAGGGCATGGAAAGAGCCAAAAGCGAAGATAAATTCTTTGCCTTTGAGCTTTAAGCTCCCTGCCAAGGCTTTCCCTAGCAGAGTGCCAAAGCCTTCCCTGGTAAAGCTTCTCTTGGTAAAACCGCCATAACAATGAAATGAAAGGAAGCGGCCCAAGGCCGCAAAAGAAATGATAAAGATCACAAAATTCGGAGGCAGCTCCGTTGCCGATGCTGCCCAGTTCAGAAAGGTAAGATCCATCATAGAGTCAGACAGCTCCAGGCGCTTTGTGGTGGTATCTGCCGCAGGAAAGGCCAGTAAGGCAGATAACAAGATCACTGATCTTCTGTATCTCTGCCGTGCACATGTGGAATATCACGTGGACTACCATGGAATATTTGATATCATCACAAAGCGTTTCATAGACATAAAAAATGAGCTGGGCCTCAGGATAAATATTGAAAAGGAGCTATCAGAGCTTTGTGAAGAGCTGCCCCGGCTCAGCACGGATGAGCTGGTCAGCAGAGGAGAATACTTTACCTCCCGCATGATGGCTGACTTCCTGAACTTTCCCTTTGTGGATGCAGCAGATGTCATAAAGATAAACTACGACGGAAGCATAGATTTTGATGCAACGGATGAAAACCTCCGTTTCATCATGAAGGACCACGATCGTTTCGTCATACCCGGCTTTTACGGCACCACCCCTGACGGCAGCATAAAGGTCATGTCCAGGGGCGGAAGCGACATCACAGGCTCCATACTGGCCCGCTGCCTGAAGGCAGATCTGTATGAAAACTGGACGGATGTATCCGGTTTTCTGATGGCGGATCCACGCATAGTAAAGGATCCCCTTGGCATAAGGACCATCACCTACTCAGAGCTTCGTGAGCTTTCCTATATGGGTGCCAGCGTGCTTCACGAGGATGCGGTATTCCCCGTCAAGGAGGCAAACATCCCCATCAACATACTGAATACCAACAGGCCCGAGGACAGGGGCACCATCATACTGGACAGCATACCAAAGGACGAGGACGATTCCACTACCATTACCGGAGTTGCTGGCAAAAAGGGCTTTTGCGCCCTGGCCATATCCAAAAAGCATATGCCTGAGTCCGTAGGCTTCTGCAGAAGGATCCTGTCGGTATTTGAAAAATACGGTGTGAGCGTAGAGCATCTTCCCACAGGCATAGATTCCATCGGCATGATAGTTCAGGAAAAATATGTTCACAACTGTCTCTATGATATCATAGCCGAGATAAAGGAAAAGGCCGAGCCCGACGACATAAAATACATCCCCAACCTGGCACTCATAGCCACGGTGGGACGAAACATGTCCAGTCGAATAGGCACCTCGGGCAGGCTCTTTGCAGCCCTGGGCAAGAACAATGTCAATGTCAGGATCATGATCCAGGCCTTTAACGAGATCAACATACTTGTAGGCGTGGATGAGGATGATATGGAAAATGGAATAAGAGCCATTTACGATGCCTTTGTAAAGAACTAAAAAACTGCCGCAACGGGCCCATAAGCCTTTTGCGGCAGTATTGTTTTTCAGAAGGATTTCGGTTCCCTCACTCCTTAAAGCTGGATCCTGTTGTCCTCTCCGGCTTCGCCGTTTACAACATAGTATACAGCCTTTTCCTCTATGTTCACATAGGCCTCAAGCTTCTTCAGCTTGTCAGTCTTTTTCTGAGCAGCCTTCTGGACCTTTTTCATGATCGCCTCAGGATCGAATTCCTCTCCGTAATGCTGGAAAATGATCCTGGTCTTTACTGCTGTCTTGGATGCTGCCTTCGCTGCAGCAGGCTTTTTTTCTGCTGTCTTTTTTGCTGGAGCCTTTGCAGCTGGCTTTTTCTCAGCCTTGTCCGCTGCTGCCTTTTTGGTTTCCTCTGCCGTTGCTTTCTTTTCAGTCTCTACAGGTGCAGACTTTACAACTGCAGCTGCTGCCTTTTCCTTGACCGGAGCTGCATTCTTTTTAGTCTCACTGCTTCTCATGATCTCACTCATCCTCTTTCCTAAACAAATTCTATTATTAAATCCAAGGAACCGAAAAACACAGATAGTATAACAATAAATATGGATTATAGCAAGTTTTAGCGGCTATATATCAGCCTTTCTCCTCCTCATCCCTGCCAAAGAAGCTGCCTATGCAGGAAAGGAGCTCCCAAAATGCCGAGATCATCCTGTCAAACAGCCCGTATCTGTATAAAGACAGGCAGAACATGCCTATGGGCACGGCAAATATCATGCCGGCTATGCCATAGAACTTGTAGCCCAGGAAAAGGAACAGCAGGGTGCTCAAAGATGAGAGCCCCATGGTATCTCCCATGATCTTTGGCTGAAGGGTATTTCTGACAAACTGAGTCATTATATATACTATGCCAAGCCATAGGGCCATCAGAAAGTTGCCGGAAAGGAGCTCTATGGCTATCCAGGGCCACATGATAAAGCCTACTCCAAAGGCCGGCAGAAAATCCAGGAAGGCCGTAAGCAGTGCAAGGAGTATGCCGTAGTCCACCCTCAGTATCGTAAAGGATACTGCCAGCACAAGGAATACCACCCCCATGATCTTTATCTGGGCCTTTAGCCAGGATCCAAGTATCTTTCTTACATCATTTTTGAGATAGTCCATGTATCCGGCTATCCCCTTTGGCATATGCTCCCTTATGAACTGCTGCGTATTCTCCCACTGGGATATATAGCAGAAGGCGGCAATGAAAAATATCAATACGTTTATGAACAGTCCGGGGACTGAACGTACCGCAGTCAGGGATATATCCACCGTGGGCATGGCCATGCTGGATATTAGATCCGTAGCAAGCCTGCTCAGGTTGCCCCTGAGCTCCGTAACAGCCTCTGACAGCTCAGGCGGAAGCATCTCCAGTATATCGGCATACCTTACGAAAAGGCCGTCTATGGTGGATGTGAGGTTGGAGATATAGCCGGGTATGTCATTCATCAGGCTTATGCCCAGGGATATGAGCAGCAGGACCAGATAATAGATCAGTATGATCAGCAGGGCCAGCACCAGCACAATGACCAGAGCCGAGGAGTGCTTTCTTTTTATGGATATCTTCTTCTGCAGGAAGCTGACCAGGGGATTTGCCAGCATGGCTATGATATAAGCCAGTACAAAGGGCAGGAAATAGATCAGCAGCCTGGGTATGAAATACACACAGGCAACTATGACCAGCAGCGGCACCACAAGCCTCATGATCAGCGAAAAATAATATCTTATGCTTTTATCACTCTTTTTTACGTCCATATATGATCCTCAGACCTATCTTTATGAAAATACAAGATGCAAGGGAGGCTGCCAGATAAAACCAGGTGCTGGGATTGGAATACCAGGTGGTGAAAAATGACAGGCACAGATAAAAAATGAGCTGTGCCCCTATCATGGACAAAAGTCCGCTCCCAGGCTCTCTGAGCAGCCTGCACTCAAGTAAGCCCATACAGGCCCCAAGCACTGCTCCAAAAGCAAGTACACCCAAAAGCCCAAAATCGTAATAGGCATCATAGGCTACGGTAAGGGTGGTCAGCTCCTCCTTTGTAACATACAGGGGAAAGCTGACCAGCTCCGGATGGAAAAACTTGAGCCCTGTAAAGACAAAGACCGGATATAGCATGCGGAGCCCTCCTGTATGCTCTGCCAGGTCACGCACAAGGCAGTTCAGATTATCAAAATTGTTGGCCACATACATATATGGCTGTATGATCCATATGGGAAGGCTGTCATCCTTCATCTCGAATATGGATCTCAGATAAGCTATGCTGTGGGCCCTTTCTATGGTAAGGAAAACATATGCTCCTATGCAGGCTATAAGCAGCCCCAAAAGCTCCAGGACTCTTTTTTTCGTCAAAACTCCTCTTATATCAGGTCCCCTGAGTATAAGGATCGTAAAAACGCAGAGCCCCACTGCAAGTATCAGCTGAAACCTGGATACAAGAAGTATGGGCAGGAGCAAAGACAAAAACACACACAGAAGTACCAAAAGGCCAGCCGGCGAAACACTGCCCTTTGGTCCCGAAATAAAAGCTCTGAACCTGGACAAACCTCCCTCGTCAGGCACCGGAGCCTCCTGCATGCGGATCTCATATATCTCTCTGAAGTATACCGCAGCCTCGGCCGGCACCAGCACAAAGGCAGTGGTAAAATAGTGTACTCCCGTGACATGGAAATAGGAATATGCATGGGGCATGTCCACGGTAAAGAGCGGTACATAGCCAAGCTTTACTGCCTCAAATATAAAGGCAGAAACCGATATCCCTGTAGTGATGAATATGACCAGCGCAGTCAGAAGTGCTTCCTTCTCTGAACAGTCCTCTCTTTTTCCCCTGCAAGGCTTTATGACAGGGGACTTTTCGCATGATCCGTATCTTTTATTTGAAAAGCACTCATACATAAAGAGAAACGAGACGGAAAAGCCCCATATCACCACCCAGGTCTCTGTCTCCCAGGCTGATTGAAGCCATGAAAGCCTGAGTGCGGATATCCCGGCACCTCCTATCCAGGAAAGGGAAAAAAGGCCTGCCGGACAAAGCAGCAGCCCATTGCTCCTTTTATGATACCAAAAATAAAGATAGACTGAAAGCAGCATGAGCACGCCCCCTGACAGCAGGCAGGCGTCCATGGCAGAAAGCATGTAGCTTGATAAAAATGTCAGAGTGATGACGGCAAATATCATTTTCAGTTTCCGATCTGCTCGGCCGAAGCTCCCGTCTCTGATATGCCGTTCTGTCCCAGATCCTCATGGAGCCCTGTCTGGGCAGTGGCTGCTTCCGTGCTCTGGTCCTGAGCATGTCCGGGAACAGAAACCGTAGGGCTTTCAGAACTCTGGATGCTGTCTCCAGGAGATGTAGGATCTGCCGTCTCCTGTGCCTCCGAGCCAGATTCGCTCTCCGTCTCTGCTTCAGAGGTCTCCGGCGCCCTCCTGATCCTGGCCACTGCCGTGATCTGGGATGAGGTCTCGGAAAGCACCAGCCCCGCAGGGATATATGGCGTAATATCTATGGTCAGTGTCACATCTCTCGTGGCACCGCTTATATTTATGGCTTCATCCGATATCTGTATGCTGGAATAGCTGTTGAGGAGATCCTCGGAACCATATACCGATACAAAAGACGGGCTGGTCTCCACGCCCTCAAACAAATAGCCCTCGGCAGGCTCTCCAACGGTGCCTGTACTTATACCCAAGCTCTTTATACGATATACGAATTTGGTGTAATCCACCTCCTGAGCACTGACCGTCAGCCTGTCATCCATCTGCATGGCATTGCCGTTTGCATCATAGAACACAACGGGAGCAGTACCCGTAAGTGTGTCTGAAGCTCCATTCACGTCTATCTCTATACCTACGGAGCTGATCATTCCCACCTCGGATACCGGTCCGCTCACATATACATAATCCTGCGAAAGCAGAGCCTCTCCCAGGGCATAGCCCTCTGCCTGCTCTCCCACGAGCCTGACCTCGAGATCAAACCTCTTTTCCTGCATATCCTCGGTGCTTACGTGTACTACCATGGGATTGCTGGTCACATCAGAGATCAGTGAGGTTATCTCTGAAGATGGCTCTATATATACAGGCACGGCACCTGTTATGGAATAGTCCTTCAGATCCACATATGCCGTAAAATCTGAGGCACTGATCTGATTCATGTATCTGGCCCTGACATTGAAGGAGACCCTGACGGACCTGGTATCCAGGCTGTACATCTGGTCTGCGGAGATAAGCTCCTCTCCATTCCTTACATCCAGCTCCACAGTCACATAATCGCTCATTTCGGGGTTTGAAAAATTAACCACCGTCAGCCATATGATAAAGGCCAGTATAAGGGAGGCCAGCTTCAGCATGGGATTTTGTTTTAGCCAGTTACTGATCTTCTTCATCTGCTTTTTGCTTTGCCTTTCGCCATTTTAGGAATCTTTTGCTTTCTTCGTCCGTCACCAGGGCCTGAAGTATCCTCCTGAGGCTTTCCTGATCAGGCACTCTGGTCAGCTTGCCGCCCTGGGCCACACTGACTCTGCCTGTCTCCTCAGAGACCACTATGGTCAGGCTGTCAGTGGTCTCGGAGATGCCTATGGCAGCCCTGTGCCTGGTCCCGAGATCCTTGCTTATCTGCATGTTTTCCGAAAGCGTCAGATAGCAGGTAGCGGCAGCCACCTCATTGCCCCTGATTATCACTGCCCCATCGTGCAGGGGCGTGTTCTTCTCAAATATATTTATCAGCAGGCCTGAGCTTATCAGGCCCTTTATCTCTATACCTGTCTTTTCTATGTCAAGCAGGGATTCGTTCTGCTCTATGGTCATCAGTGCCCCGGTCTTTTTCTTTGCCATATAAAATGTGGCATTCACGATACCGTTTATGGACTCACCGCTCATGACTCCTGAATACTTACTGTCTCCTCCGCTGATGGTAAACAGATTTGTAACGATATTCTGGCTTCCAAGCTGCTCCAGAGCCTTTCTGAGCTCCGGCTGAAAAATGATCACCATGGCCAGCATGGCTACCGTAGAGACACGCTCCAGTATCCAGAGTATGGTATCCAGCCTCATGATGGCTGCAAATAAGGTAAACAGGAGTATCACTATGATACCCTTGAGCAAGGTCCAAGCCCTCGTATTTTTGATCCAGAGCATCAGCTCATATACGATGATGGCTATGATGACTACCTCTATAAGATTGCGAACTGAAAACAGCGGAAGCAGGGAAACCGAGCTCCTCAGCCTGCTTATGATCTCATTCAAACCTACCTACCGACCTTTCAGGATCTTCTGTCCTCTTCTTCATTTTTTATCTTTGGTATAGCCTTTACATAGTAATAATAATCGTCATCCTCGAACTGCAGCCTTTCCGCTCCCCTGTAGTCCACTCCAAAAAATACATATTCATAAATGAAGGCAAGGCCCAGGGATAAAAGCAGTCCCAGTATGTCCCATAAAAGTGAGGTCTCCTCGAACATGGCTCCTATAATGATGACCAGCACACAGATGACAGCCGCTCCTGCTCCTATGGCTATGGTCCAGGAATGGTCTATGCTCAGGCTCTTTATGGCGCTGACTGTCAGCACACAGAGTACAAAGGCCGCCGCCATGATCACCATATATCTGTCCTTGATGACCCCGTCCATGATGGCAGAAAAATCAGTCATCATGACAGAGGTATCTATGACGGCACTCATCTGTCCCCCATTTATCTCGAAATACCTGAGGATGAACCAAAGGAACACCCCAAGGGCACAGGGGATGGCGGCAGACGCTCCAAGATACAGTCCCAGTATCAGCGGTGCGGCATAGGGTATGCGCCATATAAAGCCTACACATACTAAAGCGATTATGGCTCCATGGCCCGGCTTAAATCCGAAATATAAAAAGCCTGTCGCAAGTATGGCTATAAGCATGAAGCCCGCCATGACATAGGATGCCTCCAGCATGGCAAACAGCACCAGTATGCCTCCAAAAAAGCTTATGGCTCCCCAGGGCAAAAAGGCACATACCAGAGAAAAAAGCAGCATGTAGCTGAATTCAAAAAGCCCCGTGGCAAGGCTTCCGAGATAAAACCTGATCGAGAAAAAGCATATGAGCGCACAGGCTATCTTCAGAAGCGGCCTGATGAGCCCTGCATTTGAGGCGTAAAAACGTCTTATATTGTCCCTTATATCAAAAAGTATGTCCAAAAAGCTACCTCTTTTCATTAAGTCACTGCTTATCACAAACCATCACTTGCCGCCGTGCCTGCTTATTTTTTCATGTATTTCCTTCCAAGCCTTTTCAGCTTTGTGGCATAAAGCAGCATGCCGCGCTTTGCAGCCGTATAGCGTTTTGTAGCAACGATATAGGCTATGACAAGATAGACAAGGAGTCCCGAGACGAATATCCCTGAAAGCTCCCTGAGTACTGTGGAGATGCCGCTGACATTTATGTTGTAAAACAGCGCACCTGCCTGAAATATAAGATACAGTATGAAGCAGAGCAGCATGCACATCACATAGCGCACAAGGGCTCCTATCAGCTGTCCCATTATATAGTCGTGGCGGTAATAATTATTGACCTGAAAAACAGTGTTTTTGTTCTTTTTTTCATATATGGCCAGATCCGTCATGAGCCGTATCTTTTCCTTGTTTATCATGCATCCCTCCGGTCATGTTTTTATCAGGACCCATTGATACAGTATAGCATGTCAAACTAAAAAAAAACAAGGTGCCAGGCACCCTGTTTTTAAAAGTGTATTTACATGTTTATTGCATTTTTCTTAACTGCATTTTTTAGCTCTTTATGACGCCGCTCAGGGCATGCGCCCATGCATGAAAAAGTCACCTGATCAGGAACGCAGCTCAGCTCCAAGCTCTGCCAGGCCCTGGATTACATCCTTCATGACCGCATCTGCCTCTTCATTTTTAAGGGTCCTGTCCTTTGCCCTGAAGCTCAGGCTGTAGGCCACTGACTTTTTGCCCTCTCCTACCTGGTCGCCCTCATAGATATCAAAGAGCCTGAGGCCATCAAGTATATCCGAGCCCTTTTCCATTATGACATCCTCGAGGCTTCCGACCGGCAGTTCCTTGGGAACTACCATGGAGATATCCCTCGTAATGGCAGGATACTTTATGATGTTTTCATATATACGGTCAAAGCCGGCAAGCTCAGTCAAAAGCGGCATATCCAGCACGGCCACATAGACCCTGACTCCCTCCTTGAAGCCATAGGCCTCAGAGACCTCGGGATGCACCTCGCCCATAAATCCCAGCAGCTTTCCGTCGTAAAATATGTCTGCCTTGCGTCCGGGATGCAGGTAGGGCCTGTCACATTCCTTAACGTAGTGGACCTTTTTATTCATCGACAGCCTGTCAAATATCTCCTCCACTACTCCCTTGAGCACATAAAAATCCACATACTGCCCGTAGCCTCCCAGCGTCAGCTGCTCCCTTTCCTCTGGAAGCTCCTTTAAAGGCAGCTCCTTTGCAAGATAGATATTTGCCATGTCATAAAGCATGACATCCTTGTTTCTCCTGTTGTAATTGAGGGCCAGGGCCTGGAGCATGGCATTGAGCGTCTGGGTCCTCATGATGGAAAAGTCTTCTCCCAGGGGATTTGATATGACTATGGCCCTGCGAAGCTCTGAGCTCTCGGGTATCCTGAGCCTGTCAAAGACCTTGGGGCTTTCAAAGGCATAGGTGAAGGCATGGGAGAATCCGCTGAATTCTGCCACTGTCCTTACCTCCTCATCCACTCTGAGCTTCCTGGGGAAGCGTCCCATGGTGGATTCTCCCACAGGCAGGGTATCCTCTATCTTGTCATATCCGTAGAAGCGGAGCACCTCCTCAGCAAGGTCAGCCATACATTCAAGATCCCTTCTGAAGCTGGGCACCACCACCTCATTTTTATCCTCATCAAAGCCGAGCTTGAGCTTTTTGAAGGTAGCCTTCATCTCCTCTGGACTTATGTCAAGACCCAGCAGTGCATTTATCCTGTCAGGTTCAAAGGCTATCCTCTTAGGCTCCTCTGCCCCCACATAGACATCGACCATGCCGCCTACTACCTCACCGCACTGAAGCTCCTCAACAAGCTCGCAGGCACGGTTTATGGCCAGCTCCGCAGTATTGGGATCCAGTCCCTTTTCAAATATGCTGGAGGCCTCTGTCCTCATGCCTATCTTTTGTGCCGATCTGCGGATATTGGGGCCGTTGAAGTTTGCAGCCTCAAAGAGCACGGTATGGACATGATCCGTGATCATACTGTTTTGTCCGCCCATGATGCCGGCTATGCCCACGGGCTTCTCGCCGTCATTTATCATGAGCACGCCATGATCAAGCTTCCTCTCCTGTCCATCCAGGGTCACGAAGCTGTCTCCATCCTTCGCGCACTTTACCACTATCTCATGTCCGGCTATGTCATCATAGTCATAGGCATGCATGGGCTGGCCGAATTCCTCCATAACGAAATTGGTTATGTCCACCAGATTGTTTATGGGTCTTATGCCGCTGTTGCGAAGCCTCTTCTGGAGCCATTCGGGGGAGGGTGCAAACCTGATGTTCTTTACTACCCTGGCAATGTATCTGGGGCAGAGCTTCTGGTCCTCTACCCTGACGCTGATATAGTCGTGGGCATCCTCAGCATTTCCGCTGGACTTTATGGAGGGCATGACAAATTCCTTGTCGAAAGTGGCTGCTGCCTCCCTGGCTATACCTATGACAGAATAGCAGTCCACACGATTGGAAGTGATCTCATAGTCAAATACCACATCATCCATGCCAAGAGCCCTGATGGCATCATCCCCCGGCTTCAGGTCATACTCCTCTATGGCCTCTTTGCCAAAGATATATATGCCTTCCTCCGGAGCATCTCTGTAATAATTTTTGTCAGAGCCCAGCTCCTCGATGGAGCACATCATGCCTTCGGACTCCACTCCTCTGAGCTTCCCGGCCTTTATCTCTATGCCATTTTCAGGAAGGGGGCCTCCGTCATGGCCTCCTGCCACCTTTCCTCCGGAAAGCACCACGGGCACCAGCATGCCGCTCTGCCCCACCTGAATGTTGGGTGCTCCGGTAACTATCTGTACCGTCCTCTCTCCTACATCCACCTGACATACCGTCAGCTTGTCTGCATCGGGATGCTTTTCCACGCTCAGCACCCTGCCGATGACTATGTCCCTGAGATTCTTTGAAAGCTCATCATAGCTCTCTACCTTTGTGCCTGAGAGGGTCATCCTGTCGCTGTATTCCTGGGGTGTGCATGAAAGCCCGGGCACATAATCCTTTATCCATGAAAGCGGTGTATTCATATCTGTATCCTCCCATCAGAACTGATCCAGGAAACGCTGGTCATTTTCATAAAGCAGTCTCATATCGTCTATCTCATACTTGAGCAGGGCTATCCTCTCCAGGCCTACTCCAAAGGCAAAGCCTGTATACTCCCTTGAATCTATACCGCACATCTCAAGCACATTGGGATGTACCATACCGCAGCCCAGTATCTCTATCCAGCCCTCTCCCTTACAGAAGCGGCAGCCCTTGCCGTGACACTTGAAGCAGCTCACGTCCATCTCAGCCGAGGGCTCAGTGAAATTAAAATGATGGGGCCTGAATCTGGTCTTGGTGTCCTCTCCAAAGAGCTCCTTTGCAAACTCAGTCAGAGTGCCCTTGAGATCAGTCATGGTTATATGCTTGTCCACGGCCAGGCCCTCCACCTGATGGAATGAGGGGCTGTGAGTCGCATCTATGCTGTCGGAACGGAATACCCTGCCGGGAGAGATCATCCTGATCGGCAGCTTGCCCTTTTCCATGGTCCTGGCCTGTACGGGCGAAGTCTGGCTGCGCAGCAGTATCTGATCCGTTATGTAAAAGGTATCCTGCTCGTCCCTGGCCGGATGCCCCTCAGGTATATTGAGCTTTGTGAAATTATAGTCCTGATACTCTATCTCAGGGCCCTCTATGACCTCATAGCCCATGCCGACAAAGATCCTCTCCATCTCGTCCAGAGCCCTCTGGCAGGGATGGCTGTGTCCTATCCTGAGCTTCTTTGCAGGAAGGGTCACATCTATCTCTTCTTCCTTGAATCTGCGCTCCCTCTCGAGGCTTTTCATGGAAGCGGCAGCCTTTTCTATGGCCTCCTCTACCCTGGCCCTGGCATCATTCACCAGCTGTCCAAAGGCAGGCCTCTCCTCAGGAGACAGATCCTTCATTCCCTTCATGAGCTGAGTGATCTCTCCTTTTTTCCCGAGATATGCCACCTTGATCTCGCTTAACTCTGCCTGGCTTCCGCAGGCCCCAAGCCTTTCCTCGGCCTCCTGCACTATCCTTGCTAACTGTTCATTCATAGATTTTCTCCTCCGAAATAAAAAAGCCCCCATCCCAAAAGGGACGAAGGCTCGCGGTACCACCCTTATTCCTGAACTGAAGGCCTCCGGCTCACAGATCATGAGCTCCATGGATGGCCTGCATGCACAGGCACTCTTTTCTGCGTAACGTGCAGCTGCGTCGACGCTTAGACTCCGTCATAAGGATTTCAGCGCCGCGGCTCCGATGTGAATTTCACATCCCATGCCTTGGTCAGCAGGCTCTCAGCCATGGCCCGCCTCTCTCATGACATACATGGGAGCTACTGTGCATCTTCACAGCCTTTGATATTCAGCATTAGTATTTAAAATTTAGCACTAAGTCATTTTTCTGTCAAGAAGGCCTTTTTCTTTTTCAGCATATCCGTAAAGCGCTCCAGATATATCTCCACGTTTTTGATGTTTTCATGGCGCTCCACCCTGTTTTCATTTCCTGCGCACAGGGAGGGGTCCTCATTTTTCAGGACAAGCTTTGTCGTTGAGCCGGCTCCTATGCCTACGACGGTATGCTTTTCCTCCATCATGAGTATGTTATACAGGTTTTCCCTGCCGGACAGGCTGTAGCCTACATTTTCCTGGTTCCCTGCCATGTTCTTTTGCCTGTACAGATAATAGGGTCGCATGTCAAGCTTTCTCGAGCACTGCCTGCCCATCTCTATCATCCTTCCTGCATCCACCTCTCCTGCTCTGCTCAGGCCGCTGTAGGCCAGTCCCTCCGTGCTCAGCCTGGCTGCTCTTTTTACGAATAAGGCATGTACTGTCAGGCTCTCGGGAGAAAACCTCCTTATGCAGGAAAGGGTATGCTCCACATCACTTATATCCTCCTCTGGAAGCCCCATGATGATATCCATGTTTATGTCGCAAAAGCCCTCGTCCCGGGCCATATAAAAGGCCCTTTCCACATCCTCTGCGGTATGTCTGCGCCCTATCAGTCTCAGGGTCCTGTCATTCATGGTCTGGGGATTTATGCTTATGCGTCCCACTCCGTGATTCCTGAGGGCCCTGAGCTTTTGCCTGTCTATGCTGTCAGGCCTGCCTGCCTCCACCGTAAGCTCTCTTAAAGATCCAAGATCCAGCTCCTCCTCCAGCATTGAAAGAAGCCTTGAAAGCTCTTCTGCAGAAAGTGAGGTCGGAGTCCCTCCTCCTACGTATATGGTCTGAAGCTGCTTTCCGAAAAGGGGACCCTTTTCACCGCCGCAGGCTCCAAGCTGAAGCTCTCTTATGAGCCTGAGCTCAAGCCTCAGGGCCTCAAGATACTCCCCGATCCTGTTTCTGAAGCGCTCTATGGGATTTGAGGTAAAGCTGCAGTAAAGACAGGTGCTGGGGCAAAAGGGTACGCCTACATAAAGGCTGAAGCCATCCTCATATTCAAGGCCAGAAAGGGCCTCCCTTTCCACAGCCGCCGTTTCAGAAAGCAGTCCAAGCTTTTCATCTGATATTAGATAAAGCTCCTTTAGCCGCCTTTCCGTCTCCCTTGCATCTCCTGTCTCCCTGAAGGAATTTTCATAGAGCTTAACTGGCCTTATACCCGTCAGATCTCCCCAGGGCAGCTCCCTGCCCGTAAGCCCGGAAAGCATAGAATAAAGCCTTTTTTTAAGCATCGACTTATCTTTACTCCGATCTCCCGTAAGCACATAGGCTGTCTCAAGGCACAAAGGCACTCCTCCACGGATCTCCGTGTTTTTTGCACTTTCTGCCCGTTCTCTAAGCTCCGGACCGCAAACAAGGCTCAGACTGCTGTTATCTGCACGTACGCAAAGGAGCGAGGCCTCATCCTCCTTGTGGATAAAGGTCTCGCCCGGAAAAAACGCCTGACAAAGCTCCCTCAGGTCCTGCTCAAACGAAAAATCCTCTGTCAAAATAAGAGAGATCATATTTTATGCTTCCATTCCCTTTCATCAGCAGCTCAGGGGATTATATCTCCTCTCATACCCTATGGTGCTGCTTTCCTCATGCCCCGGATAGACCTTTACCTCCTCCGGAAGCACCAGCAGCCTTTCTCTGATGCTCCTTATGATATCGGCATCAGATCCGGTCGGCAGATCCGTCCTTCCGTAGGAGCAGCAAAAAAGCGTGTCTCCGGAAAAAAGGATCCCATGCTCCTCATCATAGTAGCAGCAGCTTCCTGCCGTATGCCCCGGAGTCCATATGGCTCTGAGCCTGAGCCCGGCAAGCTCAAGGCTTTGCCCGTCGCAGAGCTCAGTTACATCACAAAGCCTGATCTCCTCAGTATATCTTCCTGACAGGTTCAGTCCAGGCTCTGAAAGAAGCTTCAGCTCCTGCTTCATCGCATACACTGGCAGACCGGGATATATCTCCCTGAGCCCCGGCACTGCTGATATATGATCAAAATGTCCATGGCTCAGCAGTATCGCCTCAGGCTCAAGCTCCAGCTTCTCGAGCTCCCGGCTGATCCTCTGGGCCTCATCTCCCGGATCTATGATCAGGCATGAGCTGCGGCCATTTTCACGGTCATGATATATATAGCAGTTTTCTGCCATAACTCCTACGCAAAGCAGCCTTACATCCGGACTCATCCTGCTGTCCTCCCGATATCCAGCACTCCTTCCACGCTCCTTATCTTGTCGGTAAGCTTTATAAGCTCGTCCTTTCCGTGTATGTCAAAGGTCAGGACCAGCGTGGCCGTGCCGTTCTTTGCAGTCTTTAGATTTATGCTTGTGATGTCTATCTTTGCCTCTGTGAATATCCTGGATATGTCAACGATGAGGCCAAGCCTGTTGTTGCAGTAGACCTTTATCTCTGTGGAATAGGTCTCCTTTACTCCCTCTGTCTGCTGCCATTCAGCCTCGATGAGCCTGTTCCGCTCATCCTCAGGCAGATTCATCATATTGATGCAATCCGTCCTGTGTATGGTTATGCCTCTGCCCCTGGTAACAAAGCCCACGATCTCATCCCCGGGGACAGGGTTGCAGCAGTGGGCATAGCGTACGGCCACATCGTGTATGCCCTTTACCACTATCCCGCCCTTTTGATTTTTCTTGACGGTGGGATTTGAGATCTCCTGATTTTCAGCCATGTTGGCCGACTTCAGGACATCAGCATCGGTCATATTCTTTTTGTCGGATTTCTGCTTGGTCTCAAGGAGCTTGTTGACCACCTGGGATTCCTTGAGCCCGCCATGGCCCACCGAGGCCAGGGCTGCATTCCAATCCTTTAAGGCATAACGCCTCAGCACACCCTCCACATACTCAGGCTTTGTAAGCTCGCTGTAGCTCAGGGACTTCTGCTTGCAGTATTTCTCAAGCATCTCCTTTCCCCGGACTATGTTGTCCTCCTTGCGCTCTGTCTTGAACCAGGCATTTATCTTGTTCTTTGCCTGGGTGGACCGGACTATGGACAGCCAGTCACGGCTTGGGCCTCTGGAATTCTGGGAGGTGACTATCTCTATCTGATCACCGTTATGTATCTCATAATCTATTGGTACCAGCTTTCCGTTGACTCTGGCTCCTACCATCTTGTTGCCTACGGCAGAATGTATGTTATAGGCAAAATCTATTGGAGTGGAGCCCTTTGGAAGATGCTTTACGTCTCCCGTGGGCGTGAAGCAGTAGACCTCATCGGTGAAGAGGTCAAAGTCGGACTTTACCATCTTCAGGAATTCCTTGGAATCGTCCGTATCCCTCTGCCATTCCAGCACCTGCCTCAGCCAGCTCATCTTTTCATCCTCTGCGCTGGAGGCCTTCTGTCCCGAGCCCACCTCCTTGTATTTCCAGTGAGCTGCGATACCGTACTCAGCTATGCGGTGCATCTCATAGGTACGTATCTGTACCTCAAAGGGAGTTCCCTTCTTTCCTATGAGGGTGGTATGCAGGGACTGATACATATTCGGCTTTGGCATGGCTATATAATCCTTGAACCTTCCGGGTATGGGCTTATAAAGCTCGTGTATGACGCCAAGGGCTGCATAGCAGTCCTTTACATTGTCCACCAGTATGCGTACTGCAAACAGATCATAGATCTGATCCAGGGTCTTTTGCTGATTCACCATCTTTTTATAGATGCTGAAGAAATGCTTTACCCTGCCGACGACCTGAGCCTTTATGTCGGCATCAGCCATGTTCCTGGATACCTCATTTACTATGGATGAGATGAATTCCTCCCTCTCGTCCTTTTTCAGGGAGATCTTTTCCGCCAGATCATAATACACATCCGGCTTGAGGTATTTAAGGGAAAGGTCATCCAGCTCGATCTTCAGCTTGCTGATACCGAGCCTGTCAGCTATGGGCGAATAAATGTCCAGGGTCTCTCTGGCCTTTTCCAGCTGTTTTTCATGGGACTGATACTGAAGAGTACGGAGATTATGCAGCCTGTCCGCCAGCTTTATGAGTATGACTCTTATATCCTTTGCCATGGCCAGGAACATCTTCCTCAGGTTCTCGGCCTGCATCTCTATCTTGTCCTTGTCATAATTGAGCTGGGTCAGCTTTGTGACTCCATCCACCAGGTTCGCTATCTCCCTGCCGAACTGGGCCTCCACCTCGGAAAGCTCCATGCCCGTATCCTCCACCACGTCATGGAGCAGGGCCGCAGCTATGGTCTCCTTGTCCATCTCCAGGTCTGCGAGTATGATGCCCACACAGAGGGGATGGATGATATAAGGCTCACCTGAACGTCTCTTCTGATCCTTGTGCTGCTCCTTTGCCACCTCATAGGCTTTTTTGATCAGCTCGGTATCCTCTGAGGGATGATAGTAGCGGATGGTCTTTATCAGCTCGGCAAAAAGCTCCTCCGGCGGAGTAAAGGGCGCAGGATCTTCAATGTCCCTCTCTCCAAGGGCAGATCCCTGCTTGTCATCCGTAGTCATATTACGGGCAACCAAAGTACCGATATCCGTCTGGATACCGGCCCTTCTGTGCTCCATGGCCATATCTATGGCCTGTCCCTGGGTCCCCTCAGAGGCTATGTTTTTCGTATCTTCTTTTATCATTTATCCTTTGGCATCTTGTATGAGGACTTGAGTCCTACTATCCTATTGAATATGGGCTCTCCCTCCTTGGAATCGTGTGAATCCACGGTAAAATATCCATTCCTTACAAACTGGAAGCTGTCATAGGGCTTTGCGTCCCTAAGCTCCCTTTCCAGGTAGCAGTCTGAAAGCACTGTCAGCGAATTGGGATTGAGGTTGAGTGCTCCGTTTTCATCAAACATGCCCTTTTCCCTGTCTATAAGGCTTTCATACAGCCTGACCGTAGCCTTGAAGGCTGTTTTTGCGTCCACCCAGTGAATGGTCCCCTTGACCTTCCTGCCATCGGGAGCATTTCCAAGACGTGTTTGTGGGTCATATACGGCATGCACACAGGTGACATTTCCAGCTTCGTCCTTGTCGCAGCCCACGCACCTTACGAGATATGCTCCCATGAGCCTGACCTCATTTCCGGGGAACAGCCTGAAATACTTGTGAGGAGGAACCTCCATAAAGTCCTCCCTTTCTATCCAAAGCTCCCTTGAAAAGCTGAGCCTGCGTGAGCCCATCTCAGGGACCTCGAGATTGTTTGCTATCTCAAGCTCCTCTGTGGCATCCTCGGGATAGTTATCGATCACCAGCTTGAGGGGATCGAGCACAGCCATCATCCTGGCCTTTTTCAGCTTGAGGTCATCCCTTACGCAGTATTCCAGCATGTCCATGTCACAGGAGGAATCTGCCTTTGATATGCCTGCAAGCCTTACAAAGTTGGCTATGGACTGGGGCGTGTAGCCTCTCCTCCTCAGGGCTGCTATGGTCACGAGCCTCGGATCATCCCAGCCGTCAACTATGCCGTCATCCACCAGCTTCTTGATGTATCTCTTCCCTGTTACCACGTTCGTGAGATACATCTTTGCAAACTCTATCTGGCGGGGAGGATGGGGATATTCACACTCTCTCACGAACCAATCATAAAGAGGCCTGTGGTCCTCGAACTCCAATGTGCATATGCTGTGGGTTATACCCTCTATGGCATCCTCAAGGGGATGAGCAAAATCATACATGGGATATATGCACCACTTGTCTCCGGTGTTATGGTGGGACAGCCTGGCTATACGGTATATGACTGGATCACGCATGTTGATGTTTCCCGCTGCCATATCTATCTTTGCCCTGAGCACCTTCTCGCCGTCGGCATATTTCCCTTCCTTCATCTCGGTAAAGAGCCTCAGATTTTCCTCTATGGACCTCTGTCTGCCGGGGTCCTCCTTGCCGGGAGTATTGAAATCGCCCCTGTAGGCCCTGATCTCCTCAGCGCTCAGATCTGAAACATAGGCCTTTCCCTTTTTTATCAGCAGAACGGCCTTTTCATACATCTCATCAAAATAATCCGATGCAAAAAAGAGCCTATCCTCAAAATCGGCTCCAAGCCACTTTACGTCCTCTATGATGGCATTGACATATTCCGTTTTTTCCTTCGTAGGATTGGTATCATCAAAGCGGAGGTTGAACTTTCCTCCATATTCCTCGGCCAGTCCGTAATTGAGAAGTATGGACTTTGCATGTCCTATATGCAGATACCCGTTCGGCTCCGGCGGAAATCTGGTATGGACAGTATCATAGACGCCCTCCTGAAGGTCCTTGTCTATCTCACGTTCTATGAAATTTTTTGAAACGACCTCTTTTTTCCCTTCTTCGTCGCCTGCGTTCTTTATGCTTTCGTCTGCCATAATACACTCTCCCCATTTAATTTATGTGTCAAAGTATATCACAGAAATCCTACTTTTGCCATAAATAAGGGCAATATCTGAATATTCTGTAAACATTTATACCCTTTTATTTACAGCAAAAGAAAAAACATGTTAGACTTTTTTCATGAATGATAAGCTAAAAGAAAAAATATCCGAATCCCTGGCAAGCGTACTGCCCATAAGCTGTATAGTGCTGCTTCTTTGCTTTACACTGGTGCCGGTAAAGATAGGCACGCTGTCTCTGTTCATATGTGGAGCACTGTTTCTGATCATAGGCATGGGCTTTTTTCAGCTCGGAGCTGAAATGTCCATGACTCCCCTGGGGCAGGGCATAGGCGGACGCCTCTCCTCTGCAAGGAGCCTGCTCTTTATCGTGGCTGCCTGTTTTTTAGTCGGCACCGTCATAACGATATCCGAGCCTGATCTCCAGGTGCTGGCAGAGCAGGTGGCCTCCATACCAAACAGCGTGATCATATGGTCCGTAGCCATAGGCGTAGGGCTTTTCATGATAGTGGCAGTCCTCAGGATCATGCTTCGCATCAGCCTTTCAAGGATGCTCACGCTGCTGTATGCAGCGCTCTTT
Organism: uncultured Lachnospiraceae bacterium; assembly: GCA_944377385.1. GTDB lineage: Bacteria > Bacillota > Clostridia > Lachnospirales > Lachnospiraceae > Avilachnospira. Next base: position 497 of record CALWET010000024.1, on the reverse strand, counting down.
ATCATATCAGCCTTTGCTCCCTCTGAATTCATCGCAGTGGCCTTTGATGCCGGCGGTGTCACCACAGGCCCCATGACGGTCCCCTTTATCATGGCCATAGGCATTGGCCTGTCCTCAAAAAGGAGCGACAAGGACGGAAGCAGCGACAGCTTCGGGCTGGTGGCTCTTTGCAGTATCGGACCCATACTCATGGTCCTGCTTTTAGGCATCTTTTATAATCCCTCCGAGGCCCTGTACGAGGCAGTGGAGATCGTGGACATAAGCACGACTCACGATGTGGCCTTTTACTTTATAAAGGCTCTGCCCCATTATGCCCTGGAGGTCCTTATAAGCCTGCTGCCGGTCATGGCTGCATTTCTGGTATTTCAGCTCTCATCACGGTACTACCGCCGCAGGCAGCTGCTGAAGATAAGCATAGGCTTTATCTATACCTACATAGGCCTCGTACTGTTCCTTACCGGAGTGAACATAGGCTTTGCTCCCGTGGGCAGCCTGAT
>CALWET010000023.1 GCA_944377385.1 uncultured Lachnospiraceae bacterium | reverse complement strand
CCTCAGGATGCCATAGCTGTACATATAGTAAAGGATAAGGCGGATCCTGACAGAAGGCATATAACGATCGAAAGACGGTGATTAGTATATTATGAGGATTTTAGGCATAGAAAGCTCAGGACATGTTGCGTCAGTTGCGCTCATGGAGGATGAAAGGCTCAAGGCTGAATTCAGTATCAATAATGGAATGACCCATTCCCAGACACTTATGCCCATGCTTTCAAACATGCTTGAGCTTTGCGGCGAGGATCCGGATTCATTGGATGCCATAGCCGTATCAGCCGGGCCCGGGTCTTTTACGGGACTGAGGATAGGAGCGGCCACGGCAAAGGGACTGGGACTGGGACTTGATCGCCCGCTGATACCTGTATCTACGCTGGAGGCCCTCGCCTACAATGTTGTCAATGCTTCAGGAGCCTATGTCTGTCCGATAATGGATGCCCGCAGAGGCCAGGTATACTGTGCCGTTTTCAAGGACGGCATAAGACTTGTCGGTGAAAAGGCAGAGTCCATGGAGGAGCTTATAAACGAGATCAACAGTCTGTCTCAGGGCAGGGGAGAGTGCATCTTCCTGGGAGACGGAGTGCCGGTATACAGACAGCTGATCTCCAACAAACTTTGCGGCAGCTATGTGTTCGTCACTGCCGAGAACAGTCTGCAGAGGGCTGCATCGGTGGCACAGATCGGGCTTTGGACATACAGGACCTGGCTTTTGGAAAATGATCTTTGCGCCGAGGATGTCAGGGAAAAGGGAGCCTTGGGTATAGGCTGCTTTGATGATAGGGTCATGAGCTCGGATGATTTTTCACCAAGATATATCAGAAAGCCTCAGGCCCAGAGGGAACTGGAAGCAGGACTTCTTGAGGATCCGGGACTTCACAGCCTGAAAAAAATGGCGGGAGACATGCATGAGAAAAAAAGGCATAAGGATCAGAAGGGCTGAGGAAAAGGACGCAGCTTTGCTGGCAAAGCTTGATGGCAGCATGTTCCCAGGATCGCCATGGGGCGAGGAAGCATTTCTGAGCTCGGTCTCTTCAGAAAACGAGTGCTGTCTTATAGCATGCGGGGCTGAGGATAGGGATGACGGCCTTCTTGGCTATGTCCTCTTCTCATGCATAATCGATGCAGAGATATACAGGATAGGCGTGACAGAATCTATGAGAGGCCTTGGGATAGGCAGGGAGCTGCTTTGCGAGGCTGAAGCCTGCTGTATGCGCCAAGGAGCATCCAGGATGTTCCTTGAGGTCAGGGATGACAATCTGCCTGCTTTGAGCCTCTATGTCTCAGCAGGTTTTTGTGAGATATACAGACGCAGGGGCTATTATGATGCAGGCGGCAGTGATGCCCTGGTCATGGAGAAAATAATAGGAAAGGAAGCTTGAGATGCTTGACGTTTGTTTGCTGGGCACCGGCGGAATGATGCCCATGCCCAAGAGATGGCTGACATCGCTTATGCTCCGATGCGGAGGATCAAATATACTTATAGATTGCGGAGAGGGGACCCAGATCGCAGCCAGAGAGGTGGGGTGGTCTCCAAAGCCGATAGACATAATGTGCTTTACGCATATGCATGCAGATCATATATCAGGGCTCCCAGGCATGCTTTTGGCCATGGGAAATGCCGAAAGGACAGAACCTGTGATCATGATAGGCCCCAAGGGACTTTTTAACGTAGTGCGCTCTCTTCGTTCCATAGCACCGGAGCTTCCTTTTGAGCTGCGGTTCATAGAGCTTGATCAGAACACTGAGGAATACAGGATCGGGCAGTATATAATCAGCTGCTTTAAGGTAAATCATAATATCAGCTGCTATGGCTACTCCGTGACTGTTCCAAGGAAGGGAAAATTCAATGTAGATGAGGCAAAGCGCCTTGGCATAGACATGAGATACTGGAATGCCCTTCAGCATGGCGAGACGGTGAAAGAGGAGGGAAGCGGCAGGATCCTGAAGCCTGAGATGGTCATGGGCGCTGACAGACGTGGCATCAAGGTGACCTATACTACTGATTCAAGACCCTGTGATAATATAGTAAGGGCTGCTTCAGATGCTGATCTGTTTATATGCGAAGGCATGTACGGTGAAGCAGGAATGGAAGAAAAGGCAAAGGCATACAGGCATATGACCATGCAGGAGGCAGCAGGCATGGCTGCAAGGGCTGAGATACCTCCAAGAGAGCTGTGGTTTACGCATTACAGCCCCTCCATGCTGAAGCCAAAGCTGTATATAGATGAGTTGAGAGAGATATTTCCAAATGCAAGCTGCGGAAGGGACGGCATGCAGAAGGAACTTATGTTTGATGAGGACTAAAAAGGGATATGGGAGACAGGGATCCAAAAAAGGATATATACATACTTGGGATAGAAAGCTCCTGTGACGAGACTGCCGCCTCGGTGGTAAGGAATGGAAGGGATGTGCTTTCAAACATCATCTCATCACAGATAGACATACACACAGTTTATGGAGGAGTAGTACCAGAGATAGCTTCAAGGCTGCATTGTGAGAATATAAATGGAGTGATAAGGCTGGCCCTCAGTGAGGCGGGCATGGACTTTTCGGATATTGACGCCCTGGCTGTGACTGCTGGGCCCGGACTTGTTGGAGCCCTTTTGATAGGAGTATCCGAGGCAAAGGCTCTTTCATATGCCATCAGAAAGCCTCTGGTGGCCGTGCATCATATAGAGGGACATGTGGCTGCAAATTATATAAGTCACAAGGAGCTCGAGCCTCCCTATGTCTGCCTGATAGTATCAGGAGGACATACTCATCTCTGTTTGGTAAAGGATTTTGAAAGCTACGAGATAATAGGGCGAAGCGTCGATGATGCTGTGGGAGAGGCCTTTGACAAGGTGGCGAGAGCCATAGGACTTGGATATCCGGGAGGCCCTAAGATAGACAGGGCAGCAAAGGATGGGAATGCAGATTCCATTGATTTTCCCATAGGTGAGGTAAGGGACAGGCCCTATGACTTTACCTTTTCCGGACTCAAATCCGCAGTGCTGAACCATATCAACAGGGCAAATATGACTGGCGAGGGTGTAAATGTCCCTGATATTGCGGCTTCATTTCAGCGGGCTGCAATCACTCCACTGGTAGACAGGACCATAGCCTGTGCAAAAGAAAGGGGCATAGATGTGGTTGCCCTGGCAGGTGGGGTCAGTGCCAATTCAGAGCTCAGGAGAAGGATGAAAGAGGCCTGCGAGGCAGAGGGCATAAGCTGCTGCTATCCGGAACCAGTATTTTGTACCGACAATGCGGCAATGATAGCTGCCGCTGCCTATCACAGGTATCTTGCAGGTGAGCTTGCGGGGCTCGATCTCAATGCAGCTCCTAATCTGAAGCTGGGAATGAGCCTGGAGGTATGAGTTTATGAATGATTTTGAAAGCATAAGCATAGAGGGATATGCAGAAGGCTCTGGGGATGAGCATCCCCGTTATGCAGCCATAGTCCTGGCTGCAGGAGTCGGAAGCAGGATGAGATCCGATACAAAAAAGCAGTTCATGCCCCTTTGTGACGTGCCTGTGGTCATCCATGCCCTGAAGGCTTTTGATGAAAATTCAAACATTTCGTCCATAGTGCTCGTTACAGGCAGGGAGGATATGGAATATGCCCGTATGCTCTGTATGGAGTATGGCATAAAAAAGCTCAGCTCCATAGCGGAGGGAGGAAGCACACGGTTCAGATCAGTATATAACGGACTCAGATGTGTGAGCGCAGAGACAGACTATGTGCTGATACACGATGGTGCCAGGCCCCTGGTCAGCGAGTCCTTGATAAACAGGTGCTGTGACTATGTAACAGGATATAAGGCATGCGTGGCAGCGATCCCCACATCTGATACGATAAAGACGGGGGATGGCAGCGGATATGCAGTCGAGACCCTGGATCGGGCATCACTTTACATAGTTCAGACCCCTCAGGCGTTTTTTTATCCGCTTATAATGGATGCATATGACAGGCTTTTTGTAACAGTGAACGAGTATCAGTCAGATGAAAGCAAAATAACAGATGACGCAGTCATAGTTGAGAGCATGTCCAGCTACAGGGTGAAATTTGTAAATGGAGATAAATGCAATATAAAGATAACGACTCCGGAGGATATGATAATCGCAGAGGCGCTTTTGAATATGAAAAAAAATCATTGACAAGAGAGTGCTTTTTTATTAAAATAATCGAGCACCTTGGATCTGTATAAGAGATGAGGAGCGATGTGGAAAGGTATCGAAGTGGTCATAACGAGGCGGTCTTGAAAACCGTTTGTCCGCAAGGGCACATGGGTTCGAATCCCATCCTTTCCGTTTATCCATAAAAATATGAGGATATTGTTTTCAGCAGAAGTACCCAAGAGGCTGAAGGGGATCCCCTGGAAAGGGATTAGGTCGTTAATAGCGGCGCAAGGGTTCAATTCTCTTCTTCTGCGTTGAGGCGTAAGCCTCTTTTTTGTCTCATCATATCGACCAGATGAATTGACAAAGCAAAAAACTGAATTTTGAAGACAAAAAAATAAAAAAAAAAAAAAAGTAAAAAAAGTGCTTGACAGATCAAATAAAAGGAGATATGATAAGCAAGCTGTCACTCAGCGAGAGGGTGAAGCGAGAGAACCTTGAAAAGAACAACAACGATTAATGCACAGACCCTGAATATTCCAAAAGTCCAAGGGGAACCAAGGACGAGAGATATTCAAGCGAAAGCTTAAAAGAAGACAGTAAATAACGGACGAAGCTAAGAGAAAAAGCTGGTGTTCAGAAAAAGGTGAGTACTAAATAGGAGTATAAAAGCTCTTATTGAGGATCTAGTGAGAGAGTTTGATCCTGGCTCAGGATGAACGCTGGCGGCGTGCCTAACACATG
>CALWET010000022.1 GCA_944377385.1 uncultured Lachnospiraceae bacterium | reverse complement strand
CTCTTTGCCTGTGATGAGCTTACCGGACTTGTGGGGGCAGCGGCCCTCATGCGCCCTTCAAAGAGCTGCAAGGATATGGAGCTCAGCTCCCTCAAGAAAAAGTTCAAGGACAAAAAGTTTGCGGCAGGCTGCTCCAGAGACATAATCAGGACAGGAGCAGAGCGCATGGGCATAAGCCTGGACGAGCTCCTTCAGCTGACTTTGGACGGAATGAAGGCCTCCGAGGATGAGATATCCGAGGAGATGAAGGGACTTTGATCGGGATCTTGATCTTACCTAAGATAAAGCAGCTTTAACTTTTTCAGGAGAAAAAAGGATATGACATTCGTAAAAAAGCCGGTCACCGGCATGAGAGACATATTGCCTGAGGAGATGGAGGTCAGAAATCATCTGATGAGCGTCATCAGAGAGGTCTATGTTTCCTATGGCTTTTCCCAGATGGAGACTCCGGTGGTGGAGCACATAGAAAATCTGACCTCAAAGCAGGGCGGCGACAATGAAAAGCTGATATTCCGTATACTGAAAAGGGGCGAAAAGCTTCTTGAGGCGGGACGTGAGGCAGAGGGAGGAGACCTGGAGGGCCTGGCGGATTCCGGCCTCAGATATGATCTGACCCTGCCCCTTGCCAGGTATTATGCAAACAATCAGGCCAGGCTGCAAAAGCCATTCAAGGCTCTGCAGATGGGGCCTGTGTTCAGGGCGGACAGGCCTCAGAAGGGCAGATTCCGTCAATTCGTACAGTGTGACATAGACATACTTGGAGATCCTACGAACCTGGCGGAGAAGGAGCTGATATTTGCCACCACTGAGGCCCTTACCAGGCTTGGTATGGACAAGTACGGCTTTAAGGTATATATAAATGACAGACGCATACTGTTTGGCATGGTCAGATATGCGGGATTTCCGGTGGAGGATACGGAAAAGATCCTGATAGTCCTTGACAAGGCCGACAAGATAGGAGCCGAGGGCGTGGACAGCGAGCTTTCCTCCATGGGCTATGAGGCTGAGGCCATAAAAAAGCTCAGGGAGCTGCTTTTCAGCTACAGCGGGACTGCGGAAGCAGCAAGACGCATGGGACAGGATATAGACGACGAGGAGATAAGGCAGGCTGCAGAAAATGTGGCAGATATCATGGACACTGTCACATCCGCCAGGCATAGGAGCATAGACATATGCTTTGACCCCACTCTGGTCAGGGGCATGGGCTACTATACCGGCACCATATTCGAGGTAAAGGTCGAAAGCTTTGGATCCTCCATATGCGGAGGCGGCAGATATGACCGCATGATCGGAAAATTTACCGGCCAGGATGTGCCGGCAGTGGGCTTTTCCATCGGCTTTGAGCGTATAGTCACCATACTTTCAGAGGAAGGTGCCGGGCTTTCGGCTCATAAAAAGAAGCTGGCCTTCCTCATTGAAAAGGATATGCCGAAGGATCGGCTTTCCGAGGTATTCGAGCTTTGCCGCAGGGAAAGAGAGTCAGGACACATAGTATTTATGGCCTGGATGGCAAAAAACAAGAAATTCCAGAAGGAAGGCCTCATGGCCGAGGGCTATGAGGAGATAAAAGAGTTTTATAAATAAGGAGTTCATATCATGGCAGAGAGTATGAAGGGGCTTAAAAGGACCCGGAGATGCGCCGAGTTTTCCTCGGCTGATATTGGAAATACAGTGACAGTCATGGGCTGGGTCCAGAAGTCCAGGAACAAGGGCGGTCTGGTGTTTACAGATGTGAGAGACAGCAGCGGTATCCTTCAGGGCATATTTGGGGAGGACATCTGCGGAAGCCAGGTGTTTGAAAAGGCAGGAAGGCTGAGGAGCGAGTTCTGCATAGCCGTAGTAGGCCGTATCAGGAGCAGGGGCAAGGACGTAAACAAGGAGCTGACCACCGGAGACATAGAGGTGGAGGCAACTGATCTTCGCATACTCAGTGAATCTGATGTGCTGCCCTTCCCCATAGAAGCAGAGACAAAGACCAGGGAGGAGCTGAGGCTGAAATACAGATACCTGGATCTGCGCAGGCCCCCTCTTCAGAGGAACATTGCACTTCGTTCAAAGCTGGCCATAAGCGTCAGGAACTATATGGCTGAGAACGGATTTCTTGAGATAGAGACTCCTACCTTTATAAAGTCCACGCCTGAGGGAGCCAGGGATTATCTGGTACCATCAAGGGTGCATCAGGGAGAGTTCTATGCTCTGCCTCAGTCGCCCCAGCTACTTAAACAGCTGCTCATGGTATCCGGCTTTGACAGATATTTCCAGCTGGCCAGATGCTACAGGGACGAGGATCTCAGAGCCGACAGACAGCCGGAGTTCACTCAGATAGACATGGAGCTCTCCTTTGCGGACATAGATGATGTCATCGCAGTAAACGAGGGCCTTTTAAAGAGGATATTCAAGGAAGTCATAGATGTGGATGTGGAGCTGCCCATAAGGCGCATGACCTGGCAGACTGCCATGGACAGGTATGGCTCGGACAAGCCCGATCTGCGTTTTGGACTTGAGATAGAGGATGTCAGCAGCTGCGTAAAGGACTGCGGCTTTTCTGTTTTCCATGATGCCGTGGCAGAGGGCGGCACTGTAAGAGGCATACGTGTGCCCGGACAGGGACATATGCCCAGAAAAAAGATAGATGCCCTGAGTGAGGTGGCAAAGTATTACGGAGGAAAGGGCATAGCCTATCTCTGTGTGGGAGCAGCCGAGGACGGAAGCCACAAGAGCTCCTTTACAAAGTTCATGAGTGATGAAGAGACCGAAGCACTCATAGCCTCGATGGGAGGAGAAAAGGGGGACCTGCTGGTATTTGCCGCAGGAAAGACGGAGCTTGTCAGGACAGTGCTTGGCAATGTCAGGCTGACTCTTGGAAAGGAGCTGGGCCTCATAAGGCAGGGCGACTGGAAGTTCGTATGGATCACGGAGTTCCCTCTGTTTGAGTGGTCCGAGGAGGAGGGCAGGTTCATGGCCATGCACCATCCTTTTACCGCACCCATGGAGGAGGACTGGCAGTACATAGACAGCGATCCGGGCAGGGTCAGGGCAAAGGCCTATGACATAGTACTGAACGGAACTGAGCTGGGCGGAGGCTCAGTCAGGATACATCAGGCGGATATCCAGGAAAAGATGCTGGAAAAGCTTGGCTTTACTGAGGAAAGGGCAAACGAGCAGTTTGGTTTCCTGCTGGAGGCCTTTAAATATGGCGTTCCGCCTCACGCAGGGCTGGCCTATGGCATGGACAGGGTGGCCATGTGGATGGCCGGAGCCGAGAGCATAAGAGACGTAATGGCCTTCCCCAAGCTGAAGGACGCTTCGGATGCCATGATGGGCGCTCCTGCAAAGGTAGAGGAGGCTCAGCTTTCAGAGCTTGGCATCAAGGTCGATGAGGAAGCCATAAAGGCTTCGCAGAAGAAAGAAACAGATGGATAAAAAAAGATTTTTGAATGAGCTCAGGCAGGAGCTTTCCTATGAGCTTCCGGATATGCTGGTCCGGAACAATGTGGAGTATTATTCTGCCTATATAGACACCGAGGTGAGGAAGGGCCGCAGTCAGGATGAGGTCCTTTCAGATCTCGGTGATCCAAGACTCATAGCCAGGACGGTCATAGACGCTGCCAAAAGCGGTGCTGACGGTATACCCTATACCTCAGATGACAGGGATTTCAGCGGACAGATCTATGGCGGAGGAGGCGGGCCCGCAGGCTATGGGACTGACAGCTATGGATCTGAGGGCTACACAGAGGGCTATGCTGATGACACAGGCCGGGATCGGTATTATGAGGGCCCTCGGGATGAGGACCGGGCCTTTGGCAGGGACAGCGGACAGAGGCATAGGAGCAATATGAGCGTCAGGTACTACAATTTCGGATGCCTGGGCTTTCTGATCCTGATGCTTGTGCTGTTTTCTGTCTTTTCACTGATAGGGACTGCAGTATCCTATCTGATGCCCATACTGGGGCCTGTCATCATAGTATGCATATTGATCTGGCTCTTCAACAACATGAGGGGAGATGAATGATGGACTATATCTTTGCTTCAGATATACACGGATCAGCCTATTATTGTGAGAGGCTGATCCGGACATTTGAGGAAAGCGGGGCCGAAAAGCTCATACTTCTGGGAGACATACTTTATCATGGGCCCAGAAACGACCTCCCTAAGGGTTATGCGCCAAAGGAGGTCATATCCATGCTGAATCCCCTGAGTGACAGGATATACTGTGTAAGGGGAAACTGTGAGGCCGAGGTGGATCAGATGGTGCTTGGTTTTCCCTGCCTTGCAGATTATGCAGTGCTTTATCTGAATGGGCTCTGCTTTTATGCGACCCATGGCCACAGGCTCAATGCCGAGGATGGGGGCAGGAATCTTCCGCCTATGAATGACGGGGAGATACTTATACATGGACATACGCATGTGCCGGTTGCAGAAAGACTGAGCATAGCCGGCAAAGACATATATCTGCTGAATCCAGGATCTGTAAGCATACCCAAGGGAGGCAGCATACCGAGCTATGGCCTTTTAAGGGACCGGCATTTTTCGATACTGGGATTTTCAGGAGAAGAGGTAAAGAGCATAGAGCTTGTATAATGAGTTTATATAATGTGCTTATATAATGAGCTTTTGCAAGGCTGAGAATATTCAGCACGGACGGAATCATGGAATTTGAACTTGTTGCGCCCTGCCATTTCGGGCTTGAGGCATGCACAAAAAAAGAGATAAGCGGACTGGGCTACGAGATAAGCTCGGTGACGGACGGAAGGGTCTGCTTCAGGGGAGATGAGCTTTCTGTATGCAGGGCAAACATAGGCCTGCGCACAGCGGAAAGGATACTCATAAAGGCTGATGAATTCAAGGCAGAGACCTGGGACGAGCTTTTTGAAGGGACCAGGGCAGTTGCCTGGGAGGAGCTTTTGCCAAGGGACGCAAGGGTATGGGTGGCAAATGCCACTTCGGTAAAGTCGAAGCTCTTTTCCACCAGAGATCTTCAGAGGATCATACAAAAGGCGGTGGTGACCAGGCTTCAGGCCGCCTATGGGATCAGCGGAAGGCTGCCCATGGATGGAGCTGATTATCCTTTGAGGGTCTCAGTATACAAGGATCAGGTGCTCATAGGCCTGGATACCAGCGGTGACAGCCTTCATAAAAGGGGCTACAGAAAGCATACCGTAAAGGCTCCCATAACGGAGACTCTGGCAGCGGCGCTGATCATGCTCACTCCCTGGAACAGGGACAGGATACTTATAGATCCCTTCTGCGGATCAGGGACCTTTGTTATCGAGGCGGCCATGATGGCCGCTTCTATAGCGCCCGGGATGGAACGGGATTTTACTGCCACGGCATGGCAGGGGCTCATAGGCCGCAGGTGTTGGATGGATGCCTATGACGAGGCCAGAGACAGGGCCTGGGCCGTGGACAGGGCAGGGCTTTCGGAAAGCCTTAGCATACAGGGTTATGACATAGATGAAGAGGCAGTGCGTTTTGCAAGACAGAATGCTGAGCTTGCCGGTGTTTCGGATCTCATACATTTTCAGCGCAGGGACATCAGGGAGCTGAGTCATCAAAAGCCCTATGGCTTTATCATCACAAATCCTCCCTATGGAGAGCGTATAGGTGAGAGAGAGGAGCTGCCGGAGCTTTACCGCATCCTAGGAGAGCGCTACCGGGGGCTCAGGGACTGGAGCATGTATCTGATCACTGCCTATGAGGATGCCCAGAGGTACATAGGACGCAGTGCCGATAAAAACCGCAAGATATACAGCGGCATGATGAAGACATATTTTTATTCATATCTTGGAGGCAAGCCTCCAAAAAGAGGAGAGGCTGACAGATGAGGATAGTTTTTGCAACTCAGAACAAGGGAAAGATCGCAGAGATCAGAGACATACTTGGATCTGACGGATATGAGGTGCTGTCAATGGGAGAGCTTGGGCTCTGCTCCGAGGCCGAAGAGACTGGAGAGACCTTTTCGGAAAATGCGGAGATAAAGGCCAGGGAGATCCATGACAGGCTCAGGGAGCAGGGAGAGGTCAGTGACACCATAGTCATGGCAGATGATTCAGGCTTTTGCATAGATGCTCTTTCAGGAGCTCCGGGAGTCTATTCCGCAAGGTTCATGGGACATGACACACCCTATGAGTTAAAGAATGCTGCTCTTTTGGAGCAGATGAAGGATGTGCCGGAGGGACAGAGGGGAGCAAGCTTTGTATGTGCCATATGCGCCGTGTTTCCTGATGGCAGCGCTGCCTTTACAGAGGGCAGACTCAGAGGCGAGGTGGCCCATGAGTCAAAGGGCTCCGAGGGCTTTGGCTATGATCCCATCTTTTATCTTCCTGAATACGGAAAGACCACGGCAGAGCTTGGGAATGATTTTAAAAACAGCGTCTCTCACCGCTCGCAGGCGCTTCACAAGATGAGCGAGCTGATAAAAAACAGGATCGGGGCTTAGGATCAGAGATGAAAAAGATACTTGTTGCAAGCGATACACACGGACGGAATGACAATCTGAAAAAGGTCATACAAAGAAACAGGCCCATAGACAAATTCATATTCTGCGGCGATGGAGAGGGCCTGGAAAAAAGCATCAGGAGCCTGGTGGGAGAAAGCTGCGAGATATACATGGTCAGGGGAAACAATGACTATTTTTCACAGCTTCCCTGGGACCTGGAATTTGATCTTGGAGGGACAAAGGCCTTTCTGACCCATGGACATATGTACGGGGTCAGCGTTTCCGATGCCAGGGTCCTGGATGAGGCCAGGTCAAGAGGCTGCGGGATATGCTTTTTCGGGCATACCCACAGGCCTGTTGAGGAAAAGAAGGAGGGCATATACATCATAAATCCCGGCAGCCTCAGCTATCCAAGACAGATGAACCGCAAGCCCTCATACATGATCAT
>CALWET010000021.1 GCA_944377385.1 uncultured Lachnospiraceae bacterium | reverse complement strand
GATATCTCTTTCCTTTTAAGCTGTTTTCGCTTAAGCCCCCATCTGCTTTGCAACTTCCTCTGCAAAGTTCTCGTTCTTCTTCTCAAGGCCCTCGCCTGTCTCAAAGCGGACGAAGCCCTTGACATCGATCTTTGCTCCCTGGGCCTTGGCTACGGAATCTACATAGGACTTTACGCTCTGCTTGCCGTCCTCGGCCTTTACATAGACCTGATCCATGAGGCAGATCTCCTTGAGCTCCTTGTTGATACGGCCCTCAATCATGCCATGGATGACCTTTTCGGGCTTCTGGGACTCCTTGGGATCGTTCTGGATCTGAGCCAGCAGTATGGATCTCTCGTGCTCGATGTAATCAGCGCTGACCTCGCTCCTGTTTGTGAACTGAGGACGAAGTGCTGCTATCTGCATGGCAATATTCCTTGCCATCTCTCTGATCTCATCGTTTACCACATCGGTCACAACATCCACCAGCACACCGATCTTTCCGCCGGCATGGATGTAGGATGCAACGAAGCCGTTTGCCTCAGATACCTTCTCATAGCGGCGGATCTTCATGTTCTCGCCGATGACTGCTATCTGTGAGGAAAGCTCCTCTGCCACGGTCAGGCTCTGATCTCCGATCCACTTTTCTGCCATGAAGGCATCCATATCAGCAGCGTTGGAAGCAAGGGCCTGCTTTGCCACCTCTGCCACATAGTTCCTGAACTTTTCATTCTTTGCCACAAAGTCAGTTTCAGAGTTTACCTCTACGACTACTGCGGTCTTTTCATCCTCTGATACCAGAGTATCTACTATACCCTCGGCAGCTATCCTTCCTGCCTTCTTTGCTGCTCCGGCAAGTCCCTTTTCACGAAGGAACTCAACTGCCTTGTCCATATCTCCGTCCGTAGCTGAAAGAGCCTTCTTGCAGTCCATCATGCCTGCACCGGTCATCTCCCTCAGCTCCTTGACCATTGCTGCGGTCACTGCTGCCATGAATCTGTCCTCCTAAATGATTAAATAATCTTACTCAGCCTCGGTCTCCTCTGCCTCGGCGATCTCCTCTATATCTGTGGGCTCTGCTGCCTCGGCCTCTGCGGCCTCCTCAACTTCCTCAGCCTCTACAAAGGCCTCCTCGCCCTGCTTTGCCTCGATAACTGCGTCTGCCATCTTGGAAACGATGAGCTTTACTGCACGGATGGCATCATCGTTGCCGGGGATCACATAGTCAAGCTCCTCGGGGTCGCAGTTGGTATCGCACATGCCGATCAGGGGGATACCCAGTGTATGTGCCTCCTGGATGCAGATCCTCTCCTTCTTGGGATCTACTACAAAGATCACTGAAGGAAGCTCCTTCATCTCAACGATACCACCGAGGTTCTTCTCAAGCTTTTCAAGCTCCTTCTTGAGAAGGATGACCTCCTTCTTGGGCAGTACGTCAAAGGTGCCGTCCTCTGCCATGGTCCTGATGGCCTTGAGCCTGTCTACACGTGAACGGATGGTCTTGAAGTTGGTCAGCATTCCTCCGAGCCATCTCTCGTTTACATAGAACTCTCCGCAGCGAAGAGCCTCTGTCTTTATAGCCTCCTGAGCCTGCTTCTTTGTACCAACAAAGAGAACTGTGCCGCCCTCTGCAACCATCTCGTTAAGGGCCTTGTATGCATCATCCACCTTGCCTACGGTCTTCTGCAGATCGATGATGTGGATGCCGTTCCTCTCGGTAAAGATGTAGGGAGCCATCTTGGGGTTCCATCTTCTTGTCTGATGTCCGAAATGTACTCCTGCTTCCAGAAGCTGCTTCATTGAAATAACGCTCATATCTTTCCTCCTTGGTTTTAAGCGTCTGTCCATATAAGGTCGGGAAGCTCTCTGATGCATCTGCCCCACAAGGGCTTAGTGCCCGCTGTCATGGACTCTGCCAAAAAGCACCGTCCCGGCTAATAAATGGACATGTATGATAAGGTATTACTGCTTTTTACGGTATCAGGGCACAAAAATACCCCAAAACATCACAAAAGCTCAAATATCATAGCATATCTGAGCTTTCATGGCAAGGTCTCAGGCCTTAAAAACAGCACAAAACCTTGAAAATTATTTAGTTTTGTCGCAGCAAGCTCTGACCGGTCGTTCTTTCACGGCATATTTCCCGATCAGTCGATCTCTCATAACGTGTTTTTGACCGGTGCACACATCTTTTCAAGCCAGGAAAGCTCCTCTCCTGAAAGATAAGGGCTCAGCCTCTCGTATACCATCCTGTGATAGCTGTCAAGGAGCTCTATGTCATGCTCCTCCATAAGGCTCATGTCCAGCGGCCTCTTGTCTATGGGACAGAGGGTGTATATCTCAAAGCGGCAGAACTGGCCGTACTCATTTTTCATGTCGTTCACACACATCAGCAGGTTCTCTGTCCTTACTCCGTGGCTTCCTGCTATATACACTCCGGGCTCGTCGGATACGAACATGCCCTCCCTGAAGGGATACTGATCAAGCCTTTCCGGCACGGCCTTGTACCTGATCCCCACGGGCCTCTCATGTACATTGAGCATATAGCCCACTCCGTGGCCTGTGCCATGATCAAAGTTGAGCCCTCTCCTCCAAAACGGCTCCCTGGCTATATGGTCAAGGCAGGCTCCGCCTGTCCCCTCCAGGAATCTGGCATCAGCAAGCCTCAGGTTAGCGATCACCGACAGGGTATAGCTCTCTCTCTCCTCTCTTGTGGTCTCGCCGCAGGCCCAGGTCCTGGTGATGTCCGTGGTGCCCTCATAATACTGTCCGCCGCTGTCCACAAGGTAAAGGCCTCTGGGCCTTATGGGCACATCATGCTCCTTGGAGGGATGATAATGGCACATGGCAGCATTTTCCCCATAGGCCGAGATGGTTGTAAAGCTTTCTTCCAAAAAGCCCTCCTGCTGCGCCCTGAACTCATGAAGCCTTTCAACGCAGCTCCACTCCGTAAGCTCCCCGCTGTCCACATGCTCAAGGAACCAGTGCATGAACCTCATCATGGCCACGCCGTCCTTTATATGTGCCTGCTTCAGGTTTTCCCTCTCGACACTGTTTTTTATGCACTTTCTCAGGGTAGTGGGCATCATCCTGTCAATGACCTTTATCCCCTCAGGAAGTGCCGCTCCAACTGCCGCATTTACCATGGCAGATTCAATCAGTACGCTGCTGCATTTAAGCTCGCTTATATCGCTGTAAAAGTCCTCCTCGCAGGTGTCTACCTCTACTCCTGCTGCCTTCAGATGCTCCCTGACCTCATCTGTCAGATGAGCCTCATCGGTATAGAGCCTGGCCCGGTCCTTTTCCACCAGCATAAAGGCCATGAATACAGGAGTATCAGGTATGTCTCCTCCCCTTAAGTTAAGCAGCCAGGCAATGTCATCCAGCGTACACATGATGTGAGCCTCGGCCCCAAGCCTGTCCATGTCAGCTCTGAGCTGGTCAAGCTTTTTTGAAGCAGACATCCCTGTATATCTCTCATCCAGTATAAAGCAGGGCTCAAGCTCCCTCTCAGGCCTTTGCTTCCAGAAAAGTCCTGGCAGATCATACTCCGTAACAAGGCCTGCTCCCTTTCTGCAGGCGATCTCCCTGAGCCTTATATAATCGGTATAGGCCACCGTCCTTCCATTGAAGCCAACAGCCCCTCCCTTTTTGAGCTTATCCGCTATGTAATCAAATAAATCCGGAGTCTCAGGCTTTCCCATGCGCATAAGGCCTATGCCCGTATCCGAAAGCTCTTTTTCTGCCTGTACGAAATATCTTCCGTCAGTCCAAAGCCAGGCCTCGTCCCTTGTGACCACCAATCTTCCGGCAGAGCCGGTGAAACCGGATATGAACCTGATCTCTTTGTAATGATCTCCCACATGCTCTGACTGGTGATCGTCTCCCATATCTATGAGGTATACATCGACTCCATGAGCCTGCATGGCCTCCCTAAGCTCCAAAAGCTCCTTCTTCATAAACTCCTCCTTCAGATCATCCCAAAATGCTCGCAGGCCCTGTATATGCCATCCTCCCATATGGGAGGGGCTATATAGTCTGCCGCTTCCTTGAGCTCCTCCACGGCATTGCCCACGGCTATGCCGATGCCTGCCTTTTCTACTATACGTATGTCATTCAGGGAATCTCCAAAGGCAGCCGTATCCCCCACATCCACACCGTAATATTCACATACACGAAGCAGCCCGTCGGCCTTTGAATTGCCCTTTTCCACCACATCGGCCCCTCTGCCGGAATCAAAGCCCAAAAGCTCCAGCATTGGGAAATGCTCCTCTATCAGGGGCAGCTCCCTCTGCATGTCTCCCGCATAGGAAATGGCATGTATCCTGAGCCCCTCCTCCATAAGCTCGGAAAAGGGCCTGTAATTCCTTTTTATTGCCTTTGAAAAAAACTGATCCGCATATCTTTTCTTATCGGGAAAGGTATAAAAATCCCGGTCTCCCAGGGTGGTGCCAAAGCATATGCCTGTCTCCATGGCAAAATCATATATCTGGCTCAAAAGCTCCGGTGCCATGAAGTGCTCAAAGATGATGCGGTCTCCCACAGTGATCTTTGTGCCGTTAAGATGGATGATGGCGTCCGGACTGATCTTTTCCTTCCAGGTCAGACTGTAATGTCCATCCATATCCCTGCCCGTGGATATGACTATCCTGTAATCATTTTCCCTGAGCTGTGAAAGCGCCTCCATGGCACTTTCCGGTATTTGATTTTCCCTGTTATTAAGCAGTGTTCCGTCCAGATCAAAAAAAACTATTCCCTTCACTTCTGCCTCCATCAGTCTGCCTGCTCATCCTCATAGCTCACAATAGGCCCGTCCTCAAGAAGCACTGCCTCGTCGCTCTCGTAAAGCTGATCTCCGTCAAGAGCATCCTGAAGCTCCTGGGGAAAGGTCTCCTGGGCAGACTCTGATTCCAGCACAGCCTGCTCCCTGGCTATGGCCCTGCTCTCCTCTATGGCCTCATGCTCTGCCTCTGCCTCGGCCTCACTCAGAAATGCACTGTAGTCATAATCCACCGCCGCATCCCAGAGTATCCATTCGTCATAACCTGCATCATATACAGCCTGTATCTGTGCCCTGATGGCACTGCTGTCATATACCATGTAGTTTCCTGAGCCCAGATAAGAGGCTGTAAAGGCCTGGAGCCAGGGCCTGACTATGGCCTGATTGCTGCCCTCTATATAGGAGCCTGTAAGCTCCCTCTCGGACAGCCTGAGAGCGCCAAGTATGG
>CALWET010000020.1 GCA_944377385.1 uncultured Lachnospiraceae bacterium | reverse complement strand
AAGCTGCCTGCCGCAAAGGTCCAGTTTATAAGTCTTGTAGTTCCTTTCAAGCGGCTTGGAAAACGTACCGAATTGTGTTTCCATCATTATTCCTTTCTCGATTCAACTAAAATCATTCACATCTTTTCTCATTCAGAGTTTATTCTACACTCATAGAAATAGAGCGTCAAGAAAAAATATCTATAGAAAATATGAATGTTTTTTTACCTGCTCGATCATCCTTATCATACCTGATTCCTTATGAAATAGCTCAGTATAGTATCGCAAAGGACTTAAGCGTATTCAGTCTGTCCTCAGTGCATCTATGGGATTCAGCAGGGCTGCACGGCTTGCAGGCATATAGCCAAAAAGCAGACCTATGCCCACAGATACTGAAAAGGAGACAGCCACGGCCCCAAGGGTAGGTACAGCTGTGATCCCGATGGCTGTACCTACGGCCGAGGTTCCCAGGGCTCCCACTATTATACCCACGATGCCTCCCATGGAAGAGGTGACAGCAGCCTCTATGACGAACTGCTGCATGATGACTCCCTTCTTTGCACCAAGGGCCTTCCTGATGCCTATCTCCTTGGTACGTTCGGTAACAGATACCAGCATGATATTCATGACGCCGACGCCTGCTACCAGCAGGGATATCCCGGCTATGCCTCCCAGCATCATGGAAAGCATGCCTATCTGCTCATTCATCTCATCAAGAAGTGAGGAGTTTGCTACGACATTGTAAAAATCCTCGCTTTTGAATATGTCATGCAGAAAGCTCTCTATAGCAGAGGTGCAGAGGTCAGTATCGTCTGTGTCTCTGGATGTCAGGATGTAGGAGCTTATGTCACTGGAAAAGTTCATCTTTGCCGCAGATGAATACGGCAGCCACACGAAATCATCGGTGCCCCCTTCCTCAAGCTCATCTTCATCCTGGCGCTCTATGACTCCCACCACAGTAAAGGCATTGTTTCCTATTTTTATCTTCTGCCCCAGGGCATCCGAGGCATTGTCAAAAAGCTCAAGGGCAGTATAATAGCCCAGCACTGCCACATACCTTTCGCCCTCGCAGTCAGCATAGCTTATGCTCCTGCCATAGGCCACGTCATAATCCACGATATCTATATAATCCTCGCTGTAGCCTCCTATGGAGGTATCGCTCATGGTATCATTCCCGTTTTTCAGCGGCATCATGACACTGACGCTTGGAGATATGTTTTCAAAGAGCTCGTAGTTCTCGTCAAAGAACTCATACATGTCATCGGGATCGAGGCTGCGGGAGCTCATATTGGTGACAGACACGTTTATCCTGTCCACACCCATGCTGGTGAAGCTCTCTATCATGGTAGACATATAGCCGTTGACCACAGATACCAGTATGATGACGGCTGCCACGCCTATGATGATACCAAGCATGGTCAGAAAGGAGCGCATCTTGTTGCTCCATATAGATTTAATTGCCATTTTGAAGCTTTCTGTGATCGGCATAAGCTTTTACATCTCCGTCAAATATTATCCTGCCGTCCATGATCTCCACCACACGCTTTGAGTACATGGCTATAGATGGATCATGGGTTATCATGACTATGGTATTGCCCTCTTTGTTGAGCTCGGTGATAAGGCCCAGTACATCCTTTGAGGTCCTGGAATCCAGAGCTCCCGTAGGCTCGTCGGCCAGTATTATGGAGGGCCTTGCACAGAGGGCCCTGGCTATGGATAACCTCTGCTGCTGTCCTCCGGAAAGCTGGAGAGGGGTAGATTTCCATTTTTCATCCAGGCCCACCCTTTTCAGGGCCTCCATGGCCTTCTCCTCTCTCTCCTTTTTTCCGTAGCCCTTATAAAGCAGCGGCAGTTCCACATTCTCCAGCAGGTTCAGCTTCATCAGCAGATTATACTGCTGGAAGATAAAGCCTATCCTGTTGTTTCTGACCTCAGAGAGCTCGTCATCCGTCATCTCCGAGGTATCCTCTCCTGCCAGGAAGTACTCTCCGAAGGTAGGCACATCCAGAGCCCCTATTATATTCATGAGAGTAGATTTTCCCGAGCCAGACTTTCCAACTATGGCTACAAATTCGCCCTTATTGATAGTAAGGCTTATGCCGTCATTGGCATGGACCTCCTCGCCTCCCATATAATATATCTTATATATGTTCCTGAGCTCTATGAGAGGCTCTCCCGGAGCCACGCCGTCATCTGACAGGAAGGCCCTTTCATTCGTAAGTTCCCTGCTCATATCAGCTTACCTCCGGCCCCTCTGGCCTCCCGGGCCTCCGCCCATGCCTCCTCCAGGTCCTCCTGAAAAGCTGATGGACATGCCACCGAACATACCCATGGAGCCGCTTTCGGTCTCGCTCACATAGATCTCCTGTCCCTCCTCAAGGCCCGAGACTATCTCTACATAATCATCGGTGATGAGTCCTGTCTCCACCTTTACGGCTGTAAAGCCCTCGGGAGCCTCCATAAGCGCCCTTTCACTTATGCCTCCCTGAAGCGGCTCCGGCATCCGCTCTCCGCCTGCCGGTGCTTCTGCATCTTCTGCACTGCTCTGGGAGTTCTTCGTCTCTTCCTTCTGCTCCTCTGTAAGGGATTCATCCTTTACATATACCACATCTCCCCTCTGGAGCCCTCCCGAGGGTATGTAAAGCACATCCTTTGCCTCGTCCAGTATCAGCCTTCCGTCCACATTCATTCCTGGGAGCAGGTCTCCTGCATCATCCAGTGTGACTACTACAGGATAGGTAGTCACTCCGCTCTGGTAGGAGCCGTTCAGCGATACGTTGGTCACATGGCCTGTATATATCACATCCTCAAAGGCATCGGCAGTGACCTCCACCTCCTGTCCCACTTCAACATTGCTTATATCCAGCTCATCTATGGCCATCTCAAAGGTCAGCTCCGACAGGTCATATATAACAGCCAGCTCGGTGCTTGCAGAGCCGCTGGTACGGTCTATATTATCTCCCACCTTGGCGTTCTTTGAGATCACCTGACCTGAGATGGGTGCGGTGATGGTGTACTCATCCAGGCTTTCCTGCATGGTCTCCAGATTGTCCTCTGCATTCGTGAGCTCATCCGTCAGCTGATTCACGGCATCCTCATAGGAGTCCTCGGTCATGCTGAAAAGCGCACTGCCGGGGCTCACATACTGGCCCTCGCTGACCAGCACCTCCTCTATCTCTACACCTATGGGAAGCTCGCACTTGAGGCTGTCGGTCTGATAGGCCGTAAAGGCTCCATCGCCTGCAGAATAAATATCTCCGCACTGCACTGTAGCAGTATCAGACTCTGTAAGGCCCCCTGGATTCTGCACTATGACAGTCACATATTTCACAATAGTGCCCCCAGTAAGGGTCTCCTCCAGATTGCTCTTTTCCGTTACCTTTCCCGGTATCTGCTCGCCTGTGTCATTCAGATTTACTATGACATC
>CALWET010000019.1 GCA_944377385.1 uncultured Lachnospiraceae bacterium | reverse complement strand
GATCCTTTCAAACATGTCCTTTCTCAGATTCCTGGAGAGTCCGGTCACCGCATCCGCTGAAAAGATTCCTCCTCCTGCTCCTGTAAGCAGTGAGCATATGGCAAGTCCTATCAAAATAAGGCCATATCTCTGTATAAGCTCCATGTCTGAGGCTCTGACACCGGTGATCAGCTGAGATATCGTAAAGGGTATCATACATTCCAGTATGCCCTCAACGATGACCAGCAGCATGGTTATGATCGCCGGAGTCTTGTACTCTCTTAAACTGTGTCTTATTATTCTGATCATACTTTATCTCCACCTGCAAAATAAATGCTTATGCCCTTTCCGGCATCTGCTATTTGAGTAATTAAAGAGCACCTTTATGAAATGTTCCTCATTCCGGTGCACTTTATAAGCTCAAGATTTTATTTAGTACCAAAGATCCTGTCTCCGGCATCTCCAAGTCCGGGACATATGTATGCCGCCTCATTCAGGCATCTGTCCAGATGTCCTATATAAAGCTCGACATCAGGATGCTCCCTGTGCAGCTTTTCAACTCCCTCGGGAGCTGCAATGATGGACAGGAACTTGATCTTTTTTCCGCCATGCTGCTTGATCAGCTTTACCGCATCCGTTGCGGAGCCGCCGGTAGCAAGCATGGGGTCAGTAACTATGATCGTTCGCTCCTCTATTGGCTTTGGAAGCTTGCAGAAATATTCATGGGGCTCATGAGTCTCTTCGTCCCTGTACATGCCTATATGTCCCACCTTTGCCGTGGGGGTCAGGGCCAGTATGCCTGATACCATTCCAAGGCCTGCCCTCAGTATGGGGACTATGGCCAGCTTCCTTCCGGAGATCACAGGAGACTTGCACTTTTCGATGGGAGTCTCTATCTCGATATCCTCGGTGGGCAGATCTGCTAGGGCCTCATAGCCCATAAGCATGCCTATCTCCTCGACGATCTTCCTGAACTCATTGGTACCGGTATTTTTGTCCCTGAGCATAGTGATCTTATGCTGTATAAGCGGATGTGTGAACTCAAATACATTGTCATAAAGCTGTTTCATGAGCACCTCCATTTTTAGCTGTGTTTTCTGGCTACTTCCGAAGCATTCTTATAGATCGAAGAAGCATCAACGGCGCAGCGTACGCTTGAAAGCGGATAGATATTAGTATCCCTGCCTACGACAGTGCCGGGATTAAGGACCGAGCCGCAGCCTACCTCCACATGATCACCTATGATGGCTCCGAACTTTTTAAGCCCTGTCTCGATATCTCCATCCTCACAATGCACCCTTACCAGAGCCTTGTCGCTCTTGACATTGGAGGTTATGCTGCCTGCCCCCATATGGGCATAATAGCCAAGTATCGAATCCCCCACATAGTTGTAATGGGGCACCTGGACATGATCGAAAAGTATAACATTTTTCAGCTCTGTGGAATTGCCCACCACACAATCCTCTCCTATGAGAGCCGAGCCTCTTATGAAGGCACAGTGGCGGACCTCGGTACGGGCACCTATGATACAGGGCCCTGCAATATATGCAGAGGGATAGATCTTTGCATCCTTATGGATCCATACATTTTCCGAGATCTGTTTATACTCTTCCTCGGGCAGACTGCTACCAAGCTTGATAATGAAATCCTTTATCAACGGAAGCACTTCCCAGGGATGATCATGGCCTGAAAATAACGGTTCTGCCAGGCTGTGGCCCATATCAAGAAGAAGGGCCGACATAGCTTCCTGCTTTTTCATCTTCCTTACCTCATAAACATCTTACATATCATCATATGGTATTCTTACGCAGATGAATTTTAATGTCAAGTGTTTTTTGTAAAACCTTTGGCATGCAAAAAGCACTGACAAAAACCTGCTGCGAGCTTCAGCCTCTCTGCTTTACTCCGCTTCCTCCCCTAAGCCCTATCCTGAGCTTGGAAAGGTGAACCTCCTTTTCCTTATAGGAGATAAGGGAATCCGGCCTTACAAGGCAGCCTCCGGTGACCTTATCGTCTCTATGGAGCTTTATGGCCCTGACACCCTTTGCTGTCCTCTTTAAAAGCGGCACATCATCCAGGGCAAACCTTATGAAATAGCCCTCCAAAGTCCAGCAGGCCACGGTATTCTGGCCTATCTCCCGGATGACCTCAACGCAGACTATCCTGTCGCCTTCTTCAAGCTTCGTTGCGGCTATGGTGCGCTGGTTGCTGCTGAATTCCTCTGCGGGCACCTGCTTTATGTAGCCATGCTCTGTCACAAGCATCAGATTGGTCCCCTCGAGGCTCTGCTCTGAGGCTACATATACAATATCCTCCCTGGAGGTCTCGTATCTGCTCAGATTGTCCAGGGGCACTCCCTTGTCCCTGAGCTTTTTCTGAGGCACCTGGGAAAGCCTGAGCCTGTGCAGATTTCCCTTGTCGGTAAATATCAGCAGGCTGTCTTGGCTCATGGCATGGATGACTGCCCTGTCGTCGCTTTCAGCATCGCTGCCTGCCCTTTCATAGCTCTGCTCGTCCACTGTCTTGCAGTAGCCAAGCCTGTCCAGTATGAATACTACAGGCACTGCCTCCTGCTTAGGCTCCTCTATGACGACCTCTGAGAGATCACAGATCTCAGTACGCCTCTCATAACCAAAGCGTGCCTTTATGTCCTCCAGATCAGCCTTTATAAGCTCCTTTCGCTTACTTTCGTCCGAGACCACAGCCGTGTATTCCTTCACGGCCTTGACCGTCTTTTTATACTCCTTTTCAAGCTCCAGAATCTCAAGGCCTATGAGCTTATAAAGCCTCATCTCGAGTATGGCATCAGCCTGGCGCTTTGTAAAAGCCAGACTTTTTGCCTGTTCCCTGAGCTCTCTATCCTTGAAGGCTATTCCTGAAACATCACCGTTCACAAGGCAGTTCTCGGCGTCCTGGCGCTTCCTTGCGCCACGTATCACTGCTATGACCAGATCTATGATATTGCAGGCGGCTATCAGGCCCTCCTGTATCTCCTTCTTCTGCTTTTCAAGCCTTAAAAGCTCAGTATACTTTCTCTGAAGTATGTCATGCTGGAATTTGAGCCACTCACTGAGTATGCGCCTCAGATTCATGACTTCGGGCCTGCCGTCACATATGGCCAGCATGTTTACGGGAAAGCTGTCCTCAAGCTTGGTCTTTTTATAAAGGATGTTGGAGACTCTCTCCACATCGGAATCCTTTTTAAGCTCAAGGAAGATATTTACACCATCCGATGAAGTGGCATTTCCTATATCACTGATCTCCGGAAGGAGCTTTGATTCTGTAAGAGCCGCCGTGTCCTGCATGAACTTCCCTATACCGTTTCCGATCATGGTATAAGGGATCTCGGTAACGCAGAGCCTGTCCTTGTCTGCCTTCCTGGCCCCGGGCTGAAGCTTCAGCCTGCCTCTGAGGCGCAGCTTCCCGGACCCTGTCTCATATATCTCTCTGAGATCTGACTTGTTTGCAATGATCCCGCCAGTAGGAAAATCAGGTCCCGGCATGATCTCAAGCATCTGATCCACTGACATGTCCTGATCATCCACAAAGGCCTTGCACAGCTCACAGAGCTCTGAAAGATTATGGCAGGGGGTGGAGGTGATCATGCCTACTGCTATGCCCTCAGATCCGTTCAGCAGGAAATTGGGTATCCTGACAGGCAGCACCACGGGCTCAGGTTCCGTATTTGAATAATTCGGCACGAACTCCACGGACTTGTCCGTGTCCTTGAGATATACCTCGTCTGCAAACTCCCTGAGCTTGGCCTCCGTATATCTGTAGGCAGCCGCTCCGTCTCCCTCTATGGAACCAAAGTTGCCCTTGCCGTCTATAAGGGGCATGGATCTCTTGAAATCCTGGGCCATGACCACCATGGTATCATAGATAGAGCCGTCTCCGTGGGGATGGAAGCGTCCCATACAGTCACCGGCTATACGGGCAGACTTCATCTCCTTTTTATCATGATTTACATGGAGCCTGTCCATATCATAGAGGACTCTTCTCTGGACCGGCTTGAGCCCGTCCCTGATGTCCGGCACGGCCCTGGAGGTGATGACAGACATGGAATAGTCCAGATAGGACTTCTGCATCTCCTCGGAATATTCTGTTTTCAGTATAGTTTCAGCCATTACGTATCTATCTCCGCCTCACGGGCATGCTTATATATGAACTCTCTCCTTGGTGCCACGTCTGTGCCCATCAGCATCTCTGTCACCTCCGAGGCCAGTCTTGCATCCTCTATGTTCACCTGCTTCAGCACCCTGCGCTCAGGGTCAAGGGTCGTCGCCCAGAGGTCGGGAGGGTCCATCTCTCCAAGGCCCTTGAAGCGTTTAAGGTCATAGCTGTCCGAGCTGTGGGCCTTCTGATACCTTGTGAGCTCCTTGTCATCATAAAGATAAAGGGGCTCCTCGCTCTTTCTTTTAGGAGTCACCAGATAAAGGGGCGGTATGGAGATGTACACATGGCCCGCCTTTATAAGCTCCGGCATGAAGCGATAAAAGAAGGTTAGAAGCAATGTGTCTATGTGGCTTCCATCCACGTCCGCATCCGTCATGAGTATGATCTTGTTATATCTGAGCTTTGAAATGTCAAAATCGTTTCCATAGCCCTCAGAAAAGCCGCAGCCAAAGCTGTTTATCATGGTCTTTATCTCGGCATTTGCAAGCACCTTGTCTATGGAGGCCTTTTCCACATTAAGTATCTTTCCCCTGATAGGAAGTATGGCCTGAAAGTCCCTGTCCCTGCCCATACCGGCAGAGCCGCCTGCAGAATCTCCCTCTACTATGAATATCTCACAGCGCTTGGGATCCTTTGAGGTGCATACCTTGAGCTTGCCGTTTGAATCAAAGCTGAAACGGGACTTTGAAAGCAGATTGGTCTTTGCCTTTTCCTCCTGCTTTCTGATCTTTGCGGACTTTTCAGCACAGCCTATCACGGCCTTTACTGTTTCCACATTGCGGTCAAAGAAATGCTCCAGCTTTTCTCCCGTGATCTGAGCAGTTATCTGAGCTGCCTCGGCAGATGCCAGCTTTGTCTTTGTCTGGCCCTCAAATATGGGGTCAGGATATTTAAGCGCCAGCACACAGGTCATCCCATTCCTGGTATCGGCTCCGGTGAAATTCTGGTCCTTTTCCTTGAGTATGCCAAGCTGTCTGGCATACATGTTTATCATCTGGGTGAACCTGGTCTTGAAGCCGGTTATGTGGGTTCCGCCCTCCTGGGTATATATATTGTTGCAGAAGCCATGGATATTTTCCTCAAAGGCATCCACGAACTGTATGCAGCACTCAAGCTCCGAGCCTGAAAGCTGGTCCTTGAAATATATAAGGGGAGTAACCGCCTCCTGGCCCTTATTGAGCTCGGCGACATAGGCCTTGATCCCCTCCGGCTCATGATACTCTATGCTCTCCTCTTTTCCAGGGCGCTCGTCAGTATAAATGATCCTGAGCTCCGGGTTCAGATAAGCTGTTTCATGGAGCCTTGACTTTACGGCCTCCTCACGGAATTCCGTCTTTTCAAATATCTCGTCATCGGGAAGGAAGGTTATCTCAGTTCCTCTCTCTGTAGTCTTTCCAAGTACGGGCAGCATTCCCTTTTGAAGCTTCGTGACAGGCTTTCCCCTCTCATAGCTGTCAAAATATATGCGTCCGTCTCTGTATACCCTGACCTCCATCTTCTTTGATAAGGCATTTACTACAGAAGAACCTACGCCATGCAGGCCTCCTGAGGTCTTGTATACGGAATCGTCGAACTTGCCTCCGGCATGGAGCACCGTAAGTATGACCCTTTCCGCAGGTATGCCCTTTTTGTGCATGTCCACCGGCAATCCCCTGCCGTTATCCTTGACGGTACAGGAGCCGTCTGCATGCAGAGTGACATGGATCAGGCTGCAGTAGCCAGCCATATGCTCATCCACGGCATTGTCAAGTATCTCAAATATAAGGTGGTTCAGTCCTCTTTGTCCTACTGATCCTATGTACATTCCCGGCCTTTTCCTGACAGGGTCAAGGCCCTCAAGGACTGTTATCGAATCAGCATCATATCTGGCTTCCGCCATCCTTTTTCACCTTCCTTCAAGTCATATGCTGCCATAGGGCCAGGCCCCGGGCTTAAAGCGATGCCATAGCTGATAATAGATATATGTATGCGGGCAGCGTGAGCATTGACAGTGCAGTGCTCATGGCAAAGGCCCCCGAAGGAAGCCCCCCGTCATGGTCGTATTGAAGTGCCAGCATGGGCACAAGAGCCGCTGTGGGACAGGCCGCCGTCACAAGCAGTGATATGGACAGTTCGTCCCTGAGACCCACCACAAAGAACAATGCCCCGAGTATCAGTGGCAGGACTATGTTTTTACAGAATACGGTATAATATACCCTTCTTGAAAAAAGCTCTGACAGATCCACCTCAGCAACGGTAATGCCAGTAACTATCATGGCCAGCGGAGAATTCATGTCCGCTATCATGGCTACAGGCTCCATGATAAAGCCCGGCAGCCTTATGGAAAGGAGGCTGAGGGGCAGGGCTATGATCACAGCCACAAGTGGCGGCGTGATCATCTTTTTTACGGAGGATCTAAGGTCATGCTGTCTGGCCACATTGTAGACCCCATAGGTCCAGAAAAACAGGCTGAAAATGATTATGGCCATGATGGCCGCAAACTTGCCAAGCTCTCCATAGACAGCTGACAAAAGTGGTATGCCTACAAAGCCTGAATTTGAAAAAATGACTATCAGCCTTTCTATTCCGGAATCCACAGAGCGCTTCCTGATCAGTATATAGGAAAGAGCGATGGATACGGCATAGATCAGAAACAGCTGAAGGCTGGCTGAGGGTATCAGGGAAGAAAAGGAGGCGCTGTCCTCAGAAAGAAAGGACTGAAGCACCACACAGGGCAGGACAAGGTCGATGACCAGGGAGGTAAGCTGCTTTCTTGAATCTCCTGAGAGTATGCCCAGTCTCCTGCACACATAACCTGCCACGATGATGATAAAGAGGATAAATATCTCCTCAAGTGCAATCAAAAAAAGTTCCATCTCTATGTCCCCGCTGCAGTAGGCCCGCTGACTTAAAAAAAGCATCGTCACTTCTGACGATGCAGAAGCTCCCGGCCGGACTCGAACCGGCGACCCACGCATTACGAATGCGTTGCTCTACCAACTGAGCCACGGAAGCAAACTGTTATTAAAAAAATAAATCGAGGCGACAGGATTTGAACCTGCGGCCTCTGCGTCCCTAACGCAGCGCTCTACCAAGCTGAGCCACGCCTCGATCCGACGACTTAACGTCTATGGCTGTATTTGCCAGCCGAGAATATATTTTACCCTATAAAAACAAAAATGTAAAGAGTTTTGTCTGAAAAATTTCACCATAAAAACAATCAAACAAGATGTGAAATATCTGTATCTACAAAAGCTCAGTATCACGGCATGCGCATAGTCCGCCTAATACTGAGCTTTTTGCAGATCATAATTTATTCCACCGTCACCGACTTTGCCAGGTTCCTGGGCTTGTCCACATCAAGTCCCTTTGCCACGGACAGATAATAGCCCATAAGCTGAAGAGGTATGACTGCCAGGCTTGCAGAAAACAGAGGCTCTACCTCAGGGATATAGACTGCAAAATCCACGGTATCCTCGATCTGCGGCCTGTTCCTCAGGCCAAGGCCCATGAGATATGCTCCCCTGCTCTTGCACTCTGCCATGTTGCTGATGGTCTTTTCATAGACCTCAGGCTGAGTAAGCACGCCTATGACCAGAGTTCCCTCCTCTACCAGGCTGATGGTGCCATGCTTAAGCTCACCTGCGGCATAGGCCTCAGAATGGATATAGCTTATCTCCTTCATCTTGAGGCTGCCCTCCATGGCGATGGCATAGTCTATGCCTCTGCCTATCAGGAAGATGTCCTTTGCCCCGGCGAATTTTGAAGCAAACCACTGGAGCCTGTCCTTGTCCTCAAGTATGCGGGCTATCTTGTCCGGAAGGGCTGAGAGCTCAGAAACGAGCCTTTCCTCCTCAACCTCATCAATGTGTCCGGTAAGCCTTGCCAGCTTGATGGCCATGCAGTAGCAGGCGGCAAGCTGAGCACTGTAGGCCTTTGTTGTAGCTACTGCTATCTCCGGGCCTGCCAGAGTATATATCACATGATCCGATTCCCTGGCTATCGAGGAGCCTACCACATTGACTATGGCCACCGAGCTTATGCCCTGTGCCTTTATGAGCCTTAGCGCAGCCAGACTGTCAGCCGTCTCTCCGGACTGGCTTATGATGATGCATAGTGTATCTTTGGCGAGTACGGGATCCCTGTATCTGAACTCAGAGGCAAATTCAACTCTGACGGGTATCCTGCACAGCTCCTCAAAGATATACTGGGCCGCAACCCCTATATGATAGGCTGAGCCGCAGCCTATAATGCATATGGAGCTTACGTTTTTAAGCTCCTCGTCGCCGATCCCGGCATCTGCAAGCTCGATATGTCCCTCTCTGATAAGTGAGGACAGGGTATCCTTAACGGCTTTTGGCTGCTCATGGATCTCCTTCATCATGAAATGCTCAAAGCCGCCCTTTTCAGCCGCCTTTGCATCCCATTCGACTCTCTTTGGCTCTATGCTGATCTCGTCGCCGTCCAGATTGTAGAATGTAAGCTCTCCCTTTCTGAGCCTTGCAGACTGGAGATCCTCAAGATAATATATGTCCCTTGTATATTCCAGTATGGCAGTGACATCAGAGGCCAGATAAGCCTCATCCTCAGTCTTTGCCAGTATCAGCGGGCTGTCCTTCCTTGCGGCGTACAGCTCACCGGGATAGTCCTTGAACATCATGGCCAGGCTGTAGGAGCCCCTGATACGCACCATGGCCCTGTTTATGGCATCTATAGGCGTGCCGAAATACTTCTTATAATAATAGTCTATCAGCTTTACAGCCACCTCTGTATCCGTCTGTGAATAAAAGCTGTAGCCGTTTTTAAGGAGCTTTGCCTTGAGCTCCTGATAATTTTCTATTATGCCGTTATGTACTGCAACCACGGCACAGTCGTCGCTGTAATGGGGATGAGCATTTTCCTCCGAGGGCTCGCCATGGGTGGCCCATCTGGTATGTCCTATGCCACAGCAGCCTGAAAGCTTCCTTCCCTCGTCTGTTTTTTCTGCAAGGACTGAAAGCCTGCCCTTTGCCTTTTCGATATTTATGCTGCCATCCTCTGAAAGCACTGCCAGTCCGGCTGAATCGTAGCCTCTGTATTCAAGCCTCCTGAGTCCCCTGAGCAAAAGGGGCGCTGCCTCGGCTCCTCCTGTATATCCGACTATTCCACACATATGATATGATCTGCTCCTTTATAATGTCTGCTGCATATTAAAAACTGCTTCATGTGTCTTGCTACGGCTTTTGCCGTAGCAAAAAAACAGTCTATACTATACCACAATTATTGAAAATCGAAAATACTAAGTTGATTTGTTTCCGGCATATCCCTAAGCAGTCCAAGCCCTTTGATGGTGTCCACATTGGTCCGGCTGATCCTGGTGCGGCCTATGAATTCCTCCATGCTGAGGAAGCTTCCCTTTGACGCCTCTGCCTCGATGGACTGGGCAGCTATGTCACCCAGCCCGGGAATGGAGTTCAATGAAGGCATGATCTTTCCGTCATCAGTCAGGGAAAATTCCCTGGCCTTTGCCTTGTAGATATCTATTGGAGCAAACTCAAGGCCCCGGGCCAGCATCTCTTCGGCAACACGTATGTCCCTTAGAAACAGCTTGTCATTTGCAGAGGAATCCTTTCCCAGGTCAGGATGGGCCGCTCTGAAATCCTTTATATTGCGCCTCAGCACCGGCAGGGAGCAGCACATTTTTTCATAATCAAAGCCGGTACCCTTTATGGTAAAGTAAGCAGTATAAAATTCCGCAGGGAAGTGTATCTTGTAATAGCCTATGCGCAAGGACATGACCACATAGGCCGAAGCATGGGCCTTGGGGAACATGTACTTTATCTTGTCACAGGATTCTATGTACCACTCCGGCACGTCATGGGCCCTCATATCCTCGCACCACTCATCGTGCTTGGGATTTTTCGGGAATTTTCCCTTTCTGACAGCCTCCATGATGGTAAAGGCAGTGCCCGGCTCCATGCCCTTTGAAATAAGGGTATTCATTATATCGTCACGATTGCAGATGGCTGTCTGTATGGTACAGGTCCCAGCCTGGATCAGGTCTCTGGCATTGCCTATCCAAACATCAGTACCATGGGCAAGTCCGGCTATACGCACCAGATCGGATACATATTTTGGCTTTGCATCAAGCAGCATGTTTATGGCAAAGTCAGTGTTGAACTCCGGTATGGCAAGGGTCCCAAGCTGAGTCCCGCCTATGTCCTCGGGAGAGATGCCCAGAGCAGAGGTGTCCTGAAAGAGGGACAGCACCTCCGGCGTGCCTATGGGTATATCCATGGGATCAAGGCCTGTCATATCCTTCAGCATACGGGCCATGGAGGGATCATCCTTTCCCAGTATGTCCAGCTTGAGCAGGTTATGATCTATGCTGTGATAATCAAAATGAGTCGTTATGGGGCTCTGCATATCGTTTGCAGGGTGCTGAATGGGAGTAAAGCTGTTTATCTCCTCTCCATGTGGCAGGACTATTATGCCCCCCGGATGCTGTCCGGTGGTCCTTCTTACCTCGGTGCAGCCCGCAGCAAGCCGCTCTATCTCAGGCCGCTTCATATCCGGTATGTCATGATCCTCATTGTAGCGCTTTACATATCCAAAGGCTGTTTTCAGCTGCACCGTGCCTATGGTGCCTGCCTTGAAGGTCTGGCCCTTTCCAAAGATCTCCTCGGTGTAAGCATGGGCCTTTGCCTGGTATTCACCCGCAAAGTTAAGATCTATATCTGGCTCCTTGTCGCCCTTAAATCCAAGGAAGGTCTCAAAGGGGATGTCAAAGCCGTCCTTTATAAGTGGTTCTC
The DNA here is from genome assembly GCA_944377385.1 of uncultured Lachnospiraceae bacterium. GTDB lineage: Bacteria > Bacillota > Clostridia > Lachnospirales > Lachnospiraceae > Avilachnospira. The sequence goes on along the minus strand of CALWET010000019.1, from coordinate 10,462 downwards.
CGCATACGGGACAGATCATATCCGGCATGTCGCAGCCGGCCTTGTCGCTGTACTGCCTGACAGTCTCACTGTCAAAATCTGAATAATGACACTTTTTACAGTAGTAATGCGGCGGCAGGGGGTTCACTTCTGAGATCCCCGCAAAGGTGGCCACCAGCGATGAACCTACAGAGCCTCTGGAACCGACCAGATAACCATGATCATTTGAATCCCACACAAGCCTCTGAGCTATGATGTAAAGCACGGAATATCCATTGGCTATGATGGATCCAAGCTCGGCCTCAAGCCTTTTTCCCACCACCTCTGGTATGTTCTCCCCATACATCTCATGGGCCTTGTCGTAGCATATCTTACGCAGCTCCTCGTCAGAATTTTCTATGACTGGGGGCCGCTTGTCAGGCCTTACCGGTGCTATGGGCTCGCACATGTCTGAAATGAGCCTGGTGTTTTTCACTACCACCTCATAGGCAGCCTCATCCCCCAGGAAGGAAAATACGGAAAGCATCTCAGCCGTAGTCCTGAAAAAGAGTTTTTCAGTAAACTGCTCTTCATTGTAAAGATACTTCCTGCCCTTTGAGGAATACTCAAAATATTTTATGATCTTCCTGTATACCTCATCGCCTTCATTTTCAAAGTGCACATCCCCCACCGCACAGGCAGGCCTGCCGATGCGCTTTGCACACTCATAGAGCCTCCTTGTTATGTCCCTTATGTCCTCCATGGAGGATATGTAGGTCTCGTCACTATTGATGAGATATGAAAGATTTTCAGGGGGCAGGAGCTCTATATAATCATAAAAGGAAGCTGCAAGGTCCAGCTCCTCATCAGAAAAGCCTCTGAGCACCATGTCATAAAGCTCGCCATCTACATCTCCTGAGCCTATCAAAAGCCCGTTTCGAAGCCCCTGGATCAGTTTTCTCGGAAGCTTTGCCGTGTTATGGAAATAATCTATGTGAGCAGCAGAGATCAGCCTGTACATGTTAGTCCTGCCCAGGTCACAGGTGGCAAGCATGGTAAAATTCTGTCCATGCAGCTTTTTCACGGTCTCTGCATCTACTGTATCGGCAGCGTAAAGGGCATCAAGATCCTGTATGCCCCTTTCCTTCAGCATATCGCAGAAGCGAAGGAATATGCCGGCCGTGGCCTCGGCATCATTGACTGCCCTGTGATGTGAGCTGAGCACGACGCCAAGCTCCTTTGCCACCGTATCGAGCCTGTTGCGGTATAGCTGCTTTAGCAGCATGTATGAAAGCCCCAGGGTATCCACCACCGTGGGATCGAACTTCCTATGCAATAGAGCAGCATAATGCTTTATGAAGCCAACGTCAAAGGCTGCATTATGTCCCACCACTGCTGCTTCCCCGCAAAAGTCAAGGAACAGAGGCAGTATCTCCCTGTAGCTTCCCTGTCCTCTCACGTCCTCATCGGTAATGGAGGTAAGCTCTGTGATATTTGCGGGTATGGGCATCTCCGGGTCTATGAAATGAGAAAATCTGTCCGTGATGATGCCGTTTTCTATCTTTACTGCACCTATCTCTATAATGCGGCAGTGCTCCATGGAAAAGCCGGTAGTCTCTATATCGAATACCACATAGGTGTCACTCAGCCTCTGTCCCCTTGGATCCTTGACAGCCTTTTTACCGTCGTCACAAAGGAAGGATTCAGCACCGTATATCAGCTTCAGCTTTGAATCCTTTGAAAGAGCGTGAAAGGCTTCTGGAAAGGCCTGTACGGTATTGAGATCGGTAATGGCAAGGCTGTCCATGCCAAAGCTTTCGGCCATCCTGATATAGGCCTTGACCTCACCAATGCCATCCATATCACTCATTTTTGTATGGAGATTGAGCTCTGCTCTCTTTGGCCCCTCAAAGCTGTCACTTCGATCCTTCTTCCTGCCCTGAGCCTTTTTTATACCCTTTATATATGAGATATGAATGTCAGGATTAAAGTTATCGGGAGGCATGACCTTTCCAAATACGGAAACAAAGGCCCCCTCCCTGATCTCCGGCATCAGGGCCTCAGACTCATCCTCATTCATATATGCACTGCAGTTTATTGAATCCGTCCCGTCATAAAGATTGAACCTTACGCCTATCCTGCCGCTCTTTGTTTTGACAGTTTCAGGCGAAAATATCTCTCCTGAGATCATGACATCGCCCATTTCAGCCTCCAAAGAGGCTATGTCTATTGGGGAGGCCACATGATCATAGCCAAATATCAAGTCAGGATCCTCAGACTTTTTGTTGCGCTTTGGCGTCCAGGGAGCAGCCTTTGAAAAGCCCTGCTGCCCGGGCTTTCTGGTCCTTCGGGCCTCGGATCTCCCTGGGGACTGTCTCGATGCAGATCCAGTTCCGACTTCTTTTCTGCCATTTCCTTCTGAAGGAGCAGAACCGCTGCTGCCTGAAGCCTCATCCCAGGGCGCAGGATCCGCCTGAGCATAAGCCGGCTTTTCTGCCTCGGCCCGGATGATGCTGACAAAGATATTTTTATTACCAAAGACGGAGCTTTTGACCGCATCCTGCAGCCTGAAAAGCTTGTCCTTTTCAAGCTCATTTCCGCCCTCTATGAACACATGAAGACAGCTCTTGACCGGGTTCATGCTGACCTTTACCACATCAGTCTCAGAAACCAGGCTCAAAAGCTCCTCATCAAGCTTTAGGCTATCAAATACATTTAGAAATCTGCGAGTCATAAATAACTGTCAAGCTCCTTTTCAAACTCCGAAAGGAGCTCCTCTTCCCTGACCTTCCTGAGCACCTGTCCCCGCCGGATGATCAGGCCTTCTCCTACGCCTCCGCATATGCCAAGCTCTGCTTCTCTGGCCTCTCCAGGGCCATTCACCACACAGCCCATGCATGCGACCTTCATATGCAGTCCGCGGTATTTTTCCCTAGAGACAAGCTCTGAGACTCTTTCGGCAAGACCAATGAGATCTATCCTTGTGCGTCCGCAGGTAGGGCAGCTGACCACCTCTATGCCCTTTTCCCTGAGTGAAAGGGCACAAAGGATCTCTTTGGCTGCCCTGACCTCCTCAGTCACATCACCTGTCAGGCTGACCCTTATGGTATCGCCAACTCCATTGTAAAGTATGATACCAAGGCCCACCGATGATTTTATGGTCCCGGAAAAAAGAGTCCCTGCCTCGGTTATGCCCACATGTATCGGGTGATTCGTCCTGTCCTTTATAAGCTCATGTGCTCTTATGCACATCAAAACGTCTGAGGACTTTATGCTGATCACGAGCCTGTCATAGCCCATATCCTCTATGAGTTGACAGTTTCGAAGAGCTGATTCCACGAGCCCCTCTGCTGTTACATGTCCGCCATGCTCGGAAAGTATCTCCTTTTCCAGGGATCCGGAATTTACTCCCACACGTATGGGTATGTCCCTTTCCCTGCAGGCAGAGACCACGGAGCGCAGCCTGTCCTGTCCGCCTATGTTGCCCGGGTTTATGCGTATCTTGTCTGCACCGTTTTCAACTGCCATGATGGCCAGTCTGTGGTCAAAATGTATGTCCGCAACAAGAGGTATGCTTATCTCCTTTTTTATGGATGCTATGGCCCTTGCCGAGGCCTCATCCGGCACGGCCACCCTGACTATGTCACACCCGGACTCGGTAAGTCTGTTTATCTGAGAAACTGTAGCCTCCACATCATCTGTCCTTGTATTGCACATAGACTGAATAAGTATCGGGTTATCCCCGCCTATCAGCCTGTCACCTATCTTTACCTCATGTGTCCTCATCCTGTCCTGCACGGTATCACCTCTCTTACAAAAGAAAGCTTATGTTATTATGATCTCTCTTACAAAAGAAAGCTTATGTCGTTGAAAATAATAAATATCATCAGCAGAAGCAGGGCCGCCATACCTATGGTATGCACCCTGGCCTCCATCTCCTTTGGGACCGCATGTCCTGTGATCAGCTCTATAAGTATAAAGATCAGCCTGCCTCCGTCCAAAGCCGGGATAGGCAGTATGTTCGTAACGCCAAGCGATACTGAGATAATGATCATCAGATTGAAAAGGGACATGAGGCTGACCATCAGCCCATAATCTGCTGCTTCGTCCATGGTCTCATCTATGGTGCTGACTATACGCACCGGTCCCATCACATCCTCCCTGGAAGCACCTCCCGATACCAGGAGCTTTACCGATTCCAGGGCAGAATAAAGGGAATAGCCTATATTGTATGCTCCGTACCTGACCACATCCAGAGGCGAGCCAAGCTTTTCATAGGCTATGTTGTAGCCTATACCCATCAGATAGCCGCCGCTTTCCTGATCATATACCGGCAAAAATACGGCCTCTCTTTCTTTTCCCTCTGAGACATCATCAAAGCCTATGATCACCTCGCTTTGCTCTGAAAATCTGTTTGAGTTAAGATACAGGAACAGATACAGATCCCTTGAAAGATGTATGCTCTTTCCCTTTCCGTCTATGGATATATAGGTGATGCGATCCCCGGGTTCAAGTCCGGTCTCTGCCACAGGCATGTCCTGCTCCAGTGAGACCACAAAGGGCAGGTCAGCCCCTACATTTGCCGTCATTATGATCGAGAGCAATAGGGCCAGCAGAAAATTAAAAAGCGGTCCTCCAAGTATGATCAAAAACCTCTGCCAGGGACTTTTTCGTACGAACTGCTCAGAGCTGTCATAATACCTGCCGTCTATCAGCAGCCTTCCATCCGGATCTCTGCTGTCTGCCTCGTCAAGCTCCTCTCCGGCCATCAGGCAGGATCCTCCAAAGGGCAGGATGCGCAGGGCATACTCGGTATTGTTATAAACTCTTGAGATCAGGCTCGGCCCCATCCCAAGGGAAAAGCTGACCACGCCCACAGAAAAGAGCTTGGCAAAAAGAAAATGTCCAAGCTCGTGTATAGTTATTATAAGCCCAAGGGCAATTATGGAAATAATAATGCTTATCAAATATGCTTTACCTTTCTGCAAGGCTCAGAACAAGCCTGCGGCTCCTCTGCTCTGCCTCAAATATGTCACTAAGCTCAGGATCAGTCTTTTGCGGTATCTCAAGCATGGCCTGCTCTATCACATCCGCAATGTCAAGGAAGCCTATCCTGCCAGAAAGAAATGCCGATACCGCCTCCTCGTTTGCTGCATTGAATATGGTAGGCATGAGCCCGGACTGCTTTCCCGCCTCTATGCCAAGCCTGAGTCCCTTGAAGGTCTCAGTATCCGGCATGTCAAACTCTATGCTCCTAAGACTTGCAAAGTCAAGCCTTGGCTCTGAACTTATGGCAGGGCGTTCCGGTGCATAAAGTGAAAAGGCTATGGGCACCAGCATGCTGGGAGCCCCAAGCTGAGCCTTGATCGCTCCATCCCTGAATTCCACCATGCTGTGTATGATGGATCTGGGCTGTATGATCGGAACTATGTCATCTATGTCCACATCAAACAGATAATGGGCTTCCATGACCTCCAGGGCCTTGTTTACCATGGTAGCCGAGTCTATGGTGATCTTTGCCCCCATGTCCCAGTTGGGATGTTTGAGAGCATCCTCAGGACGAACTCCTTTGAGCTCCTCCCTGCTCCTCCCTCTGAAGGGCCCTCCTGAGGCCGTAAGATATATTCTCCTTATGCTATCATGCTTTTCGCCCATCAGACACTGGTATATGGCGCTGTGCTCGGAATCCACAGGCATGAGGCAAAGCCCCTTTTCCTCTATCATTGGCATGATGATATGTCCGGCACAAACCAGTGTCTCCTTGTTTGCCAGGGCTATCTTTTTCCCTGCCTCTATGGCAGCAATGGTAGGCCTTATGCCTATCATCCCTACCACTGATACCAGTATAGTATCAGCCTCTGAAAAGACAGCAGCACGGCAGAGCCCTTCCATGCCGCTTACAAGCTCTGGAAGATGAGAGCTGTCAAGCCTCCCTTCGGCTTCAAGCTCAGCCTGAAGCCTGAGCATGCTGTCCCTGTCATACACGCAGACCAGCCCTGGCCTGAATTCATATATCTGCTCCTTGAGCTTTTTTATGTCAGACCTGGCAGCAAGGGCGACCGCATGAAGCCCTTCATCGGCCCTGATCACCTCCAGGGCCTGGGTGCCTATGGAGCCTGTGCTGCCAAGTATGGAAATATTCTTTGTCATATCAGTTCTTCCAGTATCCAGACCGCAAAATAAACTGCCGGGGCTGTAAACAGCATGGAATCAAAGCGGTCAAGCACTCCTCCGTGCCCCGGTATCAGATCACCATAATCCTTGATGTTGTGATTTCTTTTTATGGCAGAGGCTGCCAGATCACCAAGCATGGCTATCAGAGCACCTACACCACAGGCAGCTGCGCAGGTAAAGAGGGATATCTCGGCAGAAAAAATGCCGTTATTTACCACATAGCCAAATATGGCTCCAAGCAGCATGGAACCCAAAACGCCGCCTACGGCTCCCTCAACGCTCTTTTTAGGGCTGAGCCTTGGCGCCATCTTGTGTCTGCCCAGCAGCATGCCGCTGCAATAAGCCAGAGTATCCGAGCCCCAGGAGCTTATGAGTATGAGCCATACAAAATACTCTCCCTTTGGCAGACTGCGTGTCAGATACAGATAGCTGAGCATCACAGGCACATAGCACATGCCAAAGAATGCAGCCGTGACCTCCTCCGTCCTGTACTCAGGAAAGGTAAGCACATAGGCTGCCATAAGCACCATCAGAGTGATGACTATGACAGTAGCCATATAATACACACCGCCAAGGTATACGAGCACATAATAGACCAGTGTCCCGCAGTAGCCGATGAAGGCAAGGCCCTTATGCTCTATGCCCAGGGCCCGGTAAAGCTCAAACTGGCCTATCATGGATATGGCCAATGTGCAAAGGAGCAGTGCGATCCCTCCAATATATATGAAAAAGACAGCAAGCACCAGCAATGCGGCACCGCTGAGAAGGCGTTTAAGAAACATCACACACCTCCAAATCTTCTCTTTCTCCCATTAAATTCCTTTATGCATTCAAGCAGCTCAGCCTTGTCAAAGTCAGGCCAGAGCACATCCGTGATCACGATCTCGGAATAAGCGCACTGCCACATCAGGAAATTTGAAAGGCGCAGCTCTCCTGAGGTACGTATCAGCAGATCAGGATCCGGCATGCCTGCCGTATCAAGGTATTCCGAAAAATCAGCCTCACTGAGCTCTCCTTTTTTCCTGATGCCCTGGCTCACATCCTCGGCATATCGCATGGCGGCCCTGCGTATCTCATCCCTGCCGCCGTAATTTGCGGCCATGACAAAGGTCATGACAGTATTATCCCTGGTTTCGGCCTCGAGCTTATTTATGGAGGCTATGATGTCCTCGGGAAAACGGCTCCGATCCCCTATCATACGTACTCTGACGCCATTTTCCTTTGCTTTTTTCAGGAGCCTCTCCGCATAATAGCGGAAAAGCTGCATGAGCCCTGAGACCTCCTCCTCTGAACGTTTCCAGTTCTCTGTGGAGAAGGCATAGACCGTCAGGTATTTTACTCCAAGCCTGGCACAGTCCTCGATAAGGCTCTCAACAGCCTTACAGCCCTCCCTGTGTCCCATATTGCGGGGCAGGCCTCTCTTTTGTGCCCACCGTCCATTCCCATCCATGATGATGGCTATGGACTGGGGTATATTCATATCCCTTGTATCTTCCATAATATGAACCTTTTTTCATAACAAAGGTGTAAAACAGGAGGACATAGCCACCTGAATTACACCCAAGCTCTGATCTTTAATGCATTTTGATCAGACAGTCATGACATCCTTTGTCTTGTTTTCAACTGCCTTATCTATCTCCTCGATGAACTTGTCCGTCATCTTCTGGACATCCTTGTCGGCGTTCTTGACATCGTCCTCTGTCATCTCGCCGTTCTTTTCCATTTTCTTGACTTTGTCATTTGCATCTCGGCGGATATTTCTGATGGCTACTTTTGTCTCCTCACCAAGCTTCTTTATCTGCTTTGCCAGGTCCTTACGCCTCTCCTCGTTGAGCTCGGGGAACACGAGCCTGACAGAATTGCCGTCACTGGTGGGATTTATGCCTATGTCAGACATATTGATGGCCTTTTCTATCTCCTTGATGAGGCTCTTTTCCCAGGGCTGAATAAGAATGATCCTGGCCTCAGGAACAGAGATGTTTCCAACCTGCTGAATGGGCGTAGGGGTACCATAGTAATTGACCTTGATCTTGTCAAGGACATGGGGATTGGCTCTGCCTGCCCTGATGCCGGCAAACTCCTCCAGCATTCCGTCAAAGGATTTCTTCATCTTGTCTTCGTAGATCTTGAGTTCTTCTGTCATAGCTGCTTCTCCTTCAGTCCGCGGAGACATAGGTCCCGCAATTTTTGCCATTTAATGCGTCGGTAATGGCCCCCGTTTTATTAAGTGAAAATACCGAAAGCGGCATATGATTTTCCATACAGAGTATGGATGCAGTCAGGTCTATGACCTGAAGCTTCTTTTCTACCACCTCGGAAATGCTGAGTCTGTCGTACCTTTTTGCATCAGGATACCTGGCAGGATCCTTGTCGTAGACACCGTCCACGGCCTTGGCAAGGAGTATGCAGTCTGCCCCTATCTCTATGGCACGCAGGGCTATGCCGCTGTCCGTGCTGAAGTAGGGATGTCCGGTGCCCCCTGCAAAAAACACTACCTTGTGCTCCGACAGGGCCTTCATGACCTCGTCCTTGTCAAATACCGGCACTATGCCCTCGACGTTGAAGGCCGAAAACACCTTTGTGTCCATTCCGCAGTTACGGAATATCTCCGACACATATATACAGTTCATGACCGTAGCCAGCATGCCGATCTGGTCGGCCTTGACCCGGTCAAAGGCATTGGAGCTGCGGCCCCTCCAGAAATTGCCGCCGCCTATGACTATGGCTATCTCGACACCCTCGTCATAGGCTCCCTTGACCTCATGGGCCACCTCCCTGACTGTGTCCTCATCAAAGCCCATGTGCTTTTCTCCGGCCAGGGCCTCTCCGGAAAGCTTGAGCATTACACGCCTGTTTTTCAAACCTGTACCTCTTTTCCAAATCCGATTATTTTATTAAGTATAGCATGAAAAGGCTTTCTTTGAAAGCTTGATCAGAAATTAAGTTTGGCATTCAGTTTTTTATCAAAGCTCAGGACCTCAACACCTGAAAGTCTGTTATAGGCTATCAGAAGGCAATCCACGTAATCAAGCTTTGTATCTGCATAAACTGAAAATGCATATAGCAAAACATCTCTGTCGATCATATCGATCTCATGTAAAAAACATATCAAAGTCTCCGCTATCTCTTTTCTGTCTACTCCGTAAACTCCCTTGAGGACATACACAACCTCAGCAATGACCTCTCCGATCGTAAAAGCGCCATTTTCTATAGTTTCCTTTGCCTTTTCAGCAGCTTTTACATCATCAGCAAGCAGATACCTGAGTATCACATTAGCATCTATCAGCTTTTTCATGTTTTTCTACCATTGCACTTTGAAAGGCCTGATCTTCCTCTGCCAACGATCCTTTTTTTGCATATTTTGAAAGTCTGCCATATGCTGATCTTTTATCGGCAGACACACTGAATGGAAAGCCATTTTCCCTTATGCTTTGGACTGAAAATTTCTCCCGAGCCCTCAGCATACGCTCCACCACCTTGACCCCAAAAGGACAGCGGCTCTCACAGCCCCCACATGCTATGCAGTCGCCGGCATTTGCTGAAAGGCTTCTGTAATGCTCTCTGAGGCTCTCCGGTACTTGTTCCTGCATGTCTGCCAGGTCCAGGAGCTTGTTTACCATTGCTATATCTATCCCAGAGGGACAGGGAGCACAATGTCCGCAATAGGTGCACTGTCCGCTGTAGGCATGGCGAGGAGCCGTGGCAAGGACGCTGGCATAGTCCTTTTCTTCTTCCGATGCGGTCTCATAGGCCACTGCTGCCTTTACATGCTCTATGCTGTCGTAGCCGCACAGTATGCTGGCAACAGCAGGCCTTGTAAGCGCATAATGTATGCACTGCACAGGGGTCAGAGCCACACCGAATGGCGAGGTTTCAGAGTTAAACAGCCTTCCTCCGGCATAGCCCTTCATGACAGTTATGCCTACTCCCCGGCTTTCGCAAAGGCGATAAAGCTCTGCTCTGTCTCTATCTATTCCCGAAAAGTCTGCATTATAGGTATCGTCAGTAAAATACTGATCCAGTCCTTCACTCACAGGAAGCATGTCAAAAGCAGCATTTAGGCTGAAAAGTATCATCTCTATCTTCCCAGAAAGAGCGGCAAGGCGTGCTACCTTTGGATTGTGAGTGCTCATGCCTATATGCTTTATTACGCCCTGCTCCTTCTGCTCTCTTACATAGGCATAAAGCTCGCCCCCAATGATATGATGAAAATCCTCTTCTTCATCAACAAAATGTATCATACCAAGGTCGATATAGTCTGTCTGCATCCTTGTAAGCAGATCGGAAAAGGCCGCTTTGACCTTTGAAAGCTCCCTTGAACGTACATACT
>CALWET010000018.1 GCA_944377385.1 uncultured Lachnospiraceae bacterium | reverse complement strand
TGCAATATAAAGGACAGTGCCAGCGCCTTTTTATATGCGTCCCTCCTTATACCCCTGGATATAAGCTGGAAACCTATGAATTCTCCTATCATGGCCATGACCACATAAAGAGAGGTCAATGCGGCAGGATAGCCGCAGTCATCCACAAGCATGGCCTGAAAGGTACCCGTACCGCTCTCCGTGATCCCCCAGACCGCAAGGGACAGATATATGAAAACTGTATCCTTGTTGTGGAGGAAGGCTCTGTATGCCTTGGCCCCGGAGGAAGGTACATCGGTCTGCTCTTTTGCTGCAGCGGCTGAGGCTCCTCCAGTCTGTCCGCAAGCCGACTTTTCCCGTGCCGCATTCTCTGCGGACTTATTTCCATTATCAAAAAAGAAGCTGCAAATGAGGCAGGGGATCAGGGCTGCTGCAAAGCCTATGAATATGTTTCTGAAGCTGTCCTCTGAAAGGAGCAGCCCAGCTATTATGATGCCAAGCCCTGCTCCCACCGTACCGCCTGATCTGCATTTTGCATATTTCTGAGGCTCCTCCTTCAGCTTTTCCATCAGCACCTTGTCCGTGATGCCATTGACCGGGGCATAGCAAAAGCTCAGCAGAAGCACGCAGAACAGCGTGGCCGCATAAACTGTACTTTTATAGAGCAGGAATGCGGCAAAGACCATGCCTATGGTCAGCAGAAAAACCATCGGGCCCGGCCTTTTAACCCGATCCGCTATCCACCCCACCAATATGGCCGAAAGGACCACCATAAACTGAAATGAGCCTGACAGCACGCCTATGCTGCTGTCACTATAGCCCTTTGTTTCATAAAACAGACCTATGTACGGGAGTATGATATTTGAGGCAAGCCAGAAAAATACAAATATTCCTATATAGGGCCAGATGACGATCCTGTTCTTATTAACGGGTCTCATATACTTCCTTTCTGAAATCCTTCAGCCTGAAAAAGAGGCATGCCCAAGGGACATGCCTCTGATAAAACCTGACTTTGTTTAGATCTTTCCGGCTGTCCAGCGTATAAGATTGCAGAGCAGCTTTTTGTAGTCAGGATGCTGCTGTATGTCTCCTGACCAGTGAGGCGTAATGTCTGTCATATAAGCCAGAGTGCGTCCCTTGCCAACCTGCCTTACGGCTATCTGGGGATCTCCGTCATAGGATGCGATCAGATGAGCATCCTCACGAAGCTCTGCCTTGTTATAGCCAAGGAGATGATACTTCCTTGTCCAGTCTATGCCCTTTACTACTGGATGCTCAGGATCCTCGATCTTGAACATGTAGCCGTCAGTCACTTCGATCCTGTCATCTGCACCTCTGGGCATGCACTTTACAGGCAGGAGCTCATCTATGAGAGTTCCGCTGTACATGGCCTTGCCCTGAAGTCCGGAAAATGAGAGCCAGCCGCCTACCATGATCAGGCCGCCGCCCTGCTGTACATACTCGTAAATGGCCTTGGGCCTGTTGGGTCCCATGGGGATGCGATACGGCTGTACATTTCCAGGCTGCATGACCATATTGTTGTAGCCGCAGTCACTGAGTATCATGACATCATACTGGCTGAGCTCCTCCACGGTAGAAGGGCACTCTGCTATGACCTTTTCATTAGGTATATGCCTGATCTCTATATCCCCCGCTTCCTTTGCCGTCTCGATCAGATACTCAGCATCATCGCTGTAATAGGCAAAGGTCCATGTATCTATACCCTTTGCATGGGTCATCATATCGACCTGTGTATCCCCACAATATAGAACCTTGATGGCCATAAATACCTCCTTCTAAAATTGGGGCATGTCCCATAACAGGACACGCCCCAAGACTTTTGAAACAGTAAATTACATCTTTCCTGCAGTCCAGCGTATAAGGTTGCAAAGCAGCTTCTTATAATCAGGATGCTTCTGGAAGTCACCAGCCCAGTGAGGAGTGATGTCTGTAAGATAGGAAAGGGAACGTCCCTTGCCAACCTGCCTTACAGCTATCTGAGGATCTCCGTCATAGGATGCGATCAGATGAGCGTCCTCACGAAGGACGGTCTTGTTGTAGCCAAGAAGAGTATACTTCTTTGACCAGTCGATATCCTTTACGATGGGGTGCTCAGGATCCTCGATCTTGAACATGTAGCCCTCAGTTACTTCCATCCTGTCGTCTGCGCCTCTGGGCATGCACTTTACGGGAAGCAGCTCCTCAATAAGGGTGCCGCTGTACATTCCCTTGCCCTGCATTCCTGAGTAAGAGAGCCAGCCGCCTACCATGATCAGGCCGCCGCCCTGCTGTACATACTCATAAAGAGCCTTGGGCCTGTTGGGTCCCATGGGGATACGGAAGGGCTGGATGTTGCCGGGCTGCATAACGATATTGTTGTAGCCGCAGTCACTGAGGATAACAACATCATACTTCTGGAACTCCTCCAGAGTTGAAGGGCACTCAGCTATGACCTTTTCATTGGGGATATGTGTATACTCTATATCCTCAGCCTCATCGAGAGTATCCCTCAGAAACTTTGCAGAATCGCTATAGTATGTGAATGTCCAGGTGTCGATGCCCTTTGCATGGGTAGTCATATTAACCTGAGTGTCTCCACAATACAGCACTTTGATCGACATAGTAGTTTTTCCTCCTGTCATGTCATTATATTTAGCTCTCCGGGCCCCAGATCGGGGCCCATCAGCCTTTTAACATTTTCAAAAATCAATAACCTACTTCTGAAAGCTCAGCGATGTACTTGAAGTGCTCGTTCTCGGGATCGTCAACATTGTCACGGGTAAGTACTGCGGTATTGTAGGACCTTACGCCGGGTGTTCCCTCGGGATCTGTAACTGTTGCATCCAGATCTTCCTGGGTGATCTCACCACGTACATACTTGGCAAGGTTCATAACTGCATCATAACCCATCTGATAAGGATCCTGTGCTATAAGCACGTCATAGATACCAGCCTTGAGGTCCTGAACCTGCTGAGGGTCAGCATCGAATGCAGCGATCTTGATCTCGCCCTGCTTGCCAGCCTCGATAACTGCTGATGCAGCTCCTGATGCGGGTGCAGATGTAGCAACGAAGATACCTGTCATGTCGGGGTTACCAACGATGGAGTTGGAAACCAGCTCAGCTGCCTTGTTTGCGTCATTTGTAGGATAAAGCACCTCGAGCATCTCACAGGTGGGATCCAGCTCCTGCATGGTCTCAACGAAGCCGCTGATCCTGAGGTTTGCACCGTATGCTCCGGGGTTGGTGGAAACAGGCTGATATACTCCGCCAGGGCCGTTCATCTCAAAGAATACCTCGGCTGCCCTTGCTCCGCCCTCGTAAGGATTGGAGTTGTAGCCTATAAGGTCAACGTGCTCTTTAAGAGTTGCATCACAGCAGATAACGGGAAGTCCGTCTGCCATCCACGCCTCAACATATGAGATATATGCGTCAGAGTCGGTGGGAACCAGGAGCAGCGCATCCGGATTTGTCTGGATAACACTGTCTATGAAGGGCTGCTGCTTTGAGAAATCCCACTCTGCAGGGCCAGTCCAGTAAAGCTCAACATTGTAGTCCTGTGCGGCATCCATAGCTCCCCAGGACATGGTGGTGAAGTAGGGGATACCTGCCTCAGCTGCTACAGCACCGATATAAACTCTATCTTCCTCTGAAGCTGCTGCTTCCTCTCCCTCGGCTGCTTCAGCCTCTGCTGCCTCTGTCTCCTCTTCAGCCGCTGCCTCTGTCTCCTCAGCTGCTGCTTCCGTTGCTGCCGCTGTGGTCTCTTCAGCGCTGTTTCCGCATGCCGCAAGCATCATTGCCGCTGCCACGATCGCCAACAAAACCTTCTTTTTCATATTTTCCTCCTTTTTTATGTTTTGGTATAAGTTCTGAAGCCGCTTATACCTTAGGTCTGAGGTTACGTACATAGTCTACGTATACAGCAAGTATCAGGAACAGTCCCGTAACGATAAGCTGTATGTAGGAGTTCATGCCCAGGATGATCATGCCCGCCTGAAGCGTAACAGGGATAAGCACTGCCAGCATCGTACCGGTGACTGAGGCAATACCTCCCTTCATGGATGTGCCGCCCATGACTGCTGCCATGATGGCCATCATGCTGTCTGACATATGTCCTGAGGGGTTGGTAGTTGAATACCTTGCTACATCGAATACGCCTGCAACACCTGCCATCGCTCCCATGAGCATGTATATCTTGAAGCAGGTAAGCTCCACCTTTATGCCGGCCCTGCGGGCTGACTCTCTGTTGGAGCCTATGGCCCTCACGTGGAGGCCGAAGCGTGTATACTTAAGCACAAGAGCAAATATCGCACCGAGTATCACTGCCACTATGGCCTGATAGGGGATGATGTCAAAAAGCCTTCTATGTCCGAAATAGGTCTGGAATATACGGGGCAGGTTCTTCTCCTGAGCACCGTTACAGATGACCATTGCTGCTCCCTGGAAAATATACATGCTTGCCAGGGTAGCTATAAAGGGAACCAGCTTAAGCTTTGAGGTGGTAAAGGCATTGAGGGCTCCGCAGGCAGCTCCCGTAAGCAGTGCTACAGCGATGCCGACGAATATGCCAAGCCCCAGGTGGGGATATATGCCCTCACTGAGCAGCTCCGGTGTGGAGGCCACAGCCTTGAAAGCCTTTGAACCAACTATGGATGTAAGTATCAGTGTCATACCCACTGACAGATCCATATGGCCGCTGCATATTACGAAGGTAAGTCCTATGGCCAGTATGACCATCTGAGAGGAGTTGAGCAGTATATTCATGAAGTTGTTCAGGGTCATGAAGGTACCAGGCTCGGAAAGCACTCCGAAAAAGATGCATATGGCTATCTCAAGTACGATAACAAAGGCCATCGAGGAACCCATAAATCTCTGAAAGGCTGTGGCGCCCTTCTGCTCCACACTTGATACGCCCTTGCTCTTAAGTATCTCTTCCGCAGACTTTTTATCTGCAGCTTTATTTTTGATGTCTTGCTCTCCCATGATTTCCTCCTTTCCCGCTTAGGCCGCCTGTCCGGTGAGCATAAGTGAAAGCACTGTCTGAAGATCCGTTTCCTTTGATATCAGATTGGCTATTACATTGCCCTGCCTCATGATACAGATACGATCCGAGACCTCCAGCATCTTGGGTATGTCATGAGAAATTACCATGACTCCCAGATTTTTATTTGCCGCAGCCCTCATGGTCTGGTATACCAGGGCCTGCTGTCTTGCTCCCAGGGCTGCAGTAGGCTCATCCATGATCAGCGCCGACGTACACCATGCGACCGCCTTTGCTACCGCCAGTGCCTGGCGCTCGCCTCCTGAAAGGGATTTGACGGGAACGCTCATGGATTTGAGTCCGATGCCCAGCTCCGCAAGATGGGCCTTGCTTATCTCCGTCATCTTTTTTGTGTCCAGCACATGGAACAGCTTTCCGAAGGGACCTTCCTTTATGATCTCGCGTCCAAGGAAAATATTGTATGGAACGCTCAGGTCCGGTGCCAGGGCCAGATCCTGATAAACCACCTGTATGCCCATTTCCTGGGCCTGTTTTATGGACTGTACCTCTATCTCCTTTCCCCTAACATAAAGATGCCCTGAGGATTTGGGTATGGCGCCGCACATTATATTTGCCATGGTAGATTTACCGGCTCCATTATCTCCCAGAAGTGCCGTGATCTCTCCGGCATAGATCTTCATGCTGGCTCCCTTAAGGGCCTGGAGATATCCATAGTTTTTTACGATATCCTTTGCCTCAAGGATGACCTCACCCTTTTTTGGCATCTCCACTTGCGCACTCATCAAAAAAGCTCTCCTTCCTTTGATTTATCTGTCCTGTATGTCTTTAAGATCTTCCATTATGTCTCTGTTGGTCACTCCAAAGTACTCTGTAAGCCTCAGATAATATTCAAACAGCTTATCGTAGATACGATGGTTTTCGGCATCCGGTGTAAATACGGCTGCCTTTGTAACTTTAAGGGCTTCAGCCATCTCCTCAAAGGAGTCATAGCCTCCGCGTTCCCTGCCGGCTGCCACCATACCGTACATGGCAGCTCCAAAGGCCGTGGTCTGTTCTACCGAAACCGTAGTGATCTCCTTGCCTATGATGTCGGCAAATATCTGCATCACTACCTGGCTCTTTCTGGAAAGTCCTCCGCAGGCATATATGTTTTCTATCTTTATGCCCTGCTTTTCCATTGCCTCTATGATGTTCCTGGTGCCAAAGGCTGTGGACTCTATGATCGCTCTGTATATCTCTTCCTGAGTAGTTCCAAGGGTCATGCCCACCAGCATGCCGGAAAGCTTTGAATTATTGAGCATTGAACGGTTTCCGTTCCACCAGTCAAGGGCTATGAGCCCATTCTGTCCGGGCTTCAGCTTTTTGACCTTTTCGTCCATGACAGTATGAGGCGATATGTTTCTCTTTGAAGCCTCCTTGTAGCACTCATTGGAGGCCAGATTGTCTATGAACCAGCTATATATGTCTCCGACAGCAGCCTGTCCTGCCTCATAGCCATAATAGCCAGGGATGATACCATCCTTTACCACTCCGGATATACCCTCGGCAAAGACCTCCGTATCACTGATAAGTATGTGGCATATGGAGGTGCCCATGGCCATCATCAGTGCATTTTTAAGTCCCAGGGAATTGAATACCGGCATGGCCGCATGTGCGTCTATCATGGATACGGCCACTGAGGTATCTGCCTTGAGTCCTGTGGCCAATGCCATCTCTGTCGTCAGGCCTCCTGCCCTTTCGCCCACTGTCATGACCTTCTGCGTCAGCTTATCAAGTATGGATGAAAAGCCAGGCTCTACGGCTTCAAGATAATCCTTTCCGGGATATCCGTCCTTTTCATTCCAGAAGGCCTTGTAGCCGGCCATGCAGGTGCTTGTGGTCTCCTTGCCTGTAAGGGCCCAAACCACCCAGTCTCCTGCCTCCACGAACCTGTAGGCTGCATCATATACCTGGGGAGACTGTCTGTAGGTCTCAAGGACCTTTGCGAACATCCATTCACTGGATGAGGTATTGCCGTAGTATTTAAGGAAGTCCTCACCACGCTGCTTTGCGGTAGCGTTTATGATATCTGCCTCCTTCTGAGCTCCGTGATGCTTCCAGAGCTTGACCCAGGCGTGGGGATCATCGGCAAATTTTGAATCAAGACACAGAGGGATCATGTCCTTATCTACCGGAAGTATGGTACATGCTGTAAAATCCAGTCCTATCGAAATGATATCCTCTGCATCCACTCCTGAATTTGTACTGATATCCTTTAAGAGCGCTACTACCGCATCCCTATAATCCATGGGATTCTGAAGAGCATAGTCTATCGGGAGCCTCTGATCACTGTTTTTGAGATAACGGTCCATGACTGCATCCTGATAACCGTATATCGACGACATGATCTCCTCTCCGCTGGTATTGTCGATAAGTATAGCCCTGGCGGATAAGGTTCCGAAATCTATGCCTATAGAATATTTTTTATGCATATATTATTTTGCCCTCCCCCATCAGAAAATGACAAATTCCATAAAAAAAATATAAAGCTGAAAAATTCCCCATAACGTATATTCAAATTAAATCGCATTTTAGGTATTTTGTCAATATTATATATAAAAAATGTAATTTTCCAGTTTTTATTGTGTTTTATGCATAAGCAAATCTTTATACGGGCGCGAAATGGGTCTGATTTTAGCATGATAAAGCAAAAAAATGCTACTGGACAAGGAAGTTTACCTCGGAAAACCAGATATTATTCCTCACATATTCCACAGATAATTTTAAAAATATGATATTTTTCCGAAATATATGCTATATTTATAGCAGGGCGCCGAAGGATTCGTCGTCACAGACACATCAACAGGAAAGGAACATAAGAGGACGAGATGAATTCAAGCGAACGACATCAGACAGCCATAAAGGTAGCAAAAATGTACTATCTCCAGGGCGTATCCCAGGATGAGATCGCCGCAGAGACCGGCATGAGCCGGTCAAACATATCCAGGATACTTAACAAATGCCTGTCTGACGGCATAGTGGAGATCATGGTACATGACAATATATCCGAAAGGTCCTCCCTGGCCTATAAGCTGTGCCGGCGTTTTGGGCTCAAGGATGTGATCATTGCCCCTACCGGCAGCTCGGACGACAGACAGTCGAGACATATAGGCGAGCGCATGGCCATGTATCTGGAGCAGATACTGAGAGACGACATGCTCCTTGGCCTGAGCGGCGGCTATGCCTGCTATTACGCCTCAAAGACCATCAGAAACCCAAACAGATATGAGATAAACGTGGTGCAGCTCTCCGGATCCTCTTCCTCCGTGGCGACGGTGAACGAGCCGGAATTCCTGGTAAACAATTTTGCCGTAAAGCTGAATGGCCACGGATATCTGCTATGTGCGCCTCTGATGGTACGCTCTCTCAAGACGAAGCAGGAGCTTTTTAATAATTCTCTCCTGAGAAATACCATAAAAAAGTATCCCGATGTGGATGTGGGCATATTTGAGATAGGAAAGCCGGATCTTTATACAAATGACCTGCTTAAACAGGAATGGCTGACAAAGGCTGACCTCCTGCAGCTCAGTGAGGTCAAGGCAGTCTCCTGCATATGCGGCTATTATTTTGATATAAACGGACGCTCCTGCAATGTTGGCATAAACGACAGGATCATAGCCATAGGTCAGCAGGACATAAGGAATATCCCCATATCCATCGGGGTCATCACAGGAAAAAACTCTCTGGACACTGCTCTCAGCGCCATAAGGAGCGGGATGATCAATGTGCTGTTCATCGACGAGTCCCTGGCCCTGATGCTGGAAAACGCCTGAGCACCACCCCCCCCACAGTACCCTCAGGACAGGGCCTGAAGGACCTTCTGTAGAGAGTATGAAATATCCCCCAGGGCAGAGCTTCCATACAGGGCTTGATAAGGCCTTCCATACAGGGCCTGAAAAGGCTTGATTTTATCCTGTAATCTGATAAAATAAGATACGCTGACCTAAGGGACCAGCGCATATTGGAGACGTATCGAAGTGGTCATAACGGGGCTGACTCGAAATCATGTTATTTGCCCCAAAAACTGAATAATTATTAAATGGAGACGTATCGAAGTGGTCGTAACGAGCTTGACTCGAAATCAAGTTGTCCGCAAGGGCACGTGG
>CALWET010000017.1 GCA_944377385.1 uncultured Lachnospiraceae bacterium | reverse complement strand
TTAAAAGGTCAGGATTTGTTTATTCCGATACATTTTCTGAGGAGACCAGACGAAAAAAAGATATATTTATGTTTGCCGCAGGATCCTGCTTCAGACACAGGTGGAGCGGAGAGATATTCGAAGTAGGAAGCGGTGTGCCGCATCCCGTGTACAGGTACGGCAGGGCTATGCTGATGGGAATTTGATATGGTTGGATATTTAAAGCATTACAGGATGAAATTGACGGCAAAAGGGCCTATATGTGTAGGAGACGGACAAAAGCTCATCAAAAAGGATTATGCTTTACTGCCTAAAAAAGGGCTGATAGCTGTAGTAGATATAATAAAGCTATATCAGGAACTCAGATCCCTGCATAAAGAAAAGGACTTTGAGATATTTTATCTGCAAAGCGGAATGGACCTTGGATCATGGCTTAAAAACGAGGGCTTTTCAGAAGCGGAGATCATGGCCATGAGCAGATATGTTCTGGATGTAAAAGATGTTTCCATGGAGACGGAGGAGAGAGGACGCAGGAGGCTCCATGAGATAGCGACATTTATAAAAGATGCAAAGGGACGTCCATATGTGCCCGGGAGCTCGATAAAAGGAGCCTTGAGAACAGCACAGCTTTGCTTTGAGATGGATCGCAATAGAGATTTCTTACAAAAAAGCAGGGATGAATTTGAGCGTGGCTGCTTTTCAAATGAGAGGATATCTCCAAAAATTTTTTAAAGAGAGAAACGGCTTATGTGGAACGCCGGGCTTTTGGCGTGCTTAATAAAGAGACCGGAAAATATGATCCAGTCAGGTCCAAGCTTTCAGGACTTATAGTAGGGGACAGCTATCCTCTGGAGGTCAGGGATCTTATACTTTGCCAGAAGGTAGATATTGACATAAAGGGAAATGAGCATAGCCTGCCCATACTTAGGGAAAGTCTGAGGCCGGGTACAGAGATATACTTTGATCTAAGCATAGATGACAGATGCTGTTACACGATAGATGATATATTTAAGGGACTTGAGCTTATGAACAGGGCTATAGATATGCATTTTCTGCGTAATTTTGGAAGAAGCATAGATGACAGCAGGACGGTTTGGATGGGGGCAGGAGTCGGATTCCCGCAGAAGACATTATTTTATCCTTTGTATGGAAAGGATGCGGTATCAAGGGTGGACGAAGTGTTTAAAAATACACTGGGGAAGAGATATAGAGAGCATAAGCACTATCTTGACCGAAACTGGCAGTCATCACCTCATGTGTGCAAGTGTACAAGATATGAAGGTAAGCTTTATGACATGGGAAGATGCAGACTTGAGGTAGTAGAATGAATACGGGCTATGAATGATATTTTGCCCCGCAAAACATAGAAATGAGGCTTGCTATATATAGCTCTCATAAGACAGGATTTAGATAGATAAGACCCCGTCAGGGGACGAGAGCTTTACTGTTCAAAACAGCTCTTTGCCTTAGCTCTATTTAGATAGATGAGACCCCGGCAGGGGACGGGAACTTACGATGAAAATCAGTCCAAAATGTGGCGAAATAGTATCTTACTAAAAGAATAGCAAAGGAGGATATATGAAATATATTACAGGGATCCATGCGCTTAATCTTAATTGCGATTTAGACACATGCGGAGACTGGCATCAATCCGGAATTCAATGGGAAAGGCCAACTATGATGGAAAGTGATGAAAGTATATTTGGAGATTATGGATTAGAATACAATAAAAGGATTCCTGAACATGATGAATTATATGTAACAGCTAATCATATACGAGCTTTACTTGATCTTTTATATGTTGGAAATTTCGGATACACACAAGGGATGAATGATGATTTTATTTGTGATGAAAAGTATGATAAAGAAGTATTTGATAAAGTGATCTTATTAAAAAAATCAGGGGAATTGGCCGGATATCGATTATTTTATGACATATGAATACCGAGAAAAATGGTTGGATTATAAAAAAGAACATAAAATATTTCCAGTTGTACCAAATATAGAAAAAATACAAAATAAACGTATGTTATTATCTATGATGAAAGAAGATGACAATGAACCATTTTTTGATAAACTGATCATTAAATATAAAGAATAAAAATTTAGATAGCCCCCCGGCAGGGGACGAGAACGGTTCAGTCTCAGGCTGAGTCTCAGGTTCAGTAGGAGCATCTGGCTCGATTTAGATGAATAAGACCCCGCAAGGGGACGAGAATTTCCTTCCGTAGCTTACAGTGTTAAATTCTTTATTTGATTTGTAGATACCCCGAGAGGGGGCGGTTTGTAAAAGGAGCAGGAGTATGTCGAAGACAATATTGTTTTCACCGGTAGGAGGTACGGATCCGATCTCCGCCTATAATCTGAGGGATGGGTCCATGCTGCATATATGCAGGGTATATAAGCCTGATATCGTTTATCTTTATATGTCTGCCCGAGATATTGGAAAAGCATCGCAGGGATGACCCATATGTTTACTGCATCAAACAGCTTTCTAAGCGTTTGGAACATGAATTCGATGTGAGGATAATTGAACGGCCTGAGCTTGTGGAAGTCCAGGAATTTGACTACTTTTACAATGATTTCAGAAACCTCATTATGGGGATCTATGAGCAGATGGATGAACAGGATCAGCTTCTTCTCAATGTATCCTCTGGTACACCTGCAATGAAGAGTGCTTTGCTGGTCATCAATACTCTTGGAGAATTCCCCTTTAGAGCCATACAGTCTGCCACTCCGGAAAAGGCAATGAACAAGAAAGCTGATGTGGGTAACTATACAAAGGAGGAGCTCTGGGAATCGGATATAGATAATGTAGAATGTGACATTCGCTGCAAGGAGATCGAGTGTCCGGCGTTGCTTGTCATAAAGAATGAAGAGCATATCAAAAAGCAGTTAACGGTATATGACTACAGGGCTGCTTATGATGTGGCAGATGCCCTGCCCGAGGTTTATAGCAGACGATATAAGCAGCTTTTACTAATGGCTGCAAAACGTGCGCTTTTGGAATTTGGAGAGGTCGATAAGCTTGTAAAGGCCACAGGCTATGATTGCGTGCCTGTAAAGAGTAGTGAGGCACGAAAATACTTTGAATATGCACTTGTGCTGGATATCAAGGTAAAAAGAGGGGAGTATGTGGATTTTATAAGAGGAATCACGCCTATAATCGTAGACCTGTTTGAGATCATACTGAGGTACAGCCTGAATATTGATATTGGGGATTATTGTACGGAGGGGGCAAACGGAGAAAAAATCTGGGATCAGAAAAAGCTTCAGTCTACCAATATAGAAAAGATCCTGATGGCACGATATGGCGGCAAATTCAGATACGGCCCGGTATATTCGGATTCTTTGGCATGTATTATAATCGACGGCACAGATGATATTAAACTCAGGGAATTGGTTGAGGATCTGAGAAATGTGGAAAAAAGTGTGCGCAACCTGGCTGCGCATCAGATCGTTTCCATTACAGATGACAGGATAAAGGCACTGTCAGGCTTCAGCAGCAGTTCGATCATGAAAAAGCTTAAAAAGCTTTTCTTGTATACTCGGCTTGGCATAAAGGAAATATATTGGGATTCCTATGAAGATATGAATAGATATATATACTCTGCCATTGACAAAAACGAGGTCTGAGACCTGGACAAGACACAGCACAGTGCGGATTCTTCAAAAAACGACACCTTTGTGGTATAATATCCGCACAAAGTGCGGATAAGGCTGCTTTGCGGCCTTCAGCGGCTCTGCCGCAGACTTTATTTTGCTTTTTATACAGGCCTCTTAGGGAGGCTGTGGAATGAAGATATGAAAAAAAACAGGATGACAAATCTGTCCATATCGGTTTATCTGAGGTGGCCCCTGATACTGTCAGGCTTTGTATTGCTCATGAACCTGCTGCTCATAGCCCTGAGCCCTCAGACAGCCGTATTTATGACTGCCTTTACCATTCTTTATTTTGCTGTAGCGCTCTGGATATATTTTTATTCCAGACGGGCACTTTTTGGAGGGCTGGTCAGCTTTGCCCAGGGCTTCGACAATGTGCAGAAGCGGATGATGAATGACATGGATCATCCCTATGTGATATGCGATACCCAAGGGTATATCATCTGGCAGAATAAGGCCTTTTCCGAGATACTCAGGAACGAGCATGCCAGCGTCACTCATGTACAGGCTGTATTTCCGGACATAACCAGGGAGATGCTCCTTGATCAGGAGGAGGATGTCCTGGTACACAGTGCCTTTGGAGACAGGCGCTACTCCATAGAGATGATGCGCACCCTGCTTGCAGATGACGATGATGTGGCGGCAGCTCTTTTGGAGGAGGCTGACAAATCCGTAGTGGTGCTGAGTATTTTTGATGAGACCGATCTCATCGAGACCAGGCAGCTTTTCCAGGACAACATGCTTTGCGAAGGCCTCATTTACCTGGATAACTATGATGAGGCCCTGGAGACTGTGGAGGAGGTCAGGAGGTCCCTGCTCACGGCTCTTGTGGACAGAAAGATAAGCAACTATATCAGCGCCATGGGCGGAGTTGTAAAGAAGCTGGAAAAGGACAAGTATTTCTTCATCATCAAGGATGCCGACATGCGCCGTATCATAGATGACAGGTTTTCCATATTGGACGATGTCAAGACCATAAACATCGGCAATGAGATGGCCCTTACACTGAGCATAGGCATAGGCATGGAGAGCGGAGACTATGCCGGAGATTATGATGCAGCCAGGACAGCCATAGACCTGGCCCTGGGCAGGGGCGGAGATCAGGCGGTCATAAAGGAGGGCGAGGAGATACAGTACTTTGGCGGAAAGACCCTGGCCGTGGAAAAGACCACCAGAGTCAAGGCCAGAGTCAAGGCTCATGCCTTCAAGGAGCTGTTGGATTCCAAGGACAGGCTCATGGTCATGGGCCACAGAATGGCAGATGTGGACTGCCTTGGTGCAGCCATAGGCTTCTGGAAGATAGCCAATGTCTATGGCAAAAAGGCGCATATAGTCATGGGCAGCTCGGATAACTCCGTCAAGCATATCATGAAGCTTTTCCTGGAGGATCCTGATTATCCAAAGGATATGTTCGTCAGTGGAGAAAAGGCTCTGGAGCTCATGGACAGCAAGACCATACTTGTCATTTCCGATGTAAACAGGCCCAGTTATACGGAGGAGCCAAGGCTCATAGATGCCTGTGACACGGTGGTGGTGCTCGATCATCACAGAAAGGCCTCGGAGGAGATAAAAAATGCAGTGCTCTCATATATAGAGCCCTATGCTTCCTCTGCCTCGGAGCTGGTTGCGGAGATACTTCAGTATATAGGAGACGATATAAAGCTCAGACCCCAGGAGGCCGATGCCATGTATGCCGGCATGGTGGTGGATACTCAGAACTTTACCAATCAGACCGGTGTGCGTACCTTTGAGGCGGCAGCCTTTCTCAAGAGGAACGGAGCCGATATAGTCAGAGTCAGAAAGATGTTCAGGGACGGGCTCAAGGATTACAGGGCAAAGGCCGATGCGGTGGACAAGGCAGAGATATACAGAGACTGCTTTGCCATAGGCGTATGTGATCCCGAGGGCACTGAATCTCCGACGGTGGTGGGAGCCCAGGCGGCCAACAGCCTGCTGGATATACGCAGCATAAAGGCTGCCATCGTCCTGACGCCTTATGACGGGAAGATATATCTTTCGGCCAGGAGCATAGACGAGGTCAATGTCCAGGTAATGATGGAAAAGCTGGGCGGAGGCGGACACAAATCAGTCGCCGGAGCTCAGATACCGGGAATGGATATAGAAGAGGCAAAAAAACAGCTTAAAGCAGTCATAGATGAGATGATGGATGAAGGAGACATATTATAATGCAGATCATACTTCTTGAGGATGTAAAGAGTCTTGGAAAAAAGGGGACCGTGGTAAAGGTAAATGACAGCTACGGCAGAAACTATATCATACCGAGAAAGCTTGGAGTAGAGGCGAATGCGGCCAATCTGAACGATCTCAAGCTCCAGAATGCAAACATGGAAAAGCTGGAGGCTGCAAGAGTTCAGAGCGCAAAGGATGTAAAGGCGATCCTGGATGGCAAGACCTTTGTGGTCAGGATCAAGGCCGGTAAAGACGGCAAGACCTTTGGCTCGGTGACCGGAAAAGAGGTCGCAAAGACGATCATGGATACGGCAAAGGTCGAGATAGACAAGAAAAAGATAGTCATGGAGCCGGTAAAGGCTCTGGGGACTCAGACAGTGAAGCTCAAGCTTCATAAGGACATAAATGCGGAGATCATACTCAAGGTAGAGGAAGCCTGACAGATGGAGGAAAATGTTTTAAAGCGCATAGCTCCCTCCAGCATAGATGCCGAGATGTCGGTAGTGGGCTCCATGCTGATGGACAGGGATGCCATAACTGAGGCTGTGGAGATCCTTACAAAGGAGGATTTTTATCATCGTCAGTATGGCATCATGTTTGAGGCCATACGTGAGCTTTATGTTGAGGACAGGCCAGTGGATCTGGTGACTGTACGGGACAGGCTTCAGAGAGACGGAGCACCCCCAGAGATGCAGACAGCTGATTTTCTCAGGGACCTTTTGGGAGCCGTACCCACCTCTGTCAATGCCCGTTCCTATGCTGAGATAGTCAGGGACAAGGCCATACTTCGCCGGCTGATAAGGGCCAGTGAAGAGATAGTACAAAAGTGCTATGAGGGCAGCGAGGATACCGAGGAGATACTCAATGACACTGAAAAAACTCTCTTTGAGCTCATCAAGGCAAAGGGAGCTGCCGATTATACCCCGATAGATGATGTGGTGGTCGAGGTCATGCAGAAGATCCAGGAGGCCTCCCAGCTGAAGGACCATATCACTGGAGTGCCCTCGGGCTTTACGGATCTGGATTACATGACCACAGGCTTTCAGCCATCTGACCTGATACTCATAGCAGCAAGGCCGTCCATGGGAAAGACAGCCTTTGTCCTGAATATATTGGAATATGTGGCCATAAAAAAGAACAGGCCCTGCATGATATTTTCCCTGGAAATGAGTTCAAATCAGCTGGTCAATCGTATGCTTTCTATGGACTCAGGCGTGGATGCCCAGTCGATCCGCTCAGGAAAGCTCTCAGACAGCGACTGGCCTAAGCTTATAGATTCGGCTGACCGTGTAGGAGGCTCCAATATAATTATAGACGACACACCGGGCATATCGGTGCCGGAGCTCAGGAGCAAATGCCGAAAGGCTAAGCTTGAAAAGGGGCTGGATCTGATCATCATAGACTACCTTCAGCTCATGAGCGGTAATTCCAAAAAAAATGACAACAGGCAGCAGGAGGTCTCTGAGATATCCAGGTCTCTCAAGGCCCTGGCCAGGGAGATGGACTGCCCCGTCATAGCCCTGTCACAGCTTTCCAGAGCCTGTGAGCTGAGGGCAGACAAGCGCCCCATGCTTTCTGACCTTCGAGAGTCAGGAGCAATAGAGCAGGATGCGGACATAGTCATGTTCCTCTATCGTGATGAATATTATGAGCCGGATTCCGACAAAAAGGGCGAGGCCGAGGTCATCATAGCAAAACAGAGGAACGGCCCGATAGGCACGGTGACTCTCAACTGGCAGGCTTCCACCACCAGGTTTGTCAGCCGTGAGAGGGTATACGGCTAAAAACTCAGTTTTTACCAACAGGCTTTGTTCTGTAACCCTTCTTTTATAAGGCAAAACAAAATACACAAAAGAAAAAACGCTTTTGGCAGATCAGTCCAAAAGCGTTTTTATGTATTGCCGGAAATTCCTTATCTGTCAGCAAGCACCTCGTTGATATTGCTGACCAATGTGTCGCAGTCGATGCCATGTACCATACATGCCTCCTCCAAAGTCTCCATCTGGGAAGCAGGGCAGCCGAGACAGTGCATGCCTGAACGCATGAGTATCGGTGCTATCAGCTCATCCACCTGCAGAAGTGTGCCTATGGTCATGTCCTTGTCTATCTGTTTCATATCGTTTTATCCTTTCTTCATGGAAACTGTTCAGATCCTGCTGAGCTTCTGGATCGCATGGTCTGCAAGCATGGTCCTGTAATGCTCGTCATAATAAGCGAGGGCTGTCCTGCTGGCCTTGAGCTTGCGCCCGTACTCAGCGATCATATTGCAGGCCTTGTGGAAATCCTCGGGGTCCTGCTGCCCGTTTTTAAGCACGAGGATATAATACTTATCCCCGAACTCCTTTTTGTAGAGCCTTGAATCTATGTCAAATGAGGCAATGATCCTTGAAGCTGCTATTACCTTATCAAGATCGTCGAAGGCAAATATCCTGAAAGCATCCTCTTCCCTTGTGGGCTGTGCCTGCGAAGCTGTGCCGGAAGCGCCTGACTGAGCCTGCTCCTGCCTGCCCTCTGAGGATCTGAGTATACCGCTTTCACGAAGCTTCTGAAGCAGTCCGTCAGAGCCCTCAAGGAGCTCATTCGTAAGCTTCTTTAGCCAGTCATCATTTGAAGAGGGATTTCTGGAAGCCGAGAACTTGGAGAATCTGGTATCCAGCTCCTCGGGCTCCTCTACCTTTGTGATGACGATCTGGATGGCATTACCCATCATGGGGATGGCCTCGATCATGATAGGCGTGTTTTCGGCATTGAAGCCAACCTCGTCATTTGCCAGGGACATCATCTCCTGGAAAAGCTTTTTTGCCTTATCTGAACCATAGGCCAGTTCTCGGAGATTGACACCCCTCACTGACAGATCAAAGCTTGTAAGTATACACCTTATGGAATTTTCGTTGATTCTTTCTATCCTCATCTTCTACCTCGGCTTAATAATATACCAAAAAATGCAAGTAATCAATGCGCAGAGGGCTTTTTAATAAAAATTTTATCGATTTTGACAAGGCTATCGCTCCAGGAAATTGAATTTATATATGTGAGATGTTATACTTATCAAGTTACCTTTATATATGACAAAGGCAGGAAATGTATGGCAAAAAGACGCAGACAGAAAAGCTCATATGGCAAAGAGGTCCAGTCCATGGAATTCCTGCTGGACGATGAGGACAGGCAGGAGCAGTACGGGCGCAGATCAAGGAGACAGCGAAGGGGAGGCGGCGGCAGCAGATTGCTGGCTGTGGTTGCCCTTTTGTGCCTTGTGATCATAGGCTATATGATCGGCGGACCCATCATAGAAAAGTACACCCCCTCAAAGGAGAGGAAGGACCTGAATGAATGGTTCGAGGTGGCTGGAGATGAGGTCAAGATATATTTCAACAATGTGGGAAACAACGAGATCAGGGCCACTGCTCTGGAGGGAGAGGTCTATCTGCCCATAAGCTATGTCCACGACAATGTTTCCAGCAGATTTTTCTGGAGCAGCGCAGAGCAGCTTCTGACATATGTGCTGCCGGATCAGATACTAGATTATACGGCTGACAGCAGGGACGAGGCCGGACATCCCATATTCATCCTGGATGACGAAGGACAGATGCTCCTTTCCTGCTCCTTTATAGAGAGCAGGCTCAGCAGCTTTTGGTTCAGGAGCTTTGCCGGCGATGAGGTTTCTGCAAAGAGGATATTCATATATTATGATCCCGGCACGGTACAGGATGCCGAGGTAAAGAAGGATACGAGCCTTCGTGTAAACAGCGGCATAAAGGCCGAGGTACTGACGGACATGCAAAAGGGTGACGTGGTCACCGTGCTTGATTCCACGGAAAACTGGTCCAGGGTGGTGACACAGGACGGCTTTATAGGCTACTGCCAGTCGAAAAGGCTTGGAGAGTCCTATGAGCAGAGCTATGACAGGGCCTATGAGGATCCAAGGCCTCAGTATGCCATGCTGGATGAAAAGGTGGTCATGTCCTGGCATCTGGTCATGGGCAGCGCTGCAAATGCAGGCTTTGATGAGCATGTGGCAAATACCGGAGGGCACATGAATGTGATCTGCCCTACCTGGATACAGATAAACAGCGCAGACGGAGGCTATAACAACTTTTCCTCAAGGGAATATGTGGACAAGGCCCATGCCATGGGCATAAAGGTCTGGGCAGTGGTGGATAATTTCAACGATCCCACGGGATTTTCGGATTTCAGCACCAGAGATTATTTTGCCACAAGCTCCAACAGGAGGGATTTCATACAGAGGCTCATGGCGGATGCCGAGGCCTATGGCTATGATGGCTTCAATCTGGATTTTGAGAGCCTTCCCCAGGATGCAGGGCCTAATTATGTGCAGTTTATCAGAGAGCTGTCTGTTGCCTGCCATGAAAGGGGGCTGACCCTGTCCATAGATAACTATGTGCCCTATGAGTTCAATGACCATTATGACCTGTCCGAGCAGGGCATATATGCAGATTATGTGGTCATCATGGGCTATGATGAATACAATGCCTCGTCGGAAACAGCCGGCTCCGTATCCTCGATAGGCTACACGGAGCTTGGCATCACCAGGGCTCTTGAGGAGGTGGAGGCAGAGCACCTCATAAATGCCGTACCCTTCTATACAAGGATATGGAGGGAGAGAGACGAAGGTTCTGAGCTTGGTACCAGCGCCCTGGGCATGACGGAGGCTGCGGCCTATGTTGAGCAGAATGGCTTTGAGATAACCTGGGACGAGGAAAGCGGGCAGTATTACGGAGAAAAGCAGGATGGAAATGAGCTCCAGCGCATATGGCTTGAGGATGAAAGATCCCTTGGGCTGAAGCTGGACAAGATCAGGGAATACGGACTTGCAGGAGTGGCCGGATGGAGACTGGGCTTTGAGCCCGCTTCTGTATGGGAGCTTCTGGATATGAATCAGTAGATCAGGACCAGATCTGTGAGGGCTGATATGGATACAGTACTTTATGAGCTTAAAGACTATAAAAGGACCGGCAGTCTGAGTGAGGCTGATATGGCTGAGCTCAGAAAGGCTGCGGACATACTTGGCTCGGGAGGGCTTGTGGCCTTTCCTACCGAGACTGTCTACGGCCTTGGAGGCAATGCTCTCATGAAGGATGCCTCAAGGCGTATATATGCTGCAAAGGGACGTCCCTCTGACAATCCTCTGATAGTCCATATCACGGATTTTGACGAGATAGAGCTGTTGGTTGCGGAATACAGCGATACCGCAAGGAAGCTTGCCGAAGCTTTTTGGCCGGGACCCTTTACCATGATCATGCCAAAGGCTGACATCGTTCCCATGGAAACTACGGGAGGGCTTTCAACGGTGGCTCTGCGCATGCCATCCCACAGGGTGGCAAGAGAGCTGATACGCCTTTCAGGGGTACCTGTGGCTGCTCCCAGCGCCAACACCTCAGGCAGGCCCAGCACCACCATGGCCGAGCACTGCATGGAGGACCTGGCCGGCAGGATAGAGGCAGTGGTGGACGGAGGCAGCAGTGATATCGGTGTGGAATCCACGATAGTGGACGTAAGTGGGGACAGGCCGGTGCTCCTCAGGCCAGGGGCAGTCACCAGGGAAATGCTGAGGGCTGTGCTTGGAGAGGATATAGCAGTGGATCCTGCTGTGGAGCATCCTCTGGAAAAGGATGTGCATCCCAAGGCACCCGGCATGAAATACAGGCACTACGCACCCAAGGCGCCCATGGTCATAGTTACTGACGGGACTGAGGACAGGATAGCAGACAGGATGCTTTCCATTG
This sequence comes from uncultured Lachnospiraceae bacterium, assembly GCA_944377385.1. Taxonomy (GTDB): domain Bacteria; phylum Bacillota; class Clostridia; order Lachnospirales; family Lachnospiraceae; genus Avilachnospira. The sequence continues at coordinate 12,890 of CALWET010000017.1, read as the reverse complement.
CTGAGGAAAGGCTATCCCAGGGATTAAAGACAGGCATGATCGCCTCCGAGGAGGTCTGCGGCAGGCTGATCAGGCTGAAGGCCTCAAAGGAGCTTCCTTTTATGAGCACTGAGGTCAAGGGACCCATCCTGCTTTACAGGCTGGGAGAGCTGCTGATCATAAACATAGGCAGCAGCAGTGACGAGGAGTCCTGGGCCCGGGAGCTGTTTGCTGCTCTCAGGGAAATGGATGCATGCGGTGTGGATTACATAGTGGCAGAGGGAGTGGATGAGCATGACATAGGCTTCGCTGTCATGAACAGACTTAAAAAGGCTGCCGGAGGCAATATAATATCAGTATGAAAAAGGAAAGCAGAAAACAGCTTAATGAGAGGATAAAGGGGATACTTGAGGCCCTGGACCGGGAATACGGTACGGACCTCAGATGCTATCTTGTGCATGAAAATGCCTGGCAGCTCCTGTTCTCCACCATCATGAGCGCTCAGTGCACTGACGAGCGTGTAAACAAGGTGACGGAGAAGCTTTATAAAAAATATCCTGACCTCAGGTCCTTTGCCGATGCAGATCTGGAGGAGCTGAAGCGGGACATATATCAGACAGGTTTTTACAATAATAAGGCAAAGAATATCATTGCCTGTGCAAGAGAGCTCCTTGAAAAATATGACGGAAGGGTGCCGGAGGACATAGATGAGCTCGTAAAGCTCCCGGGAGTCGGCAGAAAGACTGCCAATGTCATCAGGGGGAATATCTACAATATACCGAGCATAGTCGTGGATACGCATGTAAAGCGTATCAGCAAAAAGCTGGGCCTTACGGACTCTGACGACCCCGTCAAGGTCGAGTATGATCTGATGGAGCTTCTGCCAGAGGATCACTGGATACTTTGGAACATAGACATCATCAGTCTTGGACGTACGATATGCACGGCAAGGAAGCCTGAATGTGAACGCTGCTTCCTGCGGGAGCTCTGTCCCTCGGCCAAGGCTTGAAGTAGAGGGAAAAAGTAAGTATAATGTCCAAAAGACGGCGGTCCGGACTGTCGGGCTGCCTTATTTATAAAAAACAGATGGGAGTAAAGGATATGAACAGGAAAACAAGGAAGATGATCACCGTGATCGTAGCGATACTGCTGGTGCTTGCCATGGTAGTGCCTCTGCTTGCCTATGCCCTGTAAGGTGCCTGCGCAGGCAGCCAGGGGGATCAGCTTTGGCTTTGGAGCTTGACTTATGTATGACATAGTGATGACAGGCTATGCCGGACTTTTTGGCAGCAGGCTGATATATGAGGATCAGAGATGGAGAAGAGAGCTTTCCCTGCATTATAGCGAGAGCTTTTTTGCCCCTCTTGTAAAGCCGGAGTCGGAAGCTCCCCTGGAGCTTATAGAGCTGAAAAAAGTATTTTCTGAAAAAGGGCTTTATATGGAGGCAGGAGAAGGAGGCGTCTATGCGGCGCTTTGGGAGCTCCTTAGATCTAACAGGCTGGGAGCTGATTTCAGCCAGCGTGCCATACCTGTGCTGCAGCAGACCATAGAGCTCTGTGAGGCCTTTTCTCTGGATCCCTACAGGCTCCGCTCTGACGGGACAGGTATATGGCTCTGCCAGGGAGAGGCCTTCAGCATCATGAAGGCTGCAAAGGCTGCGATGGGCAGCGGGGCTGCGGCTTTGATAGGCACGGCTCAAAAGGGCACGGCCATCAGACGCATTGACGGAGAAGAGACAGCATACCTGAGAAGGCCAAGCGAGGATGAGCTTTACAGGCATGCTCATTTATATATGTAAAGGAGGGAGTCCATGTCGGAAAAAAGAGAGGATTATATCACCTGGGATGAGTATTTTATGGGTGTGGCTGAGCTTTCAGCCCTTCGCTCAAAGGATCCCAGCACTCAGGTCGGAGCCTGCATAGTCAGCGAGGACAACAAGATACTCAGCATGGGCTACAATGGCTTTCCCAGAGGCTGCAGTGATGACGAGTTTCCCTGGGGAAAAGCCCATCAGGAGGATGATCCCTATAATGCAAAGTATTTTTACAGCACCCACAGCGAGCTGAATGCCATACTTAACTACAGAGGCGGTTCACTGGAGGGTACAAAGCTTTATGTGACCCTTTTCCCCTGCAATGAATGTGCCAAGGCCATCATCCAGGCAGGGATAAAGACCCTGATATATGCTGATGATAAATATGCCGATACACCGGCAGTAAGGGCGTCCAAGAGGATGCTGAACGCAGCCGGAGTGCGTTATTATGCCTACCAGCCTACAGGACGTAAGGTGGAGCTGAAATTATAAGACGGCAAGGAGGAGCAGCGCTATGAGAGAAAAGATACTGGATATTCTGGAAAAAAATGCCAAGTTTGGTGCCTCTGAGATTGCGGCGATGCTTGGAGAGGATGAGGACAGGGTGGCTGCCGAGATCGAAAGGCTTGAGGATGAGCATGTGATCTGCGGCTACAGGACTGTCATAAACTGGAACAGGACAGATGAGGAAAAGGCAGATGCCTTTATAGAGGTCAAGGTCAGCCCCCAGAGAGGAGTGGGCTTTGATCAGATAGCCGAGCGTATCTGGCAGTATCCCGAGGTGTCAAGCATACAGCTCATAAGCGGATCCTTTGACTTTGCCGTATTCATACAGGGCAGATCCATGAGAGAGGTGGCCATGTTCGTTTCAGAAAAGCTGTCCACCATAGACGGAGTGCTGAGCACCTCCACCCAGTTCGTGCTAAAGAACTACAAGGACCATGGCATACTTATAGAGGGCCCTAAAAAAGACGAAAGGCTGGAGCTGTCATGAGGAGCCCTCTGAACAGCTTCATAGAGGAGCTTCCCAGCTCGGGGATAAGGAAGTTTTTTGATATAGTATCAGAGATGAATGATCCGGAGGTCATTTCTCTGGGAGTGGGCGAGCCGGATTTTGACACTCCCTGGCATGTCAGGGAGGAGGGCATATATTCTCTGACAAAGGGCAAGACCTTTTATTCGCCGAATGCCGGACTTAAAGCTCTCAGGGACGAGATCAGCAGGCTGCTTGACAGGAAATATGGCCTGAGCTATGACCCGGATCATGAGGTCATGGTCACCGTAGGAGGCTCTGAGGCCATAGACGTAGCCCTGAGAGCCATGCTTGATCCGGGAGACGAGGTCATAATACCGGAGCCGGCATATGTATCCTATAAGCCCTGTGCCATACTGGCAGGTGGAGTGCCCAGGGTCATAGATCTCAGGAACGAGGATGATTTCAGGCTCAGAGCCAGAGATCTGGAGGCGGCCATTACGGACAGGTCAAAGGTCCTGTTGATAAATTACCCCAACAATCCTACCGGAGCCATTATGGAGGAGGAGGACCTGAGGCCCATTGCAGAGCTTGTAATAAAGCATGATCTTTTTGTTGTAAGCGATGAGATATATTCTGAGCTTAACTATACAGACAAAAAACATGTCAGCATAGCCTCACTTCCAGGCATGAGGGAGAGGACCGTGGTCATAAACGGTTTCTCAAAGGCCTATGCCATGACAGGCTGGAGGCTTGGATACGCAGCGGCTCCAAGGCGGATCATGGCGCAGATGCTGAAGATACATCAGTATGCCATCATGTGTGCGCCCACCACTGCCCAGTACGCCGGTATCGAGGCGCTGAAAAACGGAGACCCTGACATTGAAGAGATGAGAAATGAATATGATCACAGGCGCAGGTATCTGCTCAAGCGATTCAGGGATATGGGGATAGGCTGCTTTGAGGCAAAGGGTGCCTTTTACGTATTTCCTGACATCTCACGTTTTGGGCTCAGCTCTGATGAGTTTGCCACGGAGCTTTTGCACAGCAAAAAGCTGGCCGTGGTGCCTGGCACTGCCTTTGGCGCCTCCGGAGAAGGACATCTCAGGATATCCTATGCCTATTCATTAAAGGATCTTAAACGGGCGCTTGATCGTATAGAGGAGTTTGTGGCGGGGCTTTCCGCAAGATAATGTCAAATATAATCGAAGTAGAAAACGTTACAAAAATATACAGGCTCTATGACAGGCCCATAGACAGGCTGAAGGAAAGCCTGTCCATAGGGGGACGCAGCCTGCACCGGGATTTCTATGCCCTGAGGGATGTCAGCTTTTCCGTGGAAAAGGGCCAGTCCTGCGGCATAATAGGGACCAACGGCTCAGGAAAATCCACCATACTAAAGATCATTTCCGGGGTCCTTACAAAGACCCAGGGCTATGTAAATGTGGATGGCAAGATCTCAGCCCTTTTGGAGCTGGGAGCCGGCTTCAACAGTGAATATACAGGGATAGAAAATGTATATATGAACGGCACCATGATGGGCTTTTCCAAAAAGGAGATGGATGAAAGGCTGCCGGGCATACTTGAATTTGCCGACATAGGGGACTTCGTCTATCAGCCGGTAAAGTCCTATTCCTCGGGAATGTTCGTGAGGCTGGCCTTTGCCCTGGCCATAAATGTGGACCCGGAGATCCTTATCGTGGATGAGGCTCTGTCCGTGGGAGACGTGTTCTTCCAGGCAAAGTGCTATCACCGCATGGACGAGCTCAGGAAAAGGGGCACCACCATACTGATGGTCACTCACGACATGGGCTCGGTCATGAAATACTGCGACAAGGTAGTGCTGCTGAATAAGGGAGAAAAGATATCCGAGGGAAAGCCTGGGGATATGGTGGATCTTTATAAAAAGATACTTGCAGGCCAGTATGACAGGCTTTCAGAGGAGGAAAAGGCGGAAGCCCAGGAGGAAGCCCGACCCAGGGCAGTCCAGGCTAAGGCAGCTTCAGGTGCCTCCACTCAGGATGAGGATGCTCCCATGAAGCAGGAGATGACCGTTAATCCCAATGTCAGCGAATATGGAAACGGCAAAGCAGAGATCTATGACTATGGCATAGAGGATCATAACGGCAGGCTCACGAGCCTTATACTCAAGGGCGAGACCTTTACCATCAGGGAGAGGATACGCTTTTTCGATGATATAGCGGCTCCCATATTTACCTTTACCATCAAAGACAAAAAGGGCAACGACCTGACGGGCACCAATACCATGTTTGAGGGAGTGGACATAAAGCCAGTCAGGGCCGGCGACAGATACGAGGTCAGCTTTACCCAGAGGATGAACCTTCAGGGGGGAGAATACCTGATCAGCATGAGCTGTACCGGTTTTGAACAGGGAGAGCATACGGTCTATCACAGGATGTATGATCTCTTGAATATCACCGTCATATCAAATAAAAATACGGTAGGTGTCTACGACATGGAATCCGAGACCCATGCCAGGATGCTTTGATCAAGACGAAATGAATGGATTTATATATGATCTGATAGAAAAATTAGAGGAAAAGGATGAGCGGAGCATACTCCTTTCGGAGGATGATCCGCGCTTTTACTATGCTATCAGCCAGGACAGGGCAAATCTGATGGAATGGCTCCCCCTGAAAAAGGACATGGATGTGCTCTGCGTCGGAGCTGAATATGGGGCCTTCTGTGACCTGGCAGAGCTTGTAAAGAGCTTTGATATATTTGATCCCGGAGATGGGCTTTTGGCAGCAAGGAAGAGGATGGAGAGCAGAGGCGATGAGGCCCCTGCAATAGGCTATCTGAAGCAGTGCCCTAAAAAGCTCTATGATCTGGTCCTGATACCTTATATGGATGAGGAGCTCATGCAGTCTGTCTGCAAGACCCAGGAGCCCTCGGATTTCCTGGCCTTTTGTGCCGGCTTTCTTAAAGCTCATGGATCACTTATATATGCCATGGACGATTCCTGTGCTCTCAAGTACTTTTCCGGAGAGGAAAAGAGAGAGGGCGAGTGTGTAAGATCTCTTTCCGAGCTTGAAGCCATGGAACGGGGCCTGGCCTTTTCTGGATGCCGCAGGTACTATCCCCTTCCTGATATGAGCCTTGCAAGGGACATATTCTCTGATGCATATCGGCCGGGCAGATCTGATTTCAGAGGCATATATACGAGCCTTTCGGCAGACAGCCTTTCTCTATGCGATCAGGAGGCTCTTTATGGCAGGCTCAGTGAAATGGGAGAGTTCAGGGCATTTGCCCCTTCATTTCTTACGCTCCTGATGGATTATCATGGAGAACAGCTTCCGGAGCTTGTGCTCATGAGTGCGCCTAGGGCCATAGAGCTGTCAGAGGAAGAACTGCCCATATATATCAGATATAACAGGAGAAGGGCAGAAAGGTTCCGTCTCAGGACAGAGATATTTGAGTCAGAAGGGCGCAGATATGTAAGAAAGACGGCCCTTTCAAAGGAGGGCAATGAGCATATCCTTTCCTTTGAGCATAAATTCAGGCTCCTTTCAGATACGATGAAGGGAAGAGATCTGAGGATACTTGAGCCGAAAATAGGCAGAGGTCCGGGCGGACTCATGTATGCCGAGTTTGATTATCTCAAGGGCAGGCCTCTTTCCGAGCTCCTTTCTGCTGAGATAGAGGAGGGCAGAGCCCCGGTAGGCAGGATCAAGGATGAGCTGGAGCGCTTGATGGGGACCGGAGTCACTGCGTGCCATGATCTGGATCTGGTGTTTGAAAACGTCATGGTCACGGAGGAAGCAAGGTGGCTCATAGATTATGAATGGGTCTTTGACATAGCGCCAAACAGAGATCATGTAAAGTACAGGATGCTCAGATACTGGTATGAGTCCTGCAGGGAATCTCTTTATGCATATAAGGATGTGACAGAATTCCTGGCCCTATTTGGCATAAAAGGAGAGGTGCTTTCTGATTGTGAGGAAAGGGAGGAATCCTTCCAGAGCTTTGTAAACGGAGACACGGCGGAAAATCCTTCCTCCAGGTTCCTGCGCAGACAAAAGACAGTGGCTGAGATAAAGGCCGACCTCAAAAGGCTTGAGGATTTTACCGAGTGGAATCTCAGGCTCCAGGACGAGGTAGAGGAGCATAAGACAGCCATACGCAGGCTCCATGAGACAGAAAGGCTCAGTCAGAATCATATAACGAATCTGGAAAATATCATAAGCGCCAAGGACAATGAGAATCAGAGGCTTGCTTCTGAAAATGCCTATCTGATGAGGCATCGCAGCCTTTATGCTAGGATCATGGGCAGGATCAAGGCGCATTTTGACAGGACAGCGCCCCAGGGCACTAAAAAGAGAAAGCTTCTGCACTATGCCCATAACACACTAAGGCATCCTCTGACCTATATGAAGCGATACCTTACAAGGCAGGGCAGGCTCTTTATAGCCGGGGATTTTGCCATAGGAGGAGAGTTTGAGGAGGGAGGCCTTCTCAGGCTCCCCAAATGTGAGGGCACCGAAGAGCCGCTGGTATCCATAGTCATACCTGCGTACAATCAGGTGGCCTATACCTATGCATGCATAAGATCCATCATAGAGCATACAGATCCTGAAAAAACACCCTACGAGGTCATACTTGCAGATGATGTGTCCACTGACGCCACGGCAGAGATCGAGAAGTATATAGAGGGCCTTGTCATAAGCAGGGCCCAGGAAAATACAGGCTTTCTTAAAAACTGCAACAGGGCTGCGGCTCTTTCAAGGGGCAGATATATATTTTTCCTTAACAATGATACCAAGGTCACCGACGGCTGGCTGGAGAGCCTGACGGATCTGATGGAACAGGATGACAGCATAGGCATGTGCGGCTCAAAGCTGGTATACCCTGACGGCAGGCTCCAGGAGGCGGGAGGCATCATCTGGTCTGATGCTTCCGGCTGGAATTATGGACGCCTGGATGACCCCGAAAAGCCCCAGTATAATTATCTCAAAGAGGTGGATTACATATCCGGTGCGGCTATCATGATCCGCAGAGAGCTCTGGCAGGAGATAGGCGGCTTTGATGAAAGGTATGCACCGGCCTACTGCGAGGACAGCGACCTGGCCTTTGAGGTAAGGAAGCATGGCAAACGAGTAGTATACCAGCCCAGATCAGTGGTCATTCACTTTGAGGGCATATCAAACGGCACCGACGTGCAGGGCAGCGGCCTGAAGCGTTATCAGCTCATAAACAATGAAAAATTCAGGGAGAAATGGGCAGAGGAGCTCAAAAAACAGTCAGTAAATGACGGCAACCCGGATCCCTTTACTGCCAGAGACCGCAGCCAGGAGAAAAAGTGCATACTGGTCATAGATCATTATGTGCCTACCTGGGACAAGGATGCGGGCTCCAGGACCACATATCAGTATATACGCATGTTCCTCAAAAAGGGCTTCAATGTCAAATTCCTTGGAGATAATTTTCTCCATGAGGAGCCATATACCACCGGGCTTCAGCAGCTTGGGGTGGAGGTGCTCTATGGAAATGAGCTCAAGCTTTCGATACTGGACTGGATAAAGGAGCACAGCGCCTTCATAGACATAGCCTATCTGAACAGGCCCCATATAGCCGCAAAGTATATCGACTTCATAAAGGATGAGACCGATATAAAGTGCATATACTATGGACATGACCTGCATTTCATGAGGCTCCAGAGGGAGTACGAGCTAAACGACGACATACGTACGAAGCGGGAAGCAGAGTACTGGAAGGGTGTGGAGCTGTCTGTCATGGACAGGGCCGATATGGTCTATTACCCTTCGGAGGAGGAGATAAGTGCCATCAGAAGGCTGAGGCCTGATATCAGGGCAAAGGCCATAACCGCCTATACCTGGGATGAATTTCCGGAGCTCCCCTTTGAAAAGGAGAAAAGAGATGGCCTGCTGTTTGTGGGAGGCTTTGCACATCCGCCCAATGAAGATGGCATGCTCTGGTTTGCCAAAGATATATGGCCCTTGCTTAAAGCCGCCATACCTGACATAAGGCTTTATGTGGCAGGCTCCCATGTGACGGAAAGGGTAGAAGCTCTCAAGGAGATATCCGGTATTGAGATACTCGGCTTTGTAAGTGATGAAAGACTGACGGAGCTTTACAACAGCACCAGGCTGGTGGTGGTACCCCTCAGATATGGAGCCGGAGTAAAGGGCAAGGTGGTAGAGGCCCTTTATCACAGCTCTGCTGTGGTCACTACAGAGACAGGAGCAGAGGGCATACCTGATGCAGACAGCGTCATGGCCATTGCCAGGGGAGAGCTTGAGGCCCATGAGGGAGATGCTTTGAACAGGCAGTCCGGAAAGGACGGAGAAGATAATGCAGGCTCTAAGCCCCTGCTTTCTGAAAGCTTTGCCGAGGACATAATAAAGCTATACAGCGACGAGGACTTCTGCCTTTCGATGAGGCTTAATGCAGCCAGGTTCGTCAGAGAGCATTACAGTCTGGATGCAGCATGGGATGTGATAAAAGATGACTTCAGCTGATGACGCCTTGCTGAAAAATAGAATAAGAGAGCTGGATGAGCAGTGCTACAGCCGCGACATCATAAGGGCTACGGATTTCCTCGGTCTGAGGGAGCAGTCTGTATTCCATGGGATGGAGAGGGAGCTTTCGAGTCCCTCTTATGCACTTTTCGGCGGACACGAGGATGCGGATCGGGCCATGGCGTTTTTCCTGCCCTCATATATGGAGGCCGAATATATAGGCCAGTATGCCTCTCAGCTTATGTCTCTGATCAGTGCAGAGCCCCTTAACGGACGATTTACGGAGGAGCTGAGCCACAGGGATTATCTTGGAGCTCTCATGAATCTTGGGATCGAAAGGTCAAAGATAGGAGATATACTGACTGAGGGAGGCAGGGCCTGTATCTTTGCCTCCTCAGACATGGCAGGATACATATGTGACCAGCTTTTCAGGGTCAGGCATACCTCTGTCAGCTGCAGTCTGATCCCACTTGACAGCTGCGATATAAAGCCAAGGTTTTACGAGCTCAGGATCAATGTGGCTTCGGAGAGGGCCGATGCAGTCATAGCTGCAGTTTTCAAGCTGCCCAGGGAGCTGGCCTCAGAGCTTATTGCCTCGGGAGGAGCCTTCATGGACGGCAGGGAGCTTTCAAAGCCCTCGGCACAGCTCAGGGATGGGAGCCGTGTGTCAGTAAGGGGACATGGCAAATTCATATATCTGGGCATGGAGAACATGACCAGAAAGGGCAGACTATATGTGGATATAAAAAAATATGTATGATGGAGTTCGGAAGCAAACAGCTTTCCAGGCTCTTGAGCTTGGGGAATCTGGCCATGGAGTGAACTGTAGCCCGGATACATTTTTTTCACAAAATCCACACAAAAGCATCACAGTTTCATAACCAAATATGCGTAATATAGGACCATTGAGAAACAGTTCAATGGCCCTTTTATATTTAGGCATATGGAGGTAGTTATGGAAAAGAAAAGATGCAGTATGAATTTCTTCAGGCCGTTTTCAAGGCCGTTTTATGTCGCTGTAGCCTTGCTGGCGGCTTTTTTTATTGCCCTTTGTCCGGGAGGGGTTAAGGCCTATGCCGCAGGTGGGCTTTCTCTCAGCACGGATTATCCGGGCATAAGAATAAATGCAGGAGAGAGCCTGAACATATCTCTCCGGCTCTCGAACCAGAGCGGCACAGGCCTTGATGCCGATACATATATAGCCTCACTGCCGGAGGGCTTTGAGGGATATATACAGGGCGGAAGCTACCATGTGTCCAGAGTGCATGTGGATAATGGTGGAGAGACAGAGGTGACGCTGCACATCACAGTTCCCGATGAGCTCTCAGAGGGCATATATGAGGTCGTGGTAAGGGCTGATGCAGGAGCGGCTTCTTCGGATGAGCTCAGGCTCAGTCTCAATGCCTCTGAGACCAATGAGGGTGAGGGCAGCTTTACCTCGGAATATCCCCATCAGGAAGGGGCTGCCGGCACGGACTTTTCCTTCAGTACTACACTGATAAATAACGGACTTACGGCACGCTCCTACAGCCTGTCATCGAATGCTCCCTCAGGCTGGACAGTCAGCTTTACTCCATCCTCAGACAGCACCCAGATAGCGGGCATAGACGTGGATCCCGGAGCCAGTGAAGGCATAAGCGTAGCTGTGGCACCTCCGGATACGGTAGAGGCAGGAGAATATACCATAGAGCTGAGCGCTGTTTCTGCAGAAGAGACATTGAGCACAGAGCTGACAGTGGAGATCACTGGCACTTATGGGCTTTTGCTCAGCACTCCTTCGGGACGGTTGAGCTTTGATGGGTATGCTGGCAAGGCCTCTGACCTGACACTCAGCCTTACAAATACTGGCAATGTGGATCTGCAGGATGTGACCATAAATTCTTCGGTCCCCTCGGACTGGACAGTTACCTATGAGACCGGAGAGGATGCAGAAAATGACGGAAATGTCATAGCTTCCATACCGGCAGGCTCCACCGTTGAAGTGGTGACCCATGTGACTCCTGGATCGGATTCCATCACAGGAGACTATCTTGCGACCTTTACCGCCTCCAATGACGAGACCTCTGCAGAAGCAGAATTCAGGGTATCCGTAAAGACTCAGACCCTTTGGGGAGTGGTGGCAGTAGCTCTTATAGCAGCAGTGGCTGCCGGCCTTTACTATGTATTCCGCAGATACGGAAGGAGATAAGACATGGCTGAGCGTGGAGATGTGATCATCAGGACGGAAGGACTGACCAAACGCTACGGAGAAAAAACAGCGGTAGCAGACCTTTCCCTGGAGATCAGGAAGGGAGAGATATTCGGGCTTTTGGGCCCGAACGGTGCCGGAAAGACCACGACTACCCTTATGCTGCTGGGACTCAGCGAGCCAAGCTCAGGCCAGGCCTTCATAGATGGGACAGACTGTACCAGAGATGCCATAGGGGTAAAGCGGATCACAGGATATCTGCCGGACAATGTGGGCTTTTATCCCGATATGACAGGCAGGGAAAATCTGCGATTTACCGGCAGGCTGAACGGGCTTTCGGAGGAGCTTATAGAGCAGCGCAGTACCGAGCTTTTGGAAAAGGTCGGCATGACAGAGGCCGCAGACAAAAAAACAGGCACCTACTCAAGGGGAATGAAGCAGAGGCTTGGAATAGCTGACGTGCTCATGAAGGATCCCCAGGTCATAATCATGGACGAGCCGACGCTGGGCATAGATCCAGAAGGCATGAGAGAGCTTATGCTGCTGATAAGGAGGCTCTCTGAGGAGGAGGGCAGGACCATACTCATATCCTCACATCAGCTTTATCAGATACAGCAGATCTGCGACCGGGTAGGCCTGTTTGTAGACGGCAGGCTCATAGCCTGCGGCACGATAAATGAGCTGGCCAGGGAGATAGCCGCAGACGGTGTCAATGTGCTGGAGGTCTCAGCCTGGCCTGACAATGTGGGCTTTCGCCGCATGCTTGAGAACCTTCAGGGAGTGCTGGAGGTGACCAGGGAAAATGACTATTATGTCATAAGGTCTGACAGGGACGTACGCAGGCAGCTTCAGGATCTGGCCGTGGAAAAGGACTATCTGATGACCAGGCTTCGCCAGAGAGGCGGGGATCTGGATGAGATATACAGACGTTATTTTGAAAAGGAAGAAAAGGCAGGGCAAAAAGATGGAAATGGTTTCAAGGGAAAGCTTAAAAGATTTGCATTTGCCGGAAGGGAATGAGACAGTCCCTGGCTCAGCAGAGGACAGACCAGGACAGCAAAGCCAGGATCAGCATGGTTTTGGAGGCAGGAGGGCATGCCGCCATGCCGGAGGAGGGCTTTATGCGCTTTACAGAAAGGAGCTTGCGGACCATATACTGAGCCGCCGCTTTCTGATCGTTCTGGTGCTTGTGCTCCTTACCTGTGGAGCCGGTGTATATGGGGCTTTGACTAATTTGTCAGACGCAGTCGCTTCGGATCCGGATTTCATATTTTTAAAGATATTTACGCTGAGCGGGGATGCGATCCCTTCCTTTACCTCCTTCATAGCTTTGCTGGGGCCCTTTGTAGGCATAGCCCTGGGCTTTGATGCCATCAGCAGCGAGCGCAGTGAAGGGACCCTGAACAGGCTGGTGTCCCAGCCCATATACAGGGATGC